>JBQCJM010000026.1:0-11889 GCA_051952715.1 Flavisolibacter sp.
AAACAATTTGGATAATATCGCCAGTGAACATCATAGTACTTGTGCCTTCTTTGCCTACAATTACCGGCATTTGAAAAACCTTCCCGCTATCTTCATAAGCGTACAACATAAGTGATGGAATATTAACTACTATCCGGTTACTGTCCTGCATAGGCTGCATCCATAGCATGCGGTTCATATTCACCAATATTTGTTGAACCCTTTCCGCTGCCGGCACATTAAGATTAGTGATGAGCGAATCGTTCACTATGCCTGTTGCCGCCAGTCCATTCCGTTGCTGATAATCTTTTACAGCTGCAACTAAAGAATCATTGTACAAGCGGCTTGTATCAGATGCCGTATAATCATTGGTTGCTTGCAGGCGTTTTTTTATTTCGAGCACAACCGGAGAAGTACTCCCTTTAGATAATTTTTCACTAGGCATGCCGATCTCTTTCCATCCACTATCTTTTGCAGCTTTGTAATAAATACTTAATTGCTGTTTCAATAAACCGTATGCCTTATTGCCGGCGTATTGAGCCGAATCTTTTTCTCTATTTAAGATAGAGTCGGCCAATTGCAAAGGATCTTGTTTTTTGGCGGGAACCAGGTAATAAAAATTTGATGAAGTAATAGGCCCGTGCGTACGTTTCTGTGCAAACTGTACCAGCTCTTTTGTTAATGCCAATTCTGTTTGCACAAAAGAAGAATCACCTTTTACAATCGTTAGCGAATCGTTTTGAACCAACGAATCAACATGCTCTTTCAGTTTTTTATTGGTGTGTGCAGAATCTTCCGAATATAAATTCCATACACCTTTGGCTTGTTCTGTCAATCCGGAAGAAGTAAACCATGCGTATTCATAATTGCGTACCAGGTAAAAATTGCGCAGGGCTTTTGCGGCCGAGTCGCTTAATTTTTCTTTTCGAACAAAATTTTTTATTGCGGCACTATCTAAAAAAAGATCCGAATAGGCATTGGCCTCTGTAATGCTTTCATCTCTTGCCAAGGCAGCATAAGCACTGCTGTCCGAAATAGTTTTTGTGCTATCGTCGTTGGAGCCAAACCAACCTGCTACCTGTGTGCAGGAGCTTAACAGGCAAGCTGCTGCTATGGCTAACATCATTTGTTTCATAACTCATGTTTTTACAAATGATGTGCCTATAAAGAATGATGAGCCGGGTTGTTCACTTAAAACAGCCTACGCTAATTTATTCCGTCGTGTTTTTTATTACTCTTACTGTAACCAATAACTGACCCACATGCCGCATGGTATGTTCTGCAGCGTGAAACAACAGACCCATCACGGTAGAAGGCAGCGCTTTGCGGCCAACACTTCTCTGGGTAGTCAAAGTAGCTTCATCGGTTGTGCGTAACAATTTTATTAAGTCGTTTACTTTTTCTTCAAATTGCCGCACCAGTTCTGGCGAAGTAATAGATATTTCTTTTCCTTCATTTTGCAAATACGCCATTTGTGATTCCGATAAAGTTTTGCCTTGTGCATAGGTTGAAAGCCGGTCAATTACTCCCGCCATATGCTGCAAATGAAATCCTGGCGAGGCAACTTCGGCGGGCCGTTTCCATAAAAGTTTGTCTGGAAAAATTTCCATTATTTTTTTCACTTCTTCAACTGCCTGCATTAACGTATGCGCAACAGGTTGTAGCAGGGACGGAACATTTTCTATTGGTCCGCGAAGCCATACTTCGGGTAAATTAGTTGTCATAGAGGAAAGATACCATTACTCTATAAATTGAACTTCTTTTAAGATATAAAATGTGACCAAAAAACTACCTTCGCGGCTATGCAGGATTATTTGAAGGGATTGAATGAAAGGCAGCGGGAAGCTGTGCTTACAATAGAAGGACCGCTGATGATTGTGGCCGGTGCCGGCAGCGGAAAAACAAAGGTTTTAACTACACGTATAGCCCACCTTATGGCTAATGGTGTGGATGCTTTTAATATATTGGCACTTACGTTTACCAATAAGGCTGCGGCCGAAATGAAGGAACGCATTGGGCACATATTGGGCAACCGCGAAGCCCGCAATTTATACATCGGAACCTTTCACAGTGTGTTTGCCCGCATCATGCGTGCCGAGGCGCATCGTATTGGGTATCCTAACTCGTTTACTATTTATGATACAGATGATGCCAAAAGTGTGGTAAAAACGGTTACGCAGGAGCTGAACCTTGATGTGCAGCATTATAAACCCAATGTAGTATATAACCGAATTTCAGGAGCCAAAAATGCATTGGTAGGTCCGAAAGAGTATATGGCCGATTACCATATTCAACAGGAGGATATGCGGGCCAACCGCCCCATGATAGGCCAGATTTACGATGCTTACAGTAAGCGTTGTTTTAAAAACGGCGCCATGGATTTTGACGACTTGCTTTTTAAAATGTACGAGCTGCTCAAAAACTTTCCTGAGGTATTGCATAAATACCAGCATAAGTTCAAATACATTTTGATTGACGAGTACCAGGATACCAACCCAGCACAGTACGAGATCATTAAACTGCTAGGCGCCGTAACTGAAAACGTTTGTGTGGTGGGTGATGATGCACAAAGTATTTATTCATTTCGTGGAGCAACCATTCAAAACATTCTGCAGTTTCAGAAAGATTATGACGAAGTAAAAGTGATCAAGCTGGAACAGAATTACCGCAGTACGCAAAATATTTTAAGCATTGCCAACGAGATCATTAAAAACAATAAAGGCCAAATTCCTAAAACTTTATTTACTGAAAATGCTACCGGCGAAAAAATAAGGCTGGTACGCACCATGACCGATAACGATGAGGGCCGGTTTGTAGCCGATCAGATACAGGAACAAAAGCTGCGCAATCATTATACGAATAAAGAATTTGCCATTTTATACCGAACCAATGCGCAAAGCCGTTCTTTTGAAGAAAGCCTGCGCAGAATGAATATACCGTATACCATTTATGGTGGCATTTCGTTTTACCAACGCAAAGAGATCAAAGATTATATCGCTTACCTGCGCATCATTGTCAACCCTAAAGACGAAGAAGCGTTGAAGCGTATCATTAATTATCCTGTTCGCGGCATTGGTAAAACTTCTGTTGACAGGGCTATACTGGCAGCCAATGATAATAACATCAGCATGTGGCAGGTGCTGGAGAATGCTCAGATGTTTGGATTCAAAGCGGGCACGTTGCAGGCCATTGAAGAATTTGTATTGATGATACGCAGCTTTCACAGTATGCTGGGTACAAAAAATGCTTACGATGTGGCCTTTCATGTAGGCAAACAAACTGCTTTTGTAAAAGAATTATTCAACGATAAAAGCACGGAAGGCGTACAGCGGTATGAGAACGTACAGGAACTATTGAACTCCATAAAAGAATTTACCGAAACACCCATGAGTGAAGAAAGCGGTGAAGTAGGAGACAAAAGTTTAGCTGGCTACTTACAACAAATTACCTTACTTACTGATGCAGATCAAAAAGACCCTGCTGCAGATACGGTAAAGTTGATGACGATACATGCCGCTAAAGGTTTAGAGTTTCCAGTAGTGTTTGTAGGCGGTTTGGAAGAAGGATTATTTCCCAATGCTATGAGCATTAATACAAGAGAAGAACTTGAAGAGGAAAGAAGATTGTTTTATGTGGCTATTACAAGAGCAAAAGGCAGATTATACCTTACGTACACGAACACACGATACAAATTCGGTTCGTTAATACAAAGCGATCAAAGCCGCTTTATTGATGAAATACCAACAGAATATATCGACAAATCGTTTGCCGGCGGCGGTGTAAAAAATCAAAGCTCCGGCCTAATGGGCAGTGCCTTTGAAAGGATGCAAAGAGGTTTTAGCGGCAATCAGCCAAAAGAAAAAAGTTTTGTTTCTACGTTGATAAGCAACAATGGCAAACCCAAAGAGACAACGCATGTTCCGTCACCTAATTTTGTTCCAAGCGATATTACAAAGCTTGAGCAAGGCATGCGTGTAGAACATCAAAAATTTGGATTTGGAGAAGTGATCAAGCTGGAAGGTTCGGGACACAATCCTGTAGCAACAATAAGGTTTGATGTGAACGGCGAAAAAAAGATCATGCTGAATTATGCAAAGCTCATGATCGTTCAATAAAATAATTTTCCGATTTCATAAAAGCCTGCAAACCATGCAGGCTTTTTTTATCTGTGTTATTTAATAGGATGTTTATCGCAGCATTTTATGATGTAAGGTTAATCTCCGTTAAAAAATGTTATTCACAGTTTTAAACTTTCTGTCGCCTCCACCTATCTATGGTATCACAAAACCCGAAAAACACTTGATCTATGAAGACAATCAAACAATCCATGCTCGTATTGGCAGCTTCTTTTGCTGCAACCGTATCTTTTGCGCAGGTTGGTTTAGGCGTAGCTAACAGCACACATGCAACGGTGTCAAAAGCAGTTAATGTAAATGCTACCACGCAGGTAGCTGCCCATGCGGCCACAAGAGTTACAAATGCTACCAAAAGCACAACATCGGCTACAACAGCAACTGCAAAAACCACTTTAAACAAAGGCGCACAAACGGCAGCAAGCGTTAAAGGCACAGCTAAAGAAAATGCAAGAGTAAATGCGCAGGCAGATGTTCACGCATCGGAGCAGGCAAAAGCAAATGCTAACGGGAACTCAGCCGTATTTGGTGCAAAAACGGATGCCACTTCTCAAACTGATGTCAATGTAAATGTGGACAGCAAAAAAACGCTGGACAAAACCGAAAAAGCTGCAACTAAACTAACATCAAAAGCAAACACCGAAGCTCGTTCAAAATCGCAAACGGCCTTGCATGCCGGCGAAACAGCTAAAGAACATGCAAATGAAAACTCCCCCGTGCTTGACGCTAATACAGGAACAAGCAGCAGCGTAAAGGTCGATAAGAAAGGCGCCTCTGCCAGCACCGAAGCAAGAGCCGCGGCCAAAGGACAGGCGAAAAAAGGATAATATTAACCCCTATGTTACGCATCCCATTCATTCTTTGAATGGGATGCTTTTTTAAACCTACGCTATGAAAAAAATATTTGTTTTTTTATTTTCTGTTTCAATTTTTTTGGCAAATGCACAGGACAGTACGCAATCAAAAATGCAATTCAAATTCGGTGTTAACTATAATAGCAATTTGAATTATTATGGCCGTACCGATAGTTTAAAAAGTACCAGCTTTTTTCCATTAGTAGAATTGTGGTTAACTCCAAAATTTTACATCAATGCTGCACCGGTTTTTGTAAACAACAAATTGCAAAACTTTAGTTACGCAGGCACTGTAACTACCTTGGGTTACCAAAATCTTACAGAAAAATGGCTTACCGGTATTTATGCTTTAAAACCTTTTTACAAAGCCAACAGCCAGTTGGTACAGTCGGCACTGAAAGCACAAACAGGTATCAACATCAGCCGCTTGAACAAAATCGTGAACATAAACTTTGGCGGCGATGTTAAGTTTAGTGATAAAACTGACTTTGGTGCAACCGCAGGATTAGACCACATCATCAAAATTGAAAATAACGGCGGAAGTGTCTGGGTAATTGATCCGTCGGTGTATGCGTACGCAGGCACTCAGAACTTTACCAATACCTACAACAGGAAAAAAGGCGGTTCCATTTTGTTTCCGGGTAATACGGAGCAGGTAACAGAACAAATTCAAACCTTTAATGTACTGGCCTACGAAGTATCTGTGCCAGTTATTTTTGCAAAAGATAATTGGATGATTTTGGCCACACCTTCTTACATTTTGCCACAAAATTTAATTATCATCCCAGGTCGACCCGATCTCTCTGAAAGAGGAGAAAACACATTTTACGCTACGCTGGGTGTAAAAAGAACATTTTAAATCAACAAAAAGTCTGTCGCATAGGGTTGATTACAAACATTTCTTAATTTTCGTTAAGTCTTTTTATTATAAAGTTTACGAATTCGGTAAAATGCCTTTTTCATAGCATCCTTTTAACAGGAACATTGGTAAATTTGCGGGCAAAATAGCGCTAACATGATCAAAACAGGCAATCCCATTATCAGCATATATACCGAAATGACGCCGAATCCCGAAACAATGAAGTTTGTGGCGAACAAGCTTTTGTACCCGGGCAAAAGCATTGATTTCCCTGAAGTAGAAAGTGCAAAACCTTCGCCCTTAGCAACCGAGTTGTTTGGTTTCCCTTTCATCAAGGCGGTTTTTATCGCTTCTAACTTTGTTACACTAACCAAAACGCCGGATACCGACTGGAGCGATGTAATTCCTGCCATTCGCGAGTTTTTGAAAGAATATTTAGAAGAAGGCAAAGTGGTTATCAACGAGGAAGAAGTAGCTACCCGAAAAGTAGAGAGCAGCAATGATGTTCTTGCCGATGACAGTGATGTGGTAAAGCGTATTAAAGAGTTGCTTGACAATTATGTGCGTCCTGCTGTAGAAATGGATGGCGGCGCTATACAGTTTAGAAGCTATGACGATGGCGTGGTAAACCTGATGTTGCAGGGAAGTTGCAGCGGCTGCCCTTCATCTATGATTACTTTAAAGGCGGGTATTGAAGGCATGATGAAGAGAATGATACCAGAAGTAAAAGAAGTGGTAGCGGAAGCTGAATAGGTATTGATGATCCTAAATGATTTCACGTATATAAGCATCTCTTTCGAGGTGCTTTTGTTTTTGAATTAGGTTTGTAAGATGCAGCATTTTCTTCAGCAATTTATAGCTGGTTTGCAAGGCACAACACTGGTTGAGTACATTGCTGTTTTTGCAGGCATTGCCAGCGTGTGGTTTTCTAAGAAAGAAAATATTTGGGTGTATCCTATCGGTCTTATCAATACCATCATTTACATCTATCTCAGTTTTAAATATCATTTAATTGGCGAAGCCAGTGTGAACTTCTATTACACCATAATGAGTATTTACGGCTGGGTACTTTGGGCAAAAAAAGACCAGCGGCAACATCATATTGTAAACATTCGTTTTTCCAATAACAAAGAGTGGTGGCAACAGGTTTTGTTCTTTATATTTTTTTATGTGGGTGTGTATTTGTCACTGGTTTATTTAAAACAGCTTTTTGCTTCAGGTGCCATTCCATGGGCCGATGCGTTTGCTTCGGCTACGGCATACACGGGCATGTGGCTAATGGCAAAGAAAAAGGTGGAAAGCTGGTATTGGTGGATCGCAACCAACATTGCATCCATTCCCTTGTATTTTGTGAAAGGATTGGTTTTTACCAGTGTTTATTATGTGGTTTTGTTGGTATTGGCAATACTTGGACTGCTGGAATGGAAACAAAAAGCATGGCTTATTGACAGGGAAATTGCTACTGAAAAACTTTAGTGGTATTCGTTAAACCAAACACTGATTGCATTTTGGTCAATAATAAAATCAATAACTTCAAAACTTAATTCATTGTATGAGGTCAGTTTTTTCTGCTATTCTTTTCTTTTTTTGTTTTTCGTGCATAGCCCAAAAAAAATATTATATGCTGGCCGGCACATACACCAATGGCAAAAGCATTGGCGTGTATGTATATAATTTCGACAGCAATACCGGAACAGCTACGATAATTGATTCTATTAAAACTTCAAATCCTTCTTACCTGGCAGTTTCTCCTAACCAAAAGTTTGTATATGCAGTAAATGAAAATGCAGAAAAGGGCAATGGGGGAAAAGTTACTGCATTCTCTTTCGACAAAAGCACCGGCCATTTAACGCAGCTCAATCAACAACTGTCTATGGGTGATAACCCATGTTATATTACAGTTGATAAAACGGGAAAATGGGCAATTGTGGCTAACTATAGCAGTGGCACAGCGGCTGTACTACCCATTCTTAAAGACGGCAGCCTTGGAGAAGCGGTTAGTGTAGTTCAACATAAAGGCAGCGGTATAAACAAGCAAAGGCAGGAAGGCCCTCATGTGCATGCAACAGTTTTGTTGCCAGATAACCATCAGCTTTTTGTTTCGGATTTAGGCATAGATAAATTAATGATCTATGCTTTTAACGAACACACGGGAAAACTTACAGCAAAAGACCCGGTGAAGGTTACAGCGGGTTCGGGCCCAAGACATTTTGTTTTTCATCCAAACCAAAAATGGGCTTACCTGATACAGGAAATGGGCGGAACGATTACTGCATTTAATTATAAAAACGGAGCACTTAAAAAATTTCAAACGCTTAGCACCGTTCCTGTGGGGTTCACCAAATCCTTTACCGGAGCTGATATACACATCTCGCCTGATGGCAAATTTTTGTATGCATCTAATCGCGATTCCTCAAACACTATTTCCATCTTTAAGATTAATGCTCAAAACGGTAAGTTAACCATGATTGGAAATGAATCTGCACAAGGAAGAACGCCGCGCAATTTTAATTTCGATCCAACAGCCAATTACCTGCTCGTTGCCAATCAAAACAGTGAGGACATTATCATCTTCAAACGAAACGCAAAAACGGGTTTGTTGCGGTATACGGGCAAACGCATAATTATAGGCAACCCCGTTTGCATCAAATGGATTGAATAATTGATTGCTTACTCATTGTCATGAAAAAATACCCAATAATAGGTATTTCCTGAAACGAACCGCTTTCTTACATTGCGACAGTTCGTTTTAATAGTTATCTTCTCTTGTTCAGCTAGGCAAAGCGTTTACGGCTTTGCCTTTCTTTGTGCTTAGCATAACAATTGCTGCAAGGTTCTGTTTAAAGAGATTTTATGAATAGACTTAAAGACAAAGTTGCCATTGTAACCGGTGGTGGTACAGGCATTGGTGAGGCCATCTGCAAAAAATTTGCAAGAGAAGGTGCTAAAGTAGTTGTAAGCGGCTTTCCGGAAGACCCGGTACATGATGTAGTTAGAGACATTATGAAAGAAGGCGGTGATGCCACGCCTTTTATTGCCGACATTTCTATAGAAGAGAACGCCATGGCTTGTGTGCAGTTTGCCATAAATACTTATAGTAAGCTGGACATATTGATCAATAATGCCGGTGTTTTTCCTGTGATGGAAGAAATTCAAAATTTTCCTATTGATGCATTCGAGTACCTCATTAAAAATAACATCCGTACTACCTTTTTAATGACACGGTATGCTATTCCCGAACTACAAAAAACAAAAGGTTGCATTGTTGCCGCAGGTTCCGAATCGGGGAAAATTGGCCTTGCCAAAAATTCGGTTTATGGCGGCACCAAAGGATGGATTCATGCTTTTATAAGGGGTGTGGCTGTAGAGCAGGCACAGTATGGTGTAAGAGCCAATTGTGTTTGTCCTGGTGCTATTGATACAGCGTGGACACATAAAGAAACTGGTCCCATGACGGCGAAGGATGAAAAAATGTTGATTGGCGCCACGCCGTTAGGCAGGCGGGGCACTCCCGAAGAAATTGCTAATGCTTATTTGTTCCTTGCATCGGATGAAGCTTCTTATGCAACGGGAGCATTGTTCTCTGTAGATGGCGGCGTTACCGTTGCCAAAGGTTCAGTTGGTGAGCAGGCGGAATCGGACGTAGCCAAAGAGCCGCAGGGAGAGCTGCATTTAGAGCACAGCATGGACGGAGCAACCAACATGTTAAGAGGAAGAAACAGGGAAACCCATCAGCCTTAGTAAGGCATGAAGCTTTAGCTATGAGTTGTGAGATTGAACGAATGAAATATCCATCCGCAACTCATGGCTATTCTTCAGTTTCTGTAATTTTTTCGGATGTAAACTGGTTTTTAATGTATTCGTTGAAGAACGAGCCTGCAGAGCCCTCGCATTCAATGTATAGCTGGAATATCTTCCACATTCGCGGCGGCACATCATAGTAGCGATAGACGTTTCCACTGCGAAACTCTATTTCCATTGTTTTTTCTTTTTCATTATAATCTACCTTATGAATAGTAGATGATTTGGTAGTAAATACCGGCTTTGCCATAAAAATATGTGCATAAAAATTATACCAAAGAAAAGCTGCGGCCATGAGCTACGAACTGCAAGATTTAAAAACAGCCTCAAACTATAGGTCTCGCAGCTCGTAGCTAAAAGCTCAAGGCTTTCTTTGAGGTATATTGTTTGTATTGTAAGGATATGTTCAGAAGGATTTCGGCAAGGTTTAAAAGAATGGCAGCGGCATTGGCATTGTTATCAGTAGAAATGATCATAGTAGTCAGTCTGCTTATCTGTGCTCTGGTAATATTCATTTTTGTTACGCGAAGAATCTTTTTTTTGCACCGCACAGGCTTCGATCAACGGGTGTTTAATTACCTCAGCCACCATGTAAGTGAACGTAACAATGAAGTAATGCTGTTCTTTACTTTCCTGGGTTCTCACGAGTTTTTAATACCGGCTAACCTTGTGCTTATTGCTTATTTTATTTTTATTGAAAAGCATAAATGGTATTCTATTAAGGTACCAGCCATAGCTTTAAGCAGTTTGGCGCTGATGTTTATTCTAAAGCATCTTTTTAACAGGCCAAGGCCCTCTATTCCTTTGTTGTATGAAGCAAAAGGACTGAGTTTTCCAAGCGGCCACGCACTGATGAGTATTACTTTTTATGGCCTTCTGATCTACATTGTTTTCAAAACGTTCAGAAATGAAAAAGCTAAATGGACACTGATTATTTTTTTGCTGCTGCTTATTCTCATCATTGGCTTTACCCGCATTTACTTAAGAGTGCATTACACCACTGATGTTATTGCCGGTTATTGTATGGGCTTTTTATGGTTGTCGTTTGCCATTTGGCTATTGAACAAGTTAGAGAAATACAGTCGTCAAAAACTGGACGCAACTATTCAGGCGGAAACCACCTCATCTGATATTGCTTGAAAATTGCAAAACACGATCAACGAATAGATTGTTATTGCTTTTTTTCAGAAATTTTTAAACTGTCCGGAGCCATAGTATCTTTTGCCATACGGGCAAACGATTTTGCAAAGCACTTCCTTTCTTAGCTGACCAGTCCCAAGAATCTGGAAGAAAAATCATTGTTCTCATGCTTTACCTGCCCTCACCTATTCTTAACGTTATCGTATCTAAAAAGCAGGTTTAAAATTGTAGTTTTGCGCCTCAATTTCAGAGTACTATGATTTCAGTTAATAATGTCTCGCTTTCCTTTGGCAAAAGGGTTTTGTTCGACGAGGTGAATATCAGTTTCACCAAGGGTAATTGCTATGGTGTAATTGGTGCTAATGGAGCAGGAAAATCTACTTTTCTTAAAATATTATCCGGCGAAATAGAACCTAATAAAGGAACTATTGCCATTACGCCGGGCGAACGCATGGCTGTGCTAAAGCAAAACCAGTTTGAATTTGACGAGCAAACAGTTTTGAACACGGTATTGATGGGCCACAAAAAAATGTGGGAAACCATGCATAAAAAAGATGCCATTTATGCCGACCCTAACGCCACAGAAGATGATTATATGAAAGCCGGGGAATTAGAAGCAGAGTTTGGTGAGATGGGCGGCTATACAGCCGAAAGTGATGCAGCTACTTTTCTGAGTGAGTTGGGTGTAAAAGAAGAATATCATCAATCTTTGATGAAAGATATCCCTGCTACATTAAAGCTTCGTGTGTTGCTGGCGCAGGCCTTATTTGGTAATCCTGATATTTTATTACTGGATGAGCCTACCAACGGATTAGATATTGAAACCATTGGCTGGCTAGAGAATTTTTTAGCTGATTACGAAAACATCGTTTTGGTTGTATCTCACGACCGTCACTTTTTAGATGCAGTATGTACACACGTGGCCGATGTGGATCGTTCTAAGATCAAAATATTTACAGGTAACTACACTTTCTGGTACGAGTCTTCTCAATTAATGGCACGTCAGATAAATGATAAGAATAAAAAGACCGAAGAAAAACGCCAGGCTTTGCTGGATTTCATTGCCCGTTTCTCAGCCAATGCTTCAAAGTCAAAGCAGGCTACATCACGTAAAAAGGCTTTG
>JBQCJM010000027.1:0-3367 GCA_051952715.1 Flavisolibacter sp.
TAGGCGAACACCCGATAACTGGCCATGTGTTCGACAGCAACGGCAATTTAGTGAGCTATAATGGTGCGTATATAAATATCTACAACTGCAAAGCAAAAAAGAATACTCACTTCAATTAATCCTCCCGCAGGGTATGTGAAAAGGCTCTTTAAGGTGACGCCGTTGGTGTTCTCCGGTCTTGTGCTATAATAGAGTTTCTTTCTATCCCTGTTGCCGGTGGGCCTGAACGCAAAGCATTGCCTCAACGCCAACGACGGCGGTTCAAAAACCGCTATTAGCGGCATGTCATTGTTGACCGAATTTGACATAACCCAAAAAGTTGCAAACACTCAGTACGACAAACAACAAGCCAGCCAATACAAAGATTGTAAAAACAATATAATTGAAACTCTTTTCACCCAGCGACTTACTTCCAACTGACCAAAACTCTTATTCGCAGCATTTCCGGAATAAAGAACTGCTCAACGTGTACGGTTTTATTATCCCAAACCGTTTTCGCCGATTTGGTTTCAGTTGCTGGATAGTCTTGCCCCTTTGATTTGAAAAAGCAAGACACAAGTGCTTTATTTTTTTCTACTACCAAATTAAATGCTGTATCGGTAGTACTGTCAGTGCCTTCCCATTGATATTCAATAAGCCTTATGATAGAGTCCGGTTCAGAAAAATAATATGCCGTTTGGTACTGAAATGTTCTGTCTTCTTTGACAAAATTTATGGGTTGGGCCAAGCGATATTTTCTTCTGTTTGGAAAATAGTCTTCCGCCACTCCAATTGAATAATTATAGGTTACTTTCTTCGCCTTGTCTTCATTTTGGAGTAAGCCAATTGCCGATGCTTTTCGCTGTTTGAAATTGAACCGTTGGGCAAATCCAAATACAGGCAGGTAAAATAACAAGCAAATAATTAGTGATTGTCTCATAAGGGTTGCGGCTAACGTTTAATGCATTGCTGTCAGGTGTGGTATTGGCAGCAGTGCAGTTTAGTAAAGTTAAGTTGTTGCCACGTTATTCTCAAGTCCCATATTGGCACTTCTGCCACACTTGAAGCAATGCATTGTTATGCGCATCGCCTACTAATAGCTTTGTGTGGCTCTCACGTAATGCTCGAAAAGCGTAATCGTTCTACTCTTAATTAAATTTAGATACTCAGACGCTTCAGTCAACCCCTGCATTGTCCCACCGCCTGAATATTCGTCTTTACTGATAGTCCCCACCAACTTTGTCTCACTGTCTCGGTAGGAAAGCCAAGCTTTTTGTGCTTGTAGTAATGTTTTTTTATCCTCGCCTTTAAGAACTGCCAGCAGCTTTTTATAATATTTATTGAGCAAGCTGTCGTAAAGATTTGCTGTAGCGTAACCAGCGTCACGCATACCAAAGTCACGATAGTCAAGACCTACCCATTTTTCCATGAAACGTTCAACCCGAAAGGTGTCTATAGTAAATTCAATTTGGACTGGGTTTTCTTTGGATTTTTCAAGCCGCTGCTTCACTTTGGGAACTTCTTTATCAATGTCCTTCATAATTTTTTTTTGCAAACAAGGTGTCACGTCAACCGGTGAATTAGTTTGGTAGAAAGAAAGGGTCTGAATGGAAAGCACCATTATCAATAACACGTGTTTCATAGAGGATAATTGTTTTGGTTGCCTACAACAGTTGCAGTTACGCAATATACATACATCTAACTACATGGAAGATACTCCTTTCGCTGTACGCAGGCAAGTTGGTAGTTCCTCTTTTAACTTAAGCCTTATATGCTACACCTGTTGCAAGGCCTTATGCTACAGAAGCATTACATTCTGCAACACTTGCAGGCATGGCCGCAACAGTTGCGCAGGGTTTTGCAACTGTTGTTATTGATACCGCAACAGATGTATGGTTGTGCGCATCTGTTGCAGGAGCCTCTGCATCTGTTGCAAAGGCTTCCGCATCTGTTGCGAAGGGCTCTGCATCTGTTGTAAAGGCCTCTGCATCTGTTGTAAAGGGCTTTGCATCTGTTGCGAAAGCCGCCTCATTTTTAACAGGCCTTCTGTTTAATAACGTATTTTACGCCGTTGTTGAGTGTTCCTCTTAGCTGTTGTGCGGTGGCTACACCAACAACTGAAATTCGGAATTATTCCATCAGGTGAGTAAGCCATCCATAATTATTCTATTCTATCCCATTCTTTCGTTTCTTGCCGCTATTATCCTTGGCTGGTTGTCGCCATCGCAATGGCCCAGTTCATCTTCCAGCACCACGCCTGCTTCTTCTATGGCTGGCCTGTCCGATCTACGCAAGGGTATCTCGGGCAAAAAGAAAACAACCACCAGGGCAATCACCATCAACAGGGCTGCCCACAAAAACACACCGTCCACGGCATCGCTAAAAGCAATTTTAGCAGCATTGACAAAATGATCGAAATTGGTATTCAGCTGTGGCTGGTAGGCAGGCGGTGCTTTAGATAGCATGCCCCGGATGGCGTCCTGGTTTTCCCGGTTCAAAACCAACTGTATAAAGCTGCCATCGAAATGACTACCGGTGGCGCCCAGGCCTAACTGCCTCATTTGTGCCACGAAGGGTTCGGCCTGCTTGCTGGCCACGTGTGTGGTCAAGCGGCTGTTCATAATACCGCCTAAAACGGCCGTGCCCACGGTTCCGCCTACACTCCTGAACAATTGGGTTCCGGCGGTCACCTCGCCCAGGCGTTCTTTGGGAAATGCGCTTTGCACGGCCAGCGTAAAAATGGGCATGGTGATGCCCAACCCCAGCCCCAGTAATATCATCCGGATAATTAATGCCGTATTGCCGGTGTTTTCGTTGATAGTTGAAAAATAAAACAAGGCGCCTACCGTAATGGCTGTACCCGCAATGGATAAGAATTTGTACTTGCCGGTGCGTGAAATGATTTGCCCGCTTGCAGTGGAAGCTACCACCAGCGACAGCATCATGGGTGTAAGGATCAAACCCGCATGCGTAGCCGAACCGCCAATAACACCCTGTGAAAATATAGGTATGTAAATAATGGCGCCAAACATGCCCATAGATATAAAGAACAAGGCACAGACCGAAGTAAAGAACACTTTGTTCCTGAATAATGCCAGTGAAAGAATAGGATTGCTCACCCGCTTTTCTATACCAATAAAAATGAACAATGAAACAAAAGCCATGATGAGCGAACCAATGATCTGCCACGATGCCCATTGATACACGCTGCCACCCCAAACCAACGAAAGCAATAAAGGAATTAAAGTAGCGGTGATGAACAAACCACCCCACCAGTCGATCTTTTTATCCCTGGCTGTTGAAACAAATTTATGCAAGGCTTCCAACAAAACAATTATTGCGATGATACCAAAGGGAATGTTTACATAAAATAACCAACTCCACGAAA
>JBQCJM010000028.1:0-2908 GCA_051952715.1 Flavisolibacter sp.
TCTTCTGAAAGAAATTTCTCAAGAGAATGTTCTCAAAATCCTGTCTCGTCATGAAAGATTTCTCGTATATCACCAGTTCCCATCCCGCCTATATTGAAAATTTGTACTCGGATTTTAAAAATAACCCCGATAGCGTAGATGCGGATCTTCGTAAATTTTTTGAAGGATTTGATTTTGCGGTTTCGTCGCACAATGGCAACGGAAAAGCCACCACTGTGGCTCAGGTAAGTCCTGTTTCAGTAACAAACCTTCAAAAGGAATTTGGGGTGTATCAACTAATTCTTTCATACAGAGATAAAGGCCATCTGCTCTCAAAAACCAATCCTATCAGGGAAAGGAAAGATAGAAATGCAAATCTCGGACTATCGTGGTTCGGCTTGGATAATAGCGATTTGCAAACAAAATTTGAGGCTGGCAAATTTGCAGGATTGGGAACTGCTACTTTGCAGGAGATACTTGATCATCTAAAAAAATGTTACACCGGTTCTGTTGGCGTTGAGTTCAGTTCGCTGAATGATCCGAAAAAGATTGAATGGATTATCAACGCTGTTGAACATACTTTACAACAACCCGTTCCTTTGACGCAAAAAAGAAGGATTCTTCAAAAATTGAATGAAGGGGTCATGTTTGAAAAATTTTTGCAAACAAAGTATATAGGACAAAAAAGGTTCTCACTTGAAGGCGGCGAGAATACGATTTCGGCATTGGATGCCATCATCAATACCGCCGCAGAAAACGAAGTGCAGGAAGTAGTGATAGGAATGGCGCATCGTGGCCGCCTGAATGTGCTGGCAAATATTTGGGGCAAAACGTATGAACAGATTTTTACTGAATTTGAAGGCAGCGCACCTACTGATTCTACGATGGGAAGCGGTGATGTAAAGTACCATAAGGGATTTAGCAGCGATGTTACCACTTCCGAAGGAAAGTTGGTGCATCTTAAACTAAGTCCCAATCCTTCACACCTTGAAGCAGTAGATCCTGTAGTGCTGGGGTTTGCCAGGAGTAAAGCAGATGTGACATATAACAGCGATTATGACAAAATCCTGCCTATTCTTATTCACGGCGATTCGTCTTTGCCGGGCCAGGGTATTAATTATGAGGTGTTGCAGATGAGCGGCCTAAAGGGATTTTGCACGGGAGGAACATTACATTTTGTAATTAATAACCAGGTCGGTTTCACTACTGATTTTGATGATGCGCGCAGCTCAGATTATGCTACCTCTATAGCGTCGATTGTAAAAGCCCCGGTGTTCCACGTAAATGGCGATGATGCCGAGATGGTGGTGAAAGTGGCACAGGTGGCGATGATGTACCGACAGGAATTCAATACAGATATTTTTGTAGATATGGTTTGTTACCGCCGTCATGGACATAATGAAGGTGATGATCCTAAATTCACCCAACCGGTTTTATATGCGCTTATCGACACTCACCCAAATCCGAGGGAAATTTATATCGACTGGCTGTTAAAAAACGGAGATGAAGCTACGGCAGGTTTGGCAAAAGAAATGGAAGAAAAATATTGGAAAGATTTGCAGGAAAGGCTTGATGAGTTAAAGCAACATCCGCTTCCTTACAGTTATCAAAAGCCTGAAATGTGGTGGCAGAGCCTTCGAAAAGCCACTCTTACTGATTTTGATTCTTCTCCGGTTACAGCTATTTCTACAGAAAAACTGGAAAAGCTGTTTCACGCTATAATGTCTGTACCCGAAGATTTTACTCCTTTAAGAAAGATAAACAAGATACTTCACGAAAAAATCAAGCTATTTGAGGATGAGAAAAAATTTGATTGGGCTACCGGAGAATTACTTGCTTTCGCCAGTATCGTGGCAGAAGGAAAAGATGTACGAATGAGCGGGCAGGATGTGCGCAGGGGCACTTTCAGCCATCGGCACGCCGTGATAAGGGATGAAAAAACTGATGAGTTTTATAATCGCCTAAGCCGTATTTCAGACAAACAGGGATTATTAAGAATATGGAACTCGCTTTTGAGTGAATATGCAGTTTTGGGATTTGAATACGGATATGCCATGGCGAATCCGAATAACCTGGTTTTGTGGGAAGCCCAATTTGGTGATTTTGCAAACGGCGCCCAGGTTATTATCGACCAATTTGTGGCAGGCGCTGAACAAAAATGGCATCGTATGAATGGCCTGGTAATGCTGTTGCCACATGGCTATGAAGGACAAGGGCCCGAACATAGCAGCGGCAGAATTGAACGTTTTCTTCAAATGTGCGCCGAGCTGAATATGGTAGTTACTAATATCACTACTGCTTCGAATTATTTCCATGCATTAAGAAGGCAACTGGCATGGCCATTCAGAAAGCCTTTAATCAATTTTGCTCCAAAGGCTAATCTTCGTCATCCCGGCAGTTACAGCAAAATGGAAGAATTTACGCAGGGCGGATTTAAAGAAATTATCGATGATGCCTCGGTGAGCGATGCATCAGCAATAGATAAGGTACTGTTGTGTTCAGGTAAAATATACTTTGATCTTGAAGAGAAAAGACAAGCGGAAAAGCGAAATGATTTTGCAATTATAAGGATGGAGCAACTTTATCCATTGCCGCTAAAGCAATTAGAAGCGCTTTATGAAAAATATCATAAAGCCATCTGGTACTGGGTGCAGGAAGAGCCATTAAATATGGGTGCGGCATCTTACCTGAGAATGAATTTGACCTCCATTAACTTCGGTATAATCAGCAGGCAGCCCAGTGCAGCCATTTCTTCAGGCTTTTCAAAAGTGCATAAAGAGGAGCAAGATGAAATATTAAACACTGCTTTTTCAATTTAAAAAGATGCGTTCGGTGTGCTGAAATGCGCCGAAAATTAATTGGTTTATCATTTCTACCTGTTTTTTCGGTGATAGATAGTTATAAAAATTGATTATTTATTGCTTTACTG
>JBQCJM010000029.1:0-19138 GCA_051952715.1 Flavisolibacter sp.
GATGGCAGCAGCGAAAGCCTGCACCAAACGCCCCTGGTATGGAAAGTTAATCAAAAAGTAGCCAGTATCAAGTTGGCAACTAAAAAAACGGTGCAATCGCTATCGCTGGATGGCGGTATTTTTATGGATGCGGACGAAAGTAATAATGGTTGGAAAAAGTAGTGAGTGGGGCGTGGTTTATTTATGGCTAGTGGGAATAAGCACATAGCTTTTCACTTTGCTAACGACTTGCTATTCATACCAGCCTTTTGACAGAGAAAATTTTTAATTTCAGTGAGCATTGAAATGATAGACCATGCCATAACGCTTTTTTAAACGAATGTTGGCTATAAACATTCCTCATGTTAAGCGTTTCTTTTTCTACAATATGTTACACTCTTCTTATCTCTGCTCCTAATCGCTTCAGTCGTTTGTCAATATATTGATAACCTCTGTCTATTTGATCGCTGTTTTGAATAATGCTTTTACCTTCGGCGCTTAAAGCTGCAATGAGTAGAGCCACACCAGCCCTGATGTCGGGAGAACTCATTTGGATGCCTCTTAGTTTGTATTTTCTTTCAAGGCCAATGACTGCGGCACGATGCGGATCGCAAAGAATAATTTGAGCACCCATATCAATAAGCTTATCAACAAAGAACAAGCGGCTTTCAAACATTTTTTGATGTACCAGCACGGAGCCTTTGGCCTGGGTAGCTACCACCAGAATAATGCTGAGCAAATCGGGGGTAAGTCCCGGCCAGGGATGATCGTAAATGGTTAACACACCACCGTCCATATACGTTTGGATCTCGTAAAGGTCCTGGGCCGGAATGTGAATATCATCCCCGATAAAATCAAGTTGAATACCCAGCTGCCTGAATTTTTCAGGAATAACACCTAAATACTCAAGACTTGTATTTTTAATAGTGATTTCACTTTGTGTCATGGCAGCCAGGCCAATAAAAGAACCGATCTCAATCATGTCGGGTAACATGCGATGTTCAGTGCCATGTAAAATGTCTACCCCTTCAATCACCAGCATATTGCTGCCAATACCGCTGATATTTGAACCCATGCGGTTCAGCATTTTGCATAGTTGTTGAATATAAGGCTCACATGCTGCATTATAAATTATTGTGCAACCACTGGCCATTACAGCCGCCATAATAACATTGGCTGTACCGGTTACAGAGGGTTCATCCAGCATCAGGTATTTTCCTTTCAATCCGTTTGTGGTAAAATAAAAAAATCCGTCTTCCGGGTGATATTGGTATGACGCACCCAGTTTTTCAAAACCAATGATGTGTGTATCTAATCTGCGCCTTCCGATTTTATCGCCTCCCGGCTTTGGAATAAACGCTTTTTTAAATCGTGCCAGCATAGGCCCGGCCAGCATTACTGAACCACGGAGACGGCCACTTTTGCTTTTAAAGTCAGGGCTACGTAAGTAATCCAGGTTTACATCATCGGCCTGGAAAATGCAGGTGTGGCGGTCAACACGGTCTACCTTTACATTCATTTCCAGCAACAGTTCTATTAAATTATTTACATCAAGAATGTCGGGAATATTGCTGATGGTAACTTTCTCACCTGTTAGTAAAACAGCGCTGATGATTTGTAAGGCTTCATTTTTTGCACCTTGCGGAATGATCTCGCCTTTCAATTTCTTTCCGCCTATAACTTCAAATGAATTGCCAGCTGTTGTTTCCATGGAGGAAGTATTTAGTTCGTTGTTCCCAGTGTTTTTTTCAGTGTGCATAATGTACAATATGCAAAAGAACTGAATATTAGTGAGACGAAAATTGATAAAGCCGCTAGCATGGTTGTTGTTAGGAGGCTCAGTAGCATTAATAGAAAGGTGCAAAGAAAGTTATCAAGGCCGCATAGTCGGTAACCCAAAATCTGACAATTAAAAAAAGCCACCTTTTTGAGATGGCTTTTATTTTTTAAAAATAATTTCTTAAAATCCCTTTTTCGACAATTTGCTTTCAATATAGTTGGCTAATTCCGTTTGTCCACTTGCCGTTTTATTTTTTTGAACGCCGCGAAGCTGGCCTTCTATAAAATTAGCTACCTGCTCCCTGAAAGATTCAGGAATATCATTCACCAGATTTAGAAGATCATCAACACCTCTTTTGAAAGGCGCAGCAGCCTTTATTTTGCTTAAAAAGTCCACGAGTGGCCTAATGGCTTCAAACTTTGCCTGCTCCAAAGGCAGGTCTTCAAAGTTTTTTAAAATAACGTCAGCAGATGATTCGTCGCCAAACCTGATCAACACTCTTGTAATGGCTGAAGTTAATTTTCCTTTAGATGGCTGCGCTGATAATCGTTTTGCTTCTGCAAAAGCAGCTGTGCTGTCAATTTTGGCCAGGGCTTCGAGGCCGCTGCCGGCAACGCTGTAAGATGAATCGGAAAGCGCCGATTGGAAAAGGTTTCTATATTTTGCTTCTTTCAACTCTCCTAATTTGGCAATAGCTGCTGCTTTCACCAGGCGATTGTTGTCTTTTTGTGCAAGATCGAACAGTTGTGTTTCTGCAGCATTTTTTATCTGTTCTTTTGTAAAATCCAGTTTGCCAATGGTGTAACTGCGCAATGGTGCAAAAGCATCTTTTACCCCTAGCAAAAGAATTTGGACCGCTGTTGCATCGTCTTGTTTTTTAATGGCTGCATCAATGGCCTCTCTTCTGTCAATATAATTTTTTGCATTCTTGTACTGGAACAGGTAATCAGCAAGCGATTTATTTTCTGTTTTTTGAGCTACAAGTATTTTGTCGGCGTCAAAATTTATAAGCTCGGGTTTTGATGCAGCAGAAAAATAAAAAGTATCCACTTTGTCATTGATCCAAATAGTGTGGCGTGTAGATGTATTGCCATTCCAAACATCCACATTCACCGGCAGCTTAAATAAATTGCTGTCGCCCTGCGTCTGTTCTACGATCATGCGGGCCTGTTTAGCTGCATCATCGTAGCTATAAGTAATGTTGAATTTAGGATGGCCGCTACCGTAATACCATTGGTTGAAAAACCAGTTGAGGTCTTTGCCTGTTACTTCTTCAAAGGCCAGGCGCAGTTGCTGTGCTTCGGCTGATTTGTATTTGTTGGTATTCAAATACAGGTTTAAAGATTTAAAAAAAGCGCTGTCTCCAACATAGTTGCGCAACATTTGTAAAATGCCTCCGCCTTTATTATAGCTTACTGCATCAAATACATCTTCTTTATTGCCGTAGTGAAAACGAACAAGGTCCTTGCTTTCATTTCTACCATTGTAGTAGCCCTGCAATGATCCATAACGTTCTGCGTAAGCTGCATCTTTACTGTGGCCATATTCGTTCCACAATTGCGAACCAAGCGTAGCGAAAGATTCGTTCAGGGTAATGTTGCTCCAGCTTTCGGTAGTAACATAATCGCCAAACCACTGGTGAAAAAGTTCGTGTGCAATGGTACCTTCCCAACTGTTGCCATCGGTTAATTCACGGGCATCCTGCTGTGCTGACTCCTGGTGTAAAGTAGCGGTGGTATTTTCCATGGCGCCGCTTACATAATCACGTCCAACGATCTGCGCATATTTCACCCAGGGATAATCAACGCCTGTAAGGCGGGAAAACAAGGCCATCATTTGCGGCGTGTTGCCGAAGATCTTCCTGGCTACCGGCGCATATTCTTTTTCTACATAATAATTTACTTCCTTGTCTTTGTATTTATCTTTTATTACTGCATAGTCACCTACACCCATGAAAAACAGGTAAGGCGCATGGGGCTGATCCATTTTCCAGTAATCGGTTCTTGTACCATCGTTATTTTTTTTCTGGCTCATTAATTTTCCATTGCTGAGCGTTACATATTTAGCCGGTACGGTCATATAAATTTCTTCCGTAGTTTTTTGATTGGGCTTGTCAATGGTAGGTACCCAAACCGATGTGGCTTCTGTTTCGCCCTGCGTCCATATTTGGGTGGGTTTATCTTTTTCTTTTCCAAGCGGGTTGATAAAATACAAACCTTTTGCATCGGTTATGGCAGCGCTGCCTTTGCCGGTGTACTCATCGGGTTTTGCCGTGTAATCAATATAAACCGTGTATTGCTCGCCTCCCTTATAGCTTTTATCGAGCTTGATGTTCAGTATCATTCCATCGTACTGAAATTTCAAAGGCGTGCTTTTACTTGCTTTTACAATTGAAACAGACTTTATATCCATGCCTTTGGCATCAAGCGCCAAAGAATCGGTAGCGTAAAAATGGGGTTTCAGCGTGATCCATACTTTACCGTTGAGCTGCGATTTTGAATAATCAAAATGTGCATCCAGTTTGGTGTGCACAAGGTCGTTGATCTTTTCGGCAGTGGCCCTGTATTCTTTCAGAAGTTCTTTTTGATCTTCCTGAGAAAAGGCTGATGCAACAACCAAAAGCAAAAAATTTAGCAATAGAAATCGTTTCATGTTAGAGTTTTAGAAACGCAAATTTAGGCGATAGCAATTAGTGAGGCTTTTTTAAACAAGCAGAAGAATAAGCAAAAGCAATTTGTTCAAGAAAAATAATGCTCATCAACAACAATTGAAGCTGCAATTTGTCATTCTGGCAACATGTTTGGGGTTTTGGGCAAATAGTATTGTTTACTTAAAACCTTTATTTATGAAACTAAAAATCATGAGCCTGGTAACAGCAATGGTTTTACTGTTATCGTGCGGAAGCAGCAGAAACACTTCTACTTCATCTTATCCTGCATATGACGTGCCTACAGGCGTGCAAACCAGTTTTACAACCCAATACCCGGCAGCCACAAGTGTTACCTGGTCAAGTTACGATGCGGCAGGCGTGCCTATTGACTGGGAATTAACGGGCTGGCCTGCCATGACCACAAGCGATTACGTAGTAAGATTTAACCTGGACAACAACAACTATTACGGCTGGTACGATGCCAATGGCAACTGGATTGGAAGCACTTACGTAATTACAGATTACAGTACTTTGCCAACAGCAATCAATACAACGCTGAATAACCAATACCCCGGATATACTATTTCATCCGTGCAAAGAGAATCGTGGAAAGATCATACCGGCTACGAGATCAAAATGAACAGCGGTGATAATAAGGTGAAGCTACTTATAGATGACAATGGAAATATTATCAAGCAAAAAACTAAGGACTAAAATTTAGGGAACAACCTCAACAGGCTCATGATATTTTATCATGAGCTTTTTTGTGCGGGAAGGTTGTACAATTTTTTCTGAGAAGTAAAGAATTAACTGATCTTTTTTACATTGGTGGCATTGAGTCCTTTTGGCCCCATCTCCACCTCGAAGCTTACTTTGTTATTTTCTTTTATTGGTTCGGTTAACTGGTTAACATGAATAAAAACACTTTCACCGGTTTTTGCATCCTTAATAAATCCGAAACCTTTTGTTTCGTTGAAAAAGCTAACGATGCCGGTGCGTACAGGATCGTCATCACCGGGAACATACTTGGGAACGCCAATCTGCATGTCTTCAGGCTTAAAAACTTTCTTCTTTTTAGGATCGGGTGGCGTATCAGAAATATTTCCTTCTTCATCAATATAAGCCATCATTTCATCAAGGCTTTTGCCTTTTTTAGCATTGGCTTTTCGTTCCTCCATTTTTTCGGCTTTTTCTTGCCGTTGTTTCAATCTCTTTTTTTCTTTTTCTTTTTTACCGAAAGTTTCACCCGATTTCGACATGCTTTTACTTATTGTTGTCCGGTGAAGGTCGTCTTTTTTTAGCGGAAAGAAAACCTCTTTGGTTTTTGATAACAAATGATTAGAATATTGGAAAGCCGGAAATAAAGGATGTAGCAGCGTTGATACAGGTGATAAAAAAAGAGGATGGGGCTTTATTGCCTTTACAAAGGACAGTTAATGGTTAAATCCTGTGAGTATCAACTTTAATAGTTGATTAATTTCTGAACCTGTTCATGGAGCCTGGCTTTCGCTAAAAAATTGTTCTCCAACTCGATATTAAAAGGCACTGGTGTATCCAAAGAAGCACAACGCATCACCGGTGCATCCAAATATTGAAAACAGTTTTCCGCAATCCATGCAGCAATGGCTCCCCCAATGCCGCCGGTCGAGGTGTCTTCGTGGAGCAATAACACTTTGCCAGTGCGTTTTACAGCAGCAGCTATCGCATCATAATCTAAGGGTAATAAGGTTCTCAGGTCAAGTATGTCAATAGAAATATCTGTGTGCTCCATGGCATAGTCTTCTGCCCAATGAACGCCGGCTCCATAGGTAACGATAGAAATGTCATCGCCTGTTTGCACCTGTCTTGCTTTGCCAATTTCTATTTCGTAATAATCTTCAGGTACAGGGCCAGTTACACTTCTGTACAAAGCCTTATGCTCAAAAAACATCACCGGGTTAGGGTCATTTATGGCTGCAATGAGCAATCCTTTTGCATCGGCAGGTGTAGACGGGTAAACTACTTTTAATCCTGGCGTGTGTACAAACCAGGCTTCGTTGCTTTGACTATGAAAAGGGCCTGCACCTACGCCGCCGCCCGTTGGCATGCGAATGACCACATCGGCATTTTGGCCCCACCGGTAATGAATTTTTGCCAGATTGTTGACAATTTGGTTAAAGCCTACCGTTACAAAATCGGCAAACTGCATTTCCATCATGCTTTTGAAACCTTCAAGGCTTAAGCCTAATGCAGCACCAACAATAGCACTTTCGCAAAGTGGTGTGTTTCGTACTCTTTCTTTGCCAAATTGCTCCACAAAACCCTCTGTTATTTTGAAGGCGCCGCCATATTCGGCAATGTCCTGCCCCATCAATATAAGGTTGTCGTGTTGTTGCATGGATTGATGGAGGGTCTCTTTAATGGCGTCAATCAGGCGTAAGGGGCGGCTCCCGGTCGAAGCCTCGCTTTGCAGAGTGACTTTATACTTGCCGGCCTCTTGCTTAAACAAGGGCTGTGTGGCAGATGCTACCCCTTCAGGGGGCCGGGGGGCATATACATCCTTAAGTTCTGCTTTTGTATCAACTATTATAGGTTTACTATCGAAACCAATTTTTAGTTCTTCTTCTATCAATTGTTTTTGATCGTTACGGATAATTGTTACTTGTTCTTTGTTCAACAGACCTTCATTCAACAGCCATTCTTCATAATTTTTGATAGGATCTTTCAACTGCCAGGTGTCGAATAACTCTTTCGGAACGTATTTGGTGCCGCTGGCTTCCTCGTGTCCCCGCATGCGAAACGTGGTACACTCGATCAAATAAGGTTTTTGGTTTTTAATGCAATATTCTCTTACGCCTTTCACCGTATCGTAAACGGCCAATACATTATTGCCATCAATCACCACGCTTTCCATGCCATAACCTTTGGCTCTGTCCGCCAACTGTATACAACGGTATTGTTCATTAACAGGAGTGCTTAATCCATAACCATTATTTTCAATTATAAAGATCACCGGCAAATCCCACACGGCGGCAATATTCAGTGCTTCGTGAAAATCTCCTTCGCTGGTACCGCCATCGCCTGTGAAGGCCAGCGACACTTTACTTTGTTGCTTCAGTTTATAAGAGAGAGCTACTCCGTCGGCGATGGCCAGCTGCGGGCCCAGGTGGGAGATCATGCCGCAGATATGATGTTCTTTCGATCCAAAATGAAAACTTCTTTCCCGCCCTTTACTATAACCATCCTGGCTGCCCTGCCATTGTTTGAATAGTTTACGTAAGGGCATGTTTCGCGAAGTAAATACCCCTAAGTTTCTATGCAGGGGCATGATCCATTCGTCCTTTTCTAAAGCCAGCGTGGCGCCAACAGAAATAGCTTCCTGCCCAATGCCGCTGAACCATTTTGAAATTCTACCCTGCCGCAGCAGTAGCAGCATTTTTTCCTCTATCAATCGCGGCCACAATAATTGTTTATAAATATGAAGCAGCTCTTCGTTCGTAAGTTCTTTTCTATAAAATTCCATGGATAATGAATTGATGTTTAACTCCTGTCTCCGATGATAGCATTTAAAATATAACTGACAACCGTTACAATCAGGCTCACTAAAAACGCCGACCACCAGCCGTCAACATGAAAACCGCTGACAAGAACGGCAGCCCATTTTACCATAAGTGCATTGATGATGAGAAGAAATAACCCAAGTGTAATAATGGTTATAGGGATGGTGAGAACGACAAGAATAGGTTTGATAAAAGTATTCAGTAATGCTAATACCAATGCTACAATGATGGTTGTTTTTACATCGGTAATGGTTACGCCTGGTAAAAGATAAGCCGCTACATATACGGCAACAGCAGTAACGAGCAGTTTAATGATGAAGCCCATGGTGATTCATTTGTAAACAAATGTAAACCGTCTGAACCTGGATTTGAGGAGATTTTTAGAATTAGTGAAGAGATTAACCCTGACTATAAAATAAAGAGTCTTCAACTTTTAAAGACTCTTTATTGTTATTCATTAACACAGCTCAATCCGGCTTAGACAACTACCAGTTCATAAAATTTTTCAGGCAATAAATATTTGTTGGCCAGCTGTTGTAGTTCGGCTGCGGTTACAGACTTAATGGTGTTGATTTGTTTATAGAAATAATCTTCGGGCAGGTTGTTTAAAATAATTGTTTTCCAGCGGTTGATGATATGAAAAGGACCATCCAAATCGCCGAGGATAGAACCCATCATGTAATTGCGAACCAATAGCAATTCTTCGTCGTCAACTAATTCGCTGCGCAGTTCTTCCATTTCTTTATATACTTCGGTAATAGTGGCTTCGCATACATCCCGGCCTGCTTCAGTACTAATTACCCAGGCACTTTCCTGGATGTGGTTTTCCAGATAGCTATAAATACCATACGTGTAACCTTTTTCTTCACGTATATTGCTCATGAGCCTTGAGCCGAAGAAGCCGCCAAAAAGATTATTGAGCACCTGTACTTTTATAAAATCGGGGTGGTGGCGGTTAGGAAAATTGGCACCCATGCGGATAGCACCCTGCACACCCTGCGGATCGTTAGTAACACGGTATTTTTTTTCTTGTGCCTGCAAAGATTGTATGGGAGGAACTTTTACCTGCGTATTATTTAAATCGCCAAAGTGCTGGTTAAGCAAGGAAAACAAATTGTAAGGAAGTTTGCCGGCAACAAACATGGTAAACTTTCCATTCTGATAATATTGTTTGTAAAAACCGAGTACTTCTTCTTTTGTTAAAGCATCAAAATCTTCGAAGCGGCTGAAGCGGCCATAAGGATGCCCGGGGCCATAGAGGTAGGTATCGATCAAACGGCCCGCAACAAAATCGCTTTTTTTCAGGTTTACATTCAGCCTTTGTTTCATGTTCTGCTTGTAAATTTCAATTTCGTCCTGCGGAAAGATGGCGTCTGTCAGCATTTCTCTTACCACAGGCAGTAGCACTTCAAGATGCTTTGCCAAGCAATGAAGTGTAATGACCGAAGTTTCGTTATAGCAATTGCGGCTTAGGTAAGAGCCGTAATATTCGAAATGCTCATTGAGTTGAAAAGCGTTTTTCTGCGTAGTGCCGTTCTTCAATAAAAAGTTGGTACTGGCTGCTACAAGGTTATTTTTTTCAAACCAGTTGCCTGCGTAAAAAACCCATTCTACCTGCAGTACCTCTTCGGCACCGGCATCAATGGTATATACTTCTGCACCGTTGTTCAGTGTATGTTTTTCGTAAGGCTTTAATTTCAGGTTGAAATCTACGGCGTCTTTTATGGGTGGAGGTTGTGTTCTTACTAACATGTGTTTACAATAAATTCTTTCGGTTTTTGTAATAATCAGCTTTTTGACAAATAGTAAAGCGTACTGCTATTCTCTTCCCTGAATATCTGCCGGCTTTCCGCTAAAATTTCATCAACGGTAACAGCGTTGTAGCGATCCAGTTCCGAGTTCATTAACGAAGCGTCGCCTAATAGCTCATACATTGCCAGGCTATTGGCACGGTTCATTAACGACATATCTTCAAAGGCAATCATGCTTTCTGTTTTATTCTTTACTTTTTGTAATTCTTCTTCGCTTACTTTTTCAGATTTTATTTTGTCTAATTCTTCGCTGATAGCGGCTTCCGCTTCTTCTATTTTTACACCTTTTACCAACTTGCCTTCTATAGCCAGCAGGCCCGCGTCAATGGTTCCAAAATGATAACATTCAATATTGCTGAACAATTTTTTTTCTTTTACCAGCGATTGAAACAGGCGTGAAGAACCGCCCCCGCCTAAAACTTCTGTTATCAGGTCAGAAACATAATAGCGATGGTCCATGCGGGGATAAATATGCCAGCATTTATACAAGGCGTCTAATGGAACATTGGCGTGAACTTCTAATTTTTTTGGAGCTGTCTGCGCTGGCTCCTCCGGCAGTTGACGAACATATTTTTCGCCCGATTCGATAGGACCGAACCATTTTTCGGCCAATGTTTTTACCTGTTCTGTTGTTACGTTTCCGGCCACAACTAAAATGGCATTAATAGGACGATAATGCTTGAAAAAGAAGTTTTTTACATCCTGCAACTGCGCATTTTCAATATGTGATAATTCTTTTCCAATGGTCATCCAGCGGTAAGGATGCACCTGGTAAGCCAGTTCACGAAGTTTCAGCCATACATCGCCGTAAGGCTTGTTTAAATAATGCTCTTTGAATTCTTCGCTTACTACTTTGCGTTGTACTTCAAGGCTATTATCGGTAAACGCCAGTGATAGCATGCGGTCGCTTTCTAACCAAAAAGCTGTTTCCAGGTTTTCAGCAGGAAGCTGTATGTAGTAATTGGTAAGATCGTTGGTGGTGTACGCATTGTTTTCTCCGCCGGCCATTTGCAAAGGTTCGTCATACACCGGAATATTAATGGAACCGCCAAACATCAGGTGCTCAAAAAGATGGGCAAAGCCTGTGCGGGAAGGATCTTCGTCTTTTGCACCTACATCATACATCACATTTACAACCGCCATCGGTGTGGATGTATCCTGGTGAACGATTACTCTTAAGCCGTTCTGTAATATAAACTTTTCAAAATTGACCACTGATTAAATGATTTTAATGATTCACAGATTTCGTTCGTCCTCGAATTGGGGTGTAAAAGTATTTTAAAAGCAACAAAGCAAAGCAGAAGAAAAATTTGCATTGTGCGAATGGGGTTTTAAAACAGACAGAAAGCTAACTTTCGTTTGTAACATTGGTGATAGCGCAATTCAAAGAATGCTTTTCACTTTTAAATCAAATTCCTTGAGTTCACCATTTCTTTGAATAATAATTTTTAACCGGTCGCCGGCGTTTTGCATGGCCAGTTTATATTGCTGCAGGTTCTGGCTGAAATTTTTGTTGACGGCCACAACCACATCACCTTCCTTTAGCCCTATTGCTTCTGCCGGCGAGCCTTTGGCTACATCACCTAAAATGATCTGGCCGTTTTCAAAATACAGTTCAAGGCCTGTATAAGAGTAATCAAACGCTTCGTTATAGTGTGTGTTTGGTATCAGGTAAATATCACGCCGGCCATAGTTCAAAATAATATTGAAGCGGCGCAACAAATCGTTGCCTATCAATCCGCCCAGGTAGGGATAAGAAGTAACATTGTATTCGTCATCAAAAATGTAGATGGGTACATTTCTGAATTTGTAAGGCCCCAATTTAATTTCTTTAATTACCGTCATGCTCATATCGATCTTGCCGCCTAATCCCTCGGCCTGCTTGGTATAAAATTTTCTTTTTTTATGCATTAATGCGCTGTCCTTAATAAAATCGGTGGTCAGCATCATGTTCAGTCCGGCACCCATGTCAAATAAAAAACGGCTTGTAATGGTCAGTCCGTCTTTCACCCGTGCACTTTGAACCGGCAATGTGTTGATGGCGGGCCGGAACAAGAAACCACCTCTTGGATAACGAAAGGAACCTTTGCTCCAGATCTCAATCTTAGAACTATCGAAATCAACTTTAAGGATATACCGGCTTAGAAGCGAGTAACCAATGATGCCGTCAATTCTTTCGCCATAAACACTGGTTAAAATGCCATAATCATTGATATGAAAATTGAGGCTGTCAACATTAAGCTGTGGCAAACAAAGTGTATGGTTGTTTAAAAAACTTACTTTTTTTATTCCTGCAATGCCGCGGATGGTTTTGTTGGACGGCGTTGCTTTCAATCCAAAATATGCTGCCGTAGTTGAATCTAAAGAAATGCCGCCGCTGCCGGTGTCTAAAATAAAATTCAGGGTATCGGGAAAAGTATCAAGCCGGGCATGTAATAAGATCACGCCGCCAGTCAACTGCATGAAATTGAACTTTGTTAAAAAACGGGATGGCTCAATAAACTCTTCCTGCGCAAAAGAAGTTTTGAAAAAAGAAGTAAGCAATATCAGGCAAAGCAGTTTTTTCATTCGTAGTCCGTGGCTTTAGTTAGGACAATATGCAAAGCGTTTACGTTGCAATCGTTGCGCAAGTATTAAAGTTATTCTAAGCTTTTACTTATGCAAAACCTTTTATCATAATGCTGCCACTTGGTTTTGTAAATTTGCGGCGCTATGGATTTTACCCAATTGTACGATAAAGCCCTGCGTTTTGAGTTTTTGAGCATAGAAGAGGGTATGTTTCTTTTTGAAAATGCGCCGCTTGCGGAGTTGATGTATGTAGCCAATGAACTCAGGAAAAAGCAAGTGCCTCATGGAAAGGTTACCTGGCAGATCGACCGCAATGTCAATACCACCAATGTGTGTATTGCCAACTGCAAGTTTTGCAATTTTTACCGCATACCCGGCCATGCCGATGCGTACATTACCGACATGCCGACGTACCGCAAAAAAATCTCTGAAACGATTCAATACGGCGGTGATCAGCTGTTGTTGCAAGGCGGTCATCATCCCGAATTGGGATTGGATTTTTATACAAATACTTTTCGACAGATCAAGCAGGAGTTTCCAACCATAAAGCTGCACGCCCTTGGGCCGCCCGAAGTAGCGCATATTGCCAAGCTGGAAAAGATGACACATCACGATGTGTTGAAGGCCCTGAAAGAAGCAGGCATGGATTCATTGCCCGGCGCCGGGGCTGAAATACTGATAGACAGGGTGCGCCGCCTGATCTCGAAAGGTAAATGTGGTGCAGACGAGTGGCTGGCCATTATGCACGAAGCGCATAAGCTTAACATCACTACATCTGCCACTATGATGTTTGGACACGTGGAGACCGTGCAGGAAAGATTTGAGCATTTGGCAAAGATCAGGGAAGTGCAGGCTAAGAAACCGGAAAACGCCAAAGGATTTTTAGCTTTCATCCCATGGACTTTCCAGGATGTAGACACCTTGCTTACTAAAATCAGGGGCGTACACAATCTTACCACGCCGGAAGAATATATTCGCATGATCGCCATCAGCCGCATTATGCTGCCGAACATTAAAAATATCCAGGCTTCGTGGCTTACGGTGGGTAAACAAACGGCGCAGCTTTGCCTGCATGGCGGCGCCAACGATTTTGGTTCTATTATGATCGAGGAAAACGTGGTAAGTGCTGCCGGTGCGCCGCACAGGTTTACTTATAAAACCATCCAGGATGCTATCAGGGAAGCGGGTTTTGAACCGCAACTGCGTAACCAGCAATACGAGTGGCGGGAAATACCGGGAACCATTGAAGAACAGGTGGTGAATTATTAAAATCAGCAGCGATTAACAACTATGAAAAACTCAAGCTTTTATTTTCATTGGATATCCTTTATTGTGGGTTTCATTTTTGGCGTGTTCGGCGTACTGTTTACTTTTTTTGCCCGAACCGACAGAAGGGATAAGATGTATTCTTCGCTATTGGGTTGTTTTATCGGTGCGGCTATCAGCCTTACCTTACTTAAATTATACCCCCAGGCTTTTTCCGGCCTTCCTAACTTTCGGTGAAAGGAAACTGCTTGAATAATTTCCATGAGCCGCCATAATATTCCCAAAGTTTAAGGCCCGTTCCTTTTGCTTCAAAGGCACAAAAGTTTTCGTTCAAAAATTGCAGTAACTCTTTTGCTGCTTCCGGAGCTACATTTTTTTGAAGGGTAATGTGTGGTTGCAGCTTTTGCTTGTCTTGCGGAATTAAAAAAGTGCTCCATTGCTGTTGCAAGTCTTCGTGCAATTGCTTCAAGGCATCGCATTCAATGGTATAAACCACACCGTCATCGGTAAGCACAGGTTTTTTTATTTGTAAAGGAAGCGTTTTGTACTGTCGGCTTGCTGCGTTCACCGCATCAATTACAGATGCTTCATTAGGCAATAAATGAAAAAGTGTAAGATGGGCTTCAACATGGTTTTGCCCGGTGGGAAAGTAGATTTTGCGTAGGGCATTCAAAAACAGGAAAGCGTTTTCTTCAATAGCAACAGTTAAACTAAAGGGCACTTCCATGCCCTAAATAAACAAATTTTGTTTTATAAACAGTAGGACAAGCGTTACTATTTTACATGATGTGTTTAAAAAAAATAAATCAGTGCTGCTGTAATAAGTATTTATCCAGCGCATCAACAGCCTGTTTTTTTATTTCGGAAGGTAATAGCTCCTGGCCCAGCCATTCGTCGTGTTCCCTTCGAAAAGAAAAAGAGGGAAACTGCGTTTGGCTGCTTTCGGAAAGGAAAACATATTTATCATCGTCAAAAATCACCCGGTACATAATATTCTGATTATTAACGGCAAGGTTAGTTGAAAACAGATCTTCCATTTGAAACAGTTTATGGGCTTATGGGTTCACCAGTTGTCGGTTTTTTAATTACTGCGTTCCCGTGGAATCTACGGGTTGCTGCAACAGTTGCATTAATTCATCCAGCTTGGGTGCCAGTATTATTTCTGTTCGACGGTTATGCTGGCGGCCATCTGCCGTAGTATTGGTATCAACCGGCTCAAATTTGCTACGGCCGCTGGCTGTAACTCTTGTAGGATCTACCTTGTAAGTATCGGTTAATATTCGCACAATGGCAGTAGCCCTTGCCACACTTAAAGCCCAGTTGTCTTCGTATTTTCCATGAATAGGTATAGAATCAGTATGGCCTTCCACCACTACGTTAATATCAGGATTGACATTCAGTACCTGTGCTAAAGTTCCCAATGCTTCTTTTCCTTTAGGATTCACCACGGCACTGCCGGATGGAAATAAAAGACTTTCCTGAAGGCTTACGTATACTTTTCCATTCTTGGTAAACACCTGCAACTCGTTGGAGTTAAAGCCTGTTAGGGCATTGGCCATTTTTTGACGCAGGTTCTCTACTGCCTGGCGTTGCTGTTGCAGCAAACGCCGCAGATCCCAAAGGCGTTTTTGTTCTTCCTCCAATTGTTTTTGTGTCATGTTAGCTACGCCGGAGGCTTTGGATGCCTGTTGCATGGCGTCATCAATTTGCTTTACCAGCCGGGCATTATCGGCCTGCAGGGTTTCAATCTGGCCTTTTAAGGTGGTTATTTCATTCGCTAATTCTGTGTTTTTAGCCATCTGATCTTGCTCCCGGGATAAAGACTGTTCATATTTTTTACGGGAAACACAAGACGACAGCAACAGAAGACAGAGGAGGGAAGGCAAGAAAAAACGATAGCTCTTTTTCATACCGGGGATGTTTGCCAGAAAAGGTTAAAAAATTATGCCATAGAAAGCATAAGGGTGTTTAAAATAAACTTTCTCAATTGCTGTTTCACCGATTAAATAATCAGTCTTGCCTATGAAATATATACAAGTTTGCTAAACTATAATAACTTCGGAACAACCGGTATGCAGTAGCAGGCTCATCTTTATCTTTGTATCCGGTAATTAACTATAATCCTTCCTTAACTGTAGTAAAATGCAAAAAAACACCATACTCTGGGCTGATGATGATGCTGATGACCTGATGTTGATGAAGGAGATTCTTCTTAAAAACAATCGTAACTACGAAATTGTAGAGGTTCGAAATGGTAAAGAGGCGTTGGATTTTTTAAAGCAGGCCAAAGAAGCTGCCCATCTTCCCTGCCTTATTATTTTAGACATCAATATGCCCATACTGGATGGCAAGGAAACACTTTCTATTTTAAAAAAGGAAGAAGCGTATCAATCCATTCCCGTTGTTGTGTTTACCACCTCTAATAGCGAACTCGATAAACTTTTTTGTAATAAGTACCAGGTAGAAATGATCACCAAACCGCCGCATTATAAAAGCCTTGAGAATGCGGTATTAAGGCTTTTGAATTTTTGCAACCTGTAGATGTCTAGTAGAGGGTTAAATGGTTGAATAAGTTGATCGGTCAACTGAGCGATGTTAAACACTTCAACCAGTCAACCAACCAACTTCTTAGTCTATCCTGCCGGATGGCTGCCACTACGATTGCGACCCTCCAGCAAAGGTTTTGCTTTTAATTCAATGGCATATCCCAACTCATCCGAAAGATCTCTATACCTGTCATCGGCTACCCAGCGCCTTCTTTCTTTATGCAATATCAATTGCCGTGGCGGCGCATTTTCCTGCCGACCGTTATATTTTTGAAGCCAGGCATAACACTGTCCATCGTCACCAATGGCTACTTCGTAATGAGCTAAAGCACCTTCGTGTAACACTACTGCTGTCATTTCCATATCACATGCTTTGACCTGAAAATTCCAAAGATGATGCCCCTTTTCAAGTGTCGAATAAAAACCTCAACTATATAGGGGAATAGCATCAATAAAAGTATTCTCTTCTACAATTCACTATCTTTTACTACATACTGCAAAAAATTTGTAGTGAAAAAGAACCAATGGCTGTGGACTAAAAGAAACAGCTTAGCTATTATTATTGCTGTCAATCTGGCAATGAATAAAGGTTTGGAACAACCCTTGATGGCAATGGGCTACTATTTAAAAGCAATAAATTTCAAAACCTATGGTACAGGAGAAAGGGACTATTTCCATACACACCGAGAACATCTTTCCGATCATCAAAAAGTTCTTATACTCTGATCATGAGATATTTTTAAGGGAACTGGTGAGCAATGCCGTGGATGCCACGCAAAAAATAAAACGTTTATCATCTTTAGGCCAATACAATAAAGAACTTGGCGACCTGACCATCCAGGTTTCGGTTAATGAAAAAGCCAAAACCATCACCATCAGTGATAAAGGCATTGGCATGACAGCCGAAGAGATCAAAAAATACATTAACCAGATCGCATTTTCCGGCGCCACCGAGTTCATGGAAAAATTTAAAGAAGCCAACGATGCCAACGAGATCATTGGCCGCTTTGGTTTAGGATTTTATTCTGCTTTTATGGTAGCCGGAAAAGTAGAGATCCAAACCCTGAGCTACCAGGATGGCGCCGAACCGGCCCGCTGGATCTGCGATGGCAGCACCGAATTTGAAATTACCGAAGGAACCAAAACGGAAAGGGGTACTGACGTTATTCTTTACATTAATAGTGAAAGCGAAGAGTTTTTGGATAAGAACCGTATTGAAGGCATACTGGATAAATACGCCAAGTTTCTTCCGGTTCCCATTCAGTTTGGTACCAAAACAAAAAGCGAAGAAGATGGTGTGGACGAAAAAGGTGAAACCAAATACAAATCGGTAGAAGTTGCCAACATCATTAACAACACCAACCCCATTTGGACCAAACAGCCATCCGATTTAAAAGACGAAGATTACCTGGATTTTTACCGGGAACTATACCCGCTGTCCGACGATCCGCTGTTCTGGATTCACCTCAATGTCGACTATCCATTCAACCTTACCGGTGTATTGTATTTTCCCAAACTGAAAAACGATTTTGAGATTCAGCGCAACAAGATCAAGCTGTTCTCCCGCCAGGTATTTATTACCGACGAAGTAAAGGACATTGTGCCCGAGTTTTTAATGTTGCTGCATGGGGTGATTGATTCTCCCGATATTCCCCTCAATGTAAGCCGCAGCTTTTTGCAGGCCGACAGCAATGTAAAAAAGATCAACAGCTATATTACCCGTAAGGTGGCCGATAAGCTGAACGAGTTATTTAGAAAAGACAGGAAAGCCTACGAGGAAAAATGGATAGACATTGGCTTGTTTGTAAAATATGGCGCTGTAAGTGAAGAAAAGTTTTACGAAAAGGCAAAAGATTTTTTACTGCTTACCAATACCAAAAATGAACATTTTACTTTGGATGAATACAATGCCAAAGTGAAAGATTTTCAAACGGACAAAGACGGCAGGCTGATTTACCTCTACACCATAGATGAAGAAAGGCAACACGCCTACGTACAGGCAGCCAACAAAAGAGACTACGATGTGTTATTGATGAACTCTCCCATTGATGCGCATTTTATGCAACACCTGGAAATGAAGCTGGACAAGGTTTCATTTAAACGGGTAGATGCCGATGTGCTGGATAAGCTGATTTCAAAAGAAGTTGGGGCCCAGCACCAGCTAAGCGAAGAGGAAACCAAAAAGGTGAAAGAGGTTTTTGAAAAAGCCATCAACAATGCCAACATGAAGGTGGAAGTGGAAAGTTTGTCTGCCGACGAGCTCCCGGTAACCATTACCATGGAAGAATGGATGCGCCGCATGAAGGACATGGCCCGCATGGGCGGTGGCGGCATGAACTTTTACGGTTCTTTGCCCGATACCTATAAAGTGGCCGTCAATGCCAACCATACTTTAATTACAAAGATCCTGCAGGCCGATGAAGTGCACCAGGCGCAGTTGGCAAAACAGGCGTTTGACCTGGCTTTGTTATCACAGGGCATGTTGAAGGGCGCCGATCTTACCGCCTTCGTGGAAAGAAGCGTAAAGGTGATGGGCGAGGAATAATTGTTTCAGCTCCTAATGCTGCCGTCCGCAAGTGCATTTAATAATTACGATGAAGGGATGTCAAAAGATATCCCTTCCTTTTTTGTGGGGTTTACGAAGGAGATTTAAACCAGGAGCCATCAAAATGCAGACAAGCAATGGCTCTTCCTTGTCTGCATTTTGATAATCGACCGGCAAAACCGGCCGCTGCTTTATTACGGTTGTACGCGGCCAATTTTTTAGCTATTGCTGTGCATTCAACACCTCTTCCACCACCCTTGGATAATGCAAATGCTCTAACTGGTGAATGCGCTGCGCCAGCTTTTCCGGCGTATCGCCTTCCAAAACAGGGCAGGCCGTTTGAAAGATAATGTCACCATTATCGTAATGCTCATCCACGTAATGAACTGTAATCCCCGATTCCACTTCTCCGGCACTCAGCACCGATTCATGAACATATTGCCCGTACATGCCC
>JBQCJM010000030.1:0-8137 GCA_051952715.1 Flavisolibacter sp.
AACGCTGATTGGCTACAAGCGGGGAGGGGTGCCGCTGGCAGTTGTAACACTTGCGATCTGGATTGCACCAGCCTGTGTGTTAATGGGTGCTTTTTCTTTTTTGCTCCACTATATTGACCAAAGTTCGCTGCATACTAACATCTTTAAATACATACCTCCGCTGGCAGTCGGTTTCTTAATTTATGCATCGGTTATAGCTTTTGGCATTTCTATAAAAAATACCATCACATGGATCATTATGCTTTTTTGCGTGGGTGCTACCTACTATTTCTTTAAGTCGCCATGGATTTTTCCGGTATTAATTATTACAGGCGGCGTCGCCACTAATCTTAGCCATAAAAGAATACCCCAGGTAGAAGCGCTTCATCAAAAAATCAAGTGGTGGAATATTTGGCTCTTTGCCATTATTTTTCTAGTGGCTGGCGTAACCAGTGAATTAGCACGGGCAAACAACTGGCCCAATAGAAAACCTATTAATTTATTTGAAAACACCTACCGTATGGGCAGCTTGGTATTTGGCGGAGGCCATGTATTAATGCCTATGATGTATGAGCAGTTTTCTGTACGGCCGCAAATTGTTAAACAAAAAAACCCAGAGGCAGTAGAAGGTCTTATAGATATAGACAAAGATGATATGACCACAGGAATGGGAATTGTTCGGGCTATGCCTGGAGCCGTATTTTCTTACGCTTCATTCGTGGGGGGCATGGCTTTAAAAAATGGCGGGGCTCACATGCAGGTTTTAGGATGCCTCATTGGTTCTATTGCCATTTTTTTGCCAAGCGCCTTGTTAGTGCTGTTCTTTTTTCCTATCTGGAACAATCTTAAAAAATATGCCGTTGTCTATCGTTCACTGGAAGGCATAAACGCTTCGGTTGTTGGGATTATGGTTGCCTCTACCCTTTATATTATGAAAGATATTTCGATAGTAGGAGCCAATGCAAATAGTTTTTTCAACGTCGTGGTGATTGTGGCTACTTTTTCTTTATTACAATTTACAAAGGTAGCAGCGCCACTGATTGTTGTGGCATGTATTGCCTTAGGCTATTTCTTCTGAAACTTTTTAAAAAAACCGGACCCGATAATTTCTTCTTCTACTGCCGGCGGTACTAAATATTTAATGGACTTGCCCGCCTTTATCAGCTCACGAATATGTGTAGCCGAAATCTCCAGGAGGGGAGCTTTCATCACTTGAATATTGGCTCCAACACTATTTTCCACTTCAAAACCCGGGCGTTTGTAGATGATAAGCGGATACTCTTGAACAACGACTTCGCCGTTTTTCCATTTCTCCAGGTTTTGAAAACTATCGCTACCCATGATGACAGAAAAGTGATGATCGGGATATTTTTCTTTTAAGTAGGCTAAAGTATGTATTGTATAAGAGGGCTTGGGCAAGGCAAACTCTATATCACTTGCCTTAAGCCGTCCATCATCTTCTATTGCTTTTTTAACTAAGTGAAGGCGGTCATACTCGTTGAGCAAGGCATTTGATTTTTTAAAGGGGTTTTGGGGAGAAACAACAAACCAAACCTTTTGCAGATCGGTTTCGTTTAAAATATGATTTGCAATAATTAAATGCCCGATGTGGACAGGGTTAAAGGAACCAAAGTAAAGTCCGACTTTCATTAAGTGCTTCTATTTCAATATTTTATTTCTCAACAATAATTTGTGCGGCCTCATTAATTCTTAAGCTCAAAGAATACCCTGCCACACGAATGGAAATAGGATCGCCCAGAGGTGCTTTTTGTTCTACAACTACCTCTTCGCCAGGCAAACAACCCATTTCCATTAGCTTAAGCTCCAGCTCCGGACTTTCAAAGGCCCGAATCCGGCCTCTTTCTCCTATTTTTAGTTCTGATAACTTCATAAAGTTTTCAAAGCTATTGCAATCAATAACACAGGGTTTACGATTTTTGAAATATGGTTTCAAGAAGCAACAGCACTATACACTTTCACTTTCTCACCAGACATTTTTTATTCTCCCATCGAAATAAGCTAAAAGAATTCCTAAACCGGCTATTTAAAAAGGAAGGAAAGGACATAGAGGCCATTAACTATATCTTTTGTACTGATGCTTATTTATTGGAACTAAATAAAATCCACCTTCACCATAACACCTATACCGACATTCTCACGTTTGAACTGTCTCCAAAGGGAAAGCCGCTAACGGCAGATATATACATCAGTGTAGAACGAGTAAAAGAGAACGCTGCCACCTTTGATACCACCTTTCAAAAAGAACTTCATCGGGTCATTTTTCACGGAGCCCTTCATCTGTGCGGATACAAGGATAAAAGCGACGAACAATCTCTACAAATGCGCTCTATGGAAGAGCATTACCTTAATCAATATTTCGTTCCACGTGGAACAAACCGCTAAGAAACTTTAACAATGTTTCCCGTGGAACATCACGGTAACTTTGCGGCCTTATGTTTCAAGAATACGACGTAATTGTAGTTGGGGCCGGGCATGCGGGCTGTGAAGCCGCGGCTGCGGCAGCCAATATGGGATCGAATGTGCTGCTAATAACCATGAACATGCAAACCATCGCCCAGATGAGCTGCAATCCTGCCATGGGAGGCATCGCTAAAGGACAAATCGTTCGGGAGATAGATGCCCTTGGGGGATACTCGGGAATTGTTTCAGACGTTTCAATGATTCAATTCAGGATGCTTAACAGATCAAAAGGCCCGGCCATGTGGAGCCCAAGGACACAAAATGACCGCATGCTCTTTTCACAAAAGTGGCGGGAAATGCTCGAGCAAACAGGAAGGGTGAGTTTTTACCAGGATATGGTGAGCCAAATAATTGTTGAGAAGGGAGAGGCAAAAGGAGTAATTACTGGACTTGGCCATCAAATAAGAGCCAAGGCCGTGGTACTTACAAATGGAACCTTTCTAAATGGCGTAATTCACATTGGAGAAAAGCGTTTTGGAGGAGGAAGGGTAGCAGAAAAAGCGGCGCAAGGGCTAACCGAGCAACTGGTTGGGCTGGGCTTTGAAAGCGATCGGCTAAAAACAGGCACCCCACCGAGGGTAGATGGTCGCTCATTGAATTATGCTAAAATGGAAGAGCAGAAGGGAGATGAGGAGATTGGCGGCTTCTCTTATTTAAACACAGCAAAACCTAAGGAACAGAAAAGCTGCTGGATCACCTATACCAGCGCCGAAGTACATGATATCTTAAAAACCGGCTTCGACCGAAGCCCTATGTTTACTGGAAGAATAGAAGGGGTGGGGCCCCGGTACTGTCCAAGTATTGAAGACAAAATCAATCGCTTTGCTGAAAGAGAAAGACATCAGCTTTTCGTAGAACCGGAAGGGTGGAATACCGTCGAAGTATACGTGAATGGCTTCTCCACCTCGCTGCCGGAAGAAGTACAGTATGCCGCATTGCAAAAGGTGCCCGGCTTTGAAAATGTAAAATTCTTCCGACCCGGCTATGCCATTGAGTACGACTTCTTCCCACCGACCCAACTCACCTACAGCCTTGAAACCAAAAAAATTGAGAGCCTCTTCTTTGCGGGACAAATTAATGGTACCACAGGCTACGAGGAAGCAGCTTGTCAAGGATTAATGGCTGGCATTAATGCGCATTTGAAAATAACGGGAGAGAAGTCGTTTATTTTAAAAAGAAGCGACGCCTACATTGGCGTATTAATAGACGATTTAATTAGTAAAGGAACACAAGAGCCATATCGCATGTTTACTTCAAGAGCAGAATTTAGAACACTGCTTCGACAAGACAATGCTGACTTGCGCTTAACGGAAGCCAGCTATAGAATGGGATTAGCAAGTCAGGAAAGAATGGACCAGGTGTTACAAAAGCGTAAAGAAGTAGCGGAACTTAAAAAACTACTGGCCACAACAGCCATAGATTCAGAAGACGTAAATCCATATTTTGAAAAAATAAACAGTGCGGCCATCGTTGAAAAGCAAAAGGTTGAAAAAATTCTTTTGCGCCCCAGCGTAAGCTTAAAAACGATGCGACAAGATGTGGCAAAAGTAGACCAGCTTTTAAATGGCTATTTAGATGACTCTGTTGAACAAGCGGAAATACAGGTAAAATACCAGGTTTATATTGATAAGGAAAAAGATTTGGTAAGCCGAATGCGTCAATTAGAAGACCTTGAAATTCCAGAACAGTTTGATTATCAACGAATTACGTCGCTTGGATTAGAAGCCAGAGAAAAATTAACCCGTATAAGGCCTAAAACTTTGGGGCAAGCAAGTCGTATTTCGGGCATCAATCCTGCCGATGTGCAAATCTTAATGGTTTATATGGGCCGATGATTTTTGATATTCCGCCCAGGCCAGCACAAGGCGAATTTCGCCGAAGCTCACATTAGTGCCCAGCTTTTCTTTAATGGCTATAATTGATTTTCCTGAGAAGTCTTTCACCAGCGGTTCTATTAAAACCAGTTTTTCGCGGCTTACCAACTCGTCAATCTTCATTTGTCCGGTCTGAACATAATGGGCCAGGTGTCCTTCAATTGTTTGTATAGTTAATACTCTTAGTTTGGCTATTTTTTCAACAGAATTTCCCTCCTGATATAATCGAAAAGTCTCTGCTTTTGTGTCCACCTTTGGTTCCTTGCCTTCTTTACGTTTTCTTTTCGATGGTTTATCTGCCATGTTGGAGGGCAAACTATTTTGCTTACAATATTCTTCAATTACAGACAAGAACTGGCTGCCATAGGTTCCTACTTTTGTCTTTCCAAAACCACTAATTTGCTCTAACTCTTCCAAAGTTTGTGGAAGGTAATTAGCCATTTCTTCCAAAGTTTTGCTACCCGCTACTATATAAATAGGCAGGTTTTTTTTGGAACAAATACTGTCTCGCAATTTTTTTAGTTGATAAAATAGTCCCGGATGTGCCAATTCCGCCTTTGGCTCGTTGGCGCCGGCATAGGCGTTTACGCCAAAAGGAGGAACAACAAAGGTTTTTTTGCGCCGATGAAACGTCTCCATATCGAAATTACCATTAACCCCCCCCAGCAAAAAAGTTAGCAAAGAAAGTTGAGCAAACACAGATCGTAAGTTTTCATTAAATTCTTTAGCATGTATGCTGCTATCAGTAACAGCAGGAGATTGCAAAATTGCCTCAGTTACCGATATGACTTCTGGAGTAAAATAATTGGCTGCTGCTTTTATCCGCGTTTGCAATTCGCCATTATCTTCCGCTCTTTCGGTGAGTTGAAAAAGACGTTTTAATTGCAGATGAAATCTCTCAGCTGTAATTTGAAGTGAAGATAAACGATTCATCATAACATCGCTCCATGAAAAAGCTTCTGTGTTAAATGAAGAACGATGCTCAAGAAGGTAGGCCTGCAACTCTTTAAACGAGCTTATTGCTTTACTGAAGTCAAATAAGGAAGTAAGTAACTTTTCCTGATACGCTTTCTTAGAAGTCAGCAGTTCCTGTTGCAACCACTCTATTTCTCTGGCCGCTTTTGCAAACCGCACTATTCTTTCATCAGTGTAAAAAGCGTGTTGGCTGATGCGGCTGTGCAACACCATACCTTCTAAATTGGTACAGCGGCTCAGCGCCACATAAACCTGTCCGGGAGCAAAAGCGTTGCCCGCATCAATAACTGCTTTTTCAAACGTTAGTCCTTGGCTTTTATGAATGGTAATAGCCCATGCCAACCGCAATGGGTACTGGCTGAAAGAACCCAAAATGTCTTCTTCCAAATTTCTTGTTGATCTATTGAGCGAATAACGGATGTTGTTCCATTTTTCTTTTTTTACTTCAATAGCGGCTGATTCGTCTTTGCACTGCACTACGATCTTTTCTTCGTTCAACTCAGCAACCACGCCAATCTTCCCGTTAAAGAAACGTTTGCTTTTGTCGGTATCGTTTTTAATGAACATGACCTGAGCGCCGACCTTCAATTGCAACACTTTTTCTGCCGGGAAAGCGGTTGGTGGAAACTCGCCGTCTATTTCTGCATTGTAGGTGAAGAACTTTTCCTGAAGCTTTTCCAACTCTTCCTCGTTAATAGTTTTGGCTTTGTCATTGTGTGTAGTCAGCAAAATATGCCCACCGGATGCGCCTCCAAAAAAATCAGGTATATAGCGGCTATGCAAAGCCGTGAGGCTGTCAACATCCATTTCATTGTTGCGAACTTTGTTTAACAGCGCAATAAATTTTTCTTCAGTTTGGCGGTAGATCCTGGTGAATTCAATATAAACCGGCGAATTATCCTTCAATACCTGACTGTCAAAAAAATAAGGGCTGTTGTAGTACTCACTTAACAATCTCCATTCCTGCTCTTTTACCACTGGCGGCAATTGAAACATATCGCCAATGAATAACACCTGTACACCGCCAAACCTTTCCGTGTGCCGGTAGCGAACGTGTCGCAATACCAAGTCAATAGCATCCAAAACATCGGCCCGCACCATGCTGATTTCATCAATGACTAATAACTCCAGTTCCTGTAACACCTTCCGCCGTTCGCTGTTGAGCCGCAGGCGGCTAAGCAAGGTATGTTTATTGGTAGTTTCATCCTTACTCCCTCCCGAAAACCCCTTAGTCTCCGGAATAAAGGGAGACAATGGCAATTGAAAAAACGAATGAATGGTGACGCCTCCGGCGTTAATAGCCGCAACGCCTGTAGGCGCAACAACAGCCATTTGTTTGGGGCAATTTTCACGAATATGTTTTAGAAACGTGGTTTTGCCGGTACCCGCCTTCCCCGTAAGAAAAATATGCCTGGACGTATGGTTAACAAGGTCTGAAGCAAGGGCAAATAGTGGGTTGGACGAATCTATTTTTGGCATGAAATGAGTATCCATAAAAGTAGCTTAAATAGTGGCAAATAGCTGTTACAGAAGATTGAATTAAGAGGATTTTAAATGCTGTTTGCCACTTTAAAAAAAGCTCCCGGAAATATTTGTTTAAGCCAGCTGAGGCGGAAGCTTTTAAAAAAAATTTGTATTTTACGTGCCACCCAAAACCCATCATTTGAAAAACCTTTCGGATCCATCCTTGAAAAAGCGGTTTTTAAACGCTAAATCAAAGACTCATGAAAAGGTTAGGCTGGACGATAATAGCTTGCTTTCTCTCTACTCTTGCCTTTGCGCAATCCATAGATTTTAAAGATTTGATGAACTTGTTAGATTTAAATCAAAACAAGGTTCAAATGCATTTGCAAAAAAAAGGGTTCAAACAAACCGGGGTTTTTGATATGGCTGATGCGGGGTTTTCCAAAATAAAACAAGAAAAGAATGAAACCGTTATCCGCCGCTTTAAAATTTTACCAGCCGAAACCGGGATTGACCTGATATACGAAACCAATAGCCGTAAAGAATCTGCCGAGCTGGAAAAAGAAATTATTGCATCTGGGTTCGATCATGCCACGTTAAAGAAGGATAGCTCTGCCCCGGTTTTATACCAAAAACAAAATCTGGTAATCCAGTCCTGGCATATAAAAGTTGACAGTTCAGTTTTTTATGTATTTAAGTCGAACAAGAAAAGTCTGCCCAGGCAAAAAGATCTTGCCTTTGCAGAAGATCTGTTGCAATTAGACTCTCACGAATACCTTGCGGATGTATTTGGTAAGCAAAATGTAAAAAAGGATCTGTTTTATTTATCAGCAACCGACGCAAAAAAATGTTCTGTCATTTTCCCGAACACAAGCCGTCAGGCCATTTTTCTTTGGAAAGATGAAGAGAACATGAGAGATATATCTTTTATCATTATTGGTGAGCAATTAAGCAATAGCAATAAAAATGTCAATGCAGTGATGCTTTCAGACTGGAGATCTAACCAGGGAATTTATTGCGGAATGGGGTTGAGAGAAATTCAAAATTTAAACAATGCTCCGATAAGCTTTTATAATTGGCGCACCGAATCAGCTGGCTTTTTGGCGCCGCAAAATAAAGGAGCTATTGACTTCGAAAAGCTGAAACCCGTTTTCAGTTGTATGAATTGTGGGTTTTTGTATGTTGACAATAGCAAAGACATTATTCAATCGGGCTATGCCATAGATGAAAATCAAAAAGTGTATGTGGGAAGCTTTGTTGTGGTTCCGGAAAAGAGGACAGACATGACCCGGCAAACCAGCTTAAAATAAAAAGGCTCCCAAAATTGGAGCCTTTCTGTGTGGTGTGGGGCGGGATCGAACCGC
>JBQCJM010000031.1:0-9404 GCA_051952715.1 Flavisolibacter sp.
CTTCTAAAAATTCAGTAGTTCAACGGATACCGCAGGAAAAATCAAGCTTCTATCTTGTGTTTGGGTGCAAGGCTATGCAAAAACCCTGCTCTTTGAAATAAATGCGGTGTGAGCTATATAAAAGAAAGAAGAGGCTACAAAAAACCATTGGAAAGGTGAAACGAAATGCAAAAAGTGTTATGAACAAAAAACTTTTGTTCATTAACAAAAACAAATTGTTCTATAACAAAAAACTTTTGTTATGTAACAAAAAGCAATTGTTCTATAACAAAAACCTTTTTTTCATTAACAAAACAAAAATGTTCATGAACAAAAACCAATTGTTATGTAACAAAAACAAATTGTTCTATAACAAAAACCAATTGTTCATTAACAAAAAGCAATTGTTTATAAGGAAATGACAATTGTTTACAAGGAAATAGCAATTGTTTAGAACAAATACGGCACACTTTATTATAAAACTTTAAAAAGGAGGTAAGCTTTTATGCAAATCAAAGTGTTTAACCCTATGTGTGTTAAACCGTTCTTGTCTTTAATTATTTAACTCTTTAAAATCAATCCTATGAGTAGAATTCAAAAGATACTGGTTAATTTTTACCGGTATCGAATCGCTGGCCTGATTTCAAAAGGCCAGACCATCATTACTTCTCTTAGCGGCAATACAGACGTTCCCACGCCACAGCCTACGCTGGCACAACTGCAAACCGGTCTTGACGATTTGATCGCCGCCAAAGATGCCGCCGAAACAGGCGGCAAGCAGGCAAGGGAGATCCGCGATCAAAAGAAGGACGCCTTCATTAGCCTGCTGAAACAGGAAGCGGCCTATGTAAGCACGATCGCTAACGGTAACGTAGCCATTATGCTGGGCGCCGGCTTCGATGTCAGCAAAATTCCCTCACCGGTAGGCGCTTTGCCCAAGCCTGAAAAGTTTGTGGTAAGCTCGCCGCAAAAGGGCTGGCTGCTGCTTTCGCTGAAAAGAATAAAGGGGGCAAGCAACTACCAGTTTGAGTACAAAAAGGCAGGCGATACCGAGTGGACGATTGTTTGTTCGCAAAAGGCCAAGCTGACCATTACGGGGCTGGATAGTGCAGCAGAGTACGTGGCCCGTGTGCTGCCCATTGGCGCCAGCGCCAACCGCACCTACAGTGATGAGATAACAGCTGTAGTGATTTAAGACCAGTAACGATTCATGCCTGCCGTGCCGTACAGGTATGATGATGTAAGATCCAGGATCCTGCTGAAAGGCAGGATTCTTTTTTTTGGGGGGATAGTAGATGTGTTGGTTCTGCCGCCATGCGTAGGTGGAAATTAAAACGGCGACATGAAGTGTATAATAAACGATGCTATGGTTTTTAGGGAATTTGAAGCTGGTTTGTATATTTAGGTGTTGTAGGCAAGCATAATTCCTCATGGTGGAAGATTACCAATTAGACAAATGGCTTTGGACGGACGCTGACTTCGATGCGATGGGTTGGCACGACAGTCTAATTTATGCGTTCAAAGTTGACCAAAACCTTTACTTTGACATTGACTACATTTTCAAGTGGGTTCAACCAGAACAAGACCATTGGTTTTCATTTTATATTGCGCCTTGTACTCTTGTGTTTGAGACACCAACGAAGTTTCACTTGAACTTGGAAAGCAACGAATTTTATACCTACATCGAAATTGCCGACTTACACAAGCACCTAAATTCAAATTATAAAACTGAATGGCGCATCGATACCCATATTGGCGACATTATAATCGAAGCAGACAACTTCAAGCAATTTGTTCGCAGGCGACCGACACTTCAAACAGGACAACAAATCATTCCTGAAGAACGGGGTGAAGTTTCATTTGGGACGTCATTTGACCAAGAGTTTTTAGAAACCGCACAAATCAAACAAATCAAACAAGAACGTTTTGCTCTCCGAAAAAAAGCGACCAACGCAAGACATCTTCAAAACGAACTCTCTGCTTTACTTGACAAGCGGCTGAAACGCGAAGTAGACACAAAGCAATACATCATTAGGAAAAGAGAACTTCAGCGACAAATCGAAATACTAAAGCAGGAGTTGGAGAAAAACAACCTTGAAGACTTGGCAGACACTAACATTTAGAATGCCTGCCTACAACATGGGGCTCCTATGAATAATAGTTTTTTTACGCCGTTCCTGGTGTTCCTCCTGGCCTTTTGTGCTATGGCTGCACCAACAACAACTGTTGCAATGCTCTTACATGCTTCACACAAGCATTGTTTCAGTAACAAGTCTGCTGTTTTTTTATCATACAGTAATAGATAATTTTGGATGCTTACTCATGTAATGGATTATTCCTTAAATTCAGTTGTTGGTGCAGCTATCGCACAGCGCCTGATAGAAACACCAACAACGACGTAAAACCAAAACCAATGACCAGGCTTACAATGTTACTTGCTTTTTTATTTCTCGCCCGAATCAGTTTTACACAAAATTTAGATTCGTTGGTACAGTCCACGCATCCAGATTCACTCTCAGGAAAGATCCGTACTTATTATACACCCGGCAAAGAAAACGTGGCAGTAAGGCTACAAAGTCTTGCAACCTCAGTTGCCACTTATTATGAAAAACTGTTCGGCTCTCCGTTCAAGGTCAAACTAGCAGTTTTAGATTCAGCAAACTGGCCCAGCGACATGGCGCCTTATGGTATTATATTCAGCCATAGAGGTTGGATTTTTATGCATTCGGGAATGAGTTTTGAAAGTTTTCAAAATGTGTATGGTATGCAGAATTTTAAGAACGTTACACAAAAAGCACTGCTCACAAAAAAAGTTTCAGGCTCCCAGATTGTAGAATCGTTTTTAGAGTTTTACACTGCTCATGAACTAGGGCATTATTTTTTTAATTCCCTTTCAGGCGCCAGATACCCGGACTATTTTACAAACGAATGGATGGCTTCTTACTTTGCCTATCAATATTTCAAAAAAAATAAACCATCCATTTTACCAGCATTTGATTTGTTTTGCCAGCTGTATCGCGATAATATTAAACCAAAACATACATCCGTAGAATCGTTTAATAGCAATTGGGGTAATGATGGCATACCCACCTATGGTTGGTACCATGTGAACTTCTATTTTTTGTGTAAAGCCATGTGGAATTGCGCCGGTGAAACGTTAATTCCTGACTACATAAAAGCGTTTCCAAAAACTGCTTCACAAAAATTGTCTCCTGACGAGATTGTCAAAAAACTTGAGTTATGCACCGAAGTACTAAATAATTTTGAAGCAAAATTAAATAGTAAGCTAATTGACAATCCCCTTTAGCCCCGAGTATTCGCCACTATGGAACCTTCCGAGCCGATATCTCACAGATAGTCTTTGTGCGGCGGCTTGGTAAAAGAAACTTTCTAAAACAATTTCAGCATCTCTTTAAAAGTCCAGTCGTTACCTTTTTCAAAAAAGGCGTAGGTTTTATTCCAGTTATCGGTGTTGCCCCAGCCTACCATTGTTGAAATGATTTTTGTTTTGCCGTTTCCCATATCAACAAATCGCAGAATCTCCTGCAGGTTTTTGTCGTCTGCTTTTACATCAGCCGCAAAATTATTATTGAGGTTCACTTTAAGCGTTATCAGTTCGTTCTCTATGTAATTAATAATGCCAAGTTGTATGGACGAACTGTCGTCAGCCGTTTTTGTTTTATCATAGTTGGTCCTGATAAAACCACCTGTTTTCATGTTCAGCTTAACTACAGGTGCTATCCATTTTTTCAATCCTTCTTCGGTTGTAAACAATTTCCAAACCTGTGCTTTCTCTGCAGGAACAACAATGGAAAGCTGTAACACTTTTTCTCCAAAAGCTGTGGTATAAGAAGTGTTCTCTACCTGGGCGTGCAACTGTATTATTGAAAAGAAAACAGCTAAAGCTAAAAGGCAAAAACTTTTCATGCTGGTGTGTTTTTAAAAACCTGGATTTTAAAAGATCGGCGGCCTTCTGAAAATAATATTTAATTGTAAAAATGAAAGAAAAATCTTGCTGGATGGCGGGTTTTCGCAGCTGAAGTGCCGTGTCGGTGTAAGCCATAAAAACGCCACGTAAAAGCTGGTAGAAACATTCTGCAAGTGTACCTTATGGCCTCTCCACCTCATAATTGAGTGCCGTTACGCCGGAAGAAAATGAGTGCGCATCCAGTAGTTTTAATTTTGTTTTTTCTTTGCTGCCTGTAAACAGCGGAATGCCTTCGCCAAGAATAACAGGATTGACAAACAACCAGTAGCCGTCAATTAAGTTTTGTTGCATCAATGAATGTGTGGCTGTAGGGCTGCCAAAAAGCAGGATCTCACTGCCTGCCCGCTGCTTTATTTCATTGATGTTCTGCGATAGGTTGTAGCTGATGATGGTGGTGTCAGGCAGGTCTGCGCCTTTCATTGTTTTGGATAAAACCAGTTTGTGCGCCTTTTTATACCAAGCTGAATGTTCAATATCATGTTTAGATGCGCCGGGCTTGTTGCCTGCGTCGGGCCAGTAATTTTCCATCATTTCATACGTTACCCGTCCGTACAATGCGGTATCGGTTCCGCTGATCCGTACGCCAACATGATCAAATATCTCCTGGTCAACTTTAATCCAGTTCATCTCCCCGTTAGGTCCGGCCACAAAACCATCAAGCGATATGTGCATAAATGAAATTATTTTTCTCATGTAAGTTTGTTTTTTTGGTTATTTAAGCTAACGTCAAATTGTTGTTAGTGGTTGTTACTCGTCATGAATTGCTTTAATGCTTGTTTCGCCACTTTTGCTTTGATTATTCCATCCGCGTAACTGCCAACCTCATAATCGTCAAAATTGAAAGCAATACTGTCTTTCTCAATATTGAAATCTATATCATCAAGTTTATCAACTCCTATGTTTGGTCTGTCAATGGCTTTGTTAACTATACTGATAAAGCTTTGCGTGGCTTGCTTGGAATGCACATTAAAGTAATCTGAAAATGCAAATTGTTTATTTCTCTTTAAGTTGTAATTAAAAGAATAGTACTCGGTAAAAGGATGAGCAGCACCTGCATGGTCGCTACTAATGATAAAACAATAGCTGACCATCTTATCATCCTTAAAAACCGAAACAGGGGCAACATAGAAACTACTCTGTACTGCTTGAAGCATTGAAGGTTCATTTTGAATTAATGTGTCCAACGAGAGGCGGTAACTTTTAACTCGCTGCTTAATATAAGCTGATACTTGTTTGTCAAACAACGTCTCTCCTTGAGATTTGGGAATGATAATTTGTATTTCTGCATTCCTTGCGCTGTCAAATGTAATTGTGCTGTCAAGCGTAAACCCCTTTGGCAACTTTAAAATGTCATCAAAAATAGGTTGGATTATATTATTTGATGTTCTTGTTGTGTCCTGATTAATAAACGCATTGTCCCCAGTCGTTTTTGGTTGTTGTTTTCAGGAAAATGTTAATAAAATTCCTAAGTAAATTATGGGTGGTATCATAAAATTACGTCCAACAGTAGTATTTCAGTATTATCCGAAACTAATCATTTTTCCTACTTGTTCATTTTCACCATTTGCTTATTTCGCTTTTTGTATTGCCGGGTTTTGCAAATGAATATGCTTCCTGCTACTGGTTTTTGAAACAATTTACCTGAAATAAAAATTGACCGCTGCTAATGCATTTATCCATAGATTTGGGTAACGACTGCCTTACATGATTGCTCAAACACTGCTCAACAAACTGCTAAGCCGTATTGCTTTGTACGACGATGCCATTGCCTACAAAGAGCTTTTTTCTTTGTATCATGCCAGGCTTGTTCATTTCTCCTCCTCCATCACCCATTCAAAAGAATCGGCTGAAGAAGTAGTGTCGGATGTGTTCTTAAAAATATGGACCAACCGCACCACGCTGACAAGAGTGGAAAATTTTCATTTATACATTTATATCATCACAAAAAACCTTTCCATCAATTGCCTGGAAAAACAAAAAAGGAATAAGTCGTTTTCGCTTGACGAAACAGTGGTGGCATTAAAAAGTATTTATCTCGATCCGGAGCAACTGATGATCACCGCCGAAATGTATAAACGCCTGCTACAGGTCATTAACGAACTGCCGCCCAAATGCAGGCTCATTTTTAAACTGGTGAAAGAAGATGGCCTTAAATACAAAGAAGTGGCCGAACTGTTGAACCTTTCGCAAAAAACAATAGAGAACCAAATGACCATTGCGCTGCGCCGCATTGGCCAGTCCGTTAAGCTTGACATTTATAGACCTGCCACCCATTAAGCCTGCCGCCTGTTGTGCATGAACTTTCTGCAAATGGCTAATCAGCCGTACTGAAAAAGTATTAGTACTGCCGCGGCATCAATAGTGAAGGGATAACCGGCCATCAAAAAAAAGTTTTATTGTCTTTAGGGGTAAACTGCTTTTCATTTTGTCCATAACGCAACTGCCTGCTACATGACTGAAAACAGATATTGGAACCTGCTTGCTAAAAAACTGGCCGGAGAGGCTACTGCCGAGGAATTGCAGGAGTTGGAAGGCCTGGTGAAAGCTCATCCTGAATGGCATTACTCTACGGAGATCATCGAAAACGTTTGGAAGCTACAACCAAAAGAAACAAGCAGCTACGACACTGAAATTGCTTTTGAACTGCATGCAGAAAAATTAAAGAAGAACGGAATTATTTTGGAGGAAATAGAAACGCCGGCTGCTCCATATCCCAATGAACCATCTCACTCACCTATAAAGCGACGGATGTTCTATGCACTTTCTTTCGCTGCGTTGTGTGGCATCATCGTTTTTTTCCTTGCAAAAAATCATGTTGTTTCTCAAACGGCTTCTTCCCTGCCGGAAAAGATATTCAGTGAAGTATCTACACGCTATGGCTCCAAAACAAAACTGGTATTGCCTGACAGTACGGTAGTATGGTTAAATGCCGGCAGCAGGCTTACGTACAATGAGCAATTCGGCACCACCAACCGCAACACCACCCTCACCGGCGAAGCTTATTTCGATGTAAAGAAAAGTACCATTCCATTTACCATCAGTGCCAACGGGCTGCACATAAAAGTATTGGGCACAGCTTTCAATGTCAAATCTTATCCTAATGAAAAAACAACCGAAACAAGCCTCCTCAGGGGCCGTGTGGAAGTAACGCATGACAAAAGGCCCGGAGAAGTTTTTATTCTGAAGCCCAATGAAAAACTGGTAATAGCCAACGAACCCGAAGAAACAGCAAACACGGTAGAAAAAACAGAGCCCAAAGTGCTTTTGGCAGCTTTAACCCATACGGTAGATAACGGCATCATTGAAACATCGTGGGTGAACAACAAGTTGGTGTTCCAGGATGAGTCGTTTGAAGAAGTGGCAAAGAAAATGGAAAGATGGTACGATGTGCACATTGCTATTAAAGATGAAAAGATAGCGCAGTTGCACCTGAACGGCACCTTTGAGAACGAAACGGTTAAGCAGGCACTGTCGGCTTTGCAAATTGCCTTTGCTTTCAATTTTACAATTCACGGGAACGACATAACTATAACACGCTAAACAAATTGCTATGACAAGGAACGCTTGCAATACTTCCTGATCGCTTTAAAAAAGGCCCTGCAGTGGCCGCCGCCAATTGTAATAAATTTCTTAACTTATAAAGTGATCGTATGAAAAAAAAGACACAGGCTTTTTATCTGGCTCATTCATACTTTTTTAAAATCAGCAGGCTTATGAAACTAACATGCGCCTTTATGCTGCTTTGTTGTTTGCATGTATCGGCTTCAGGACATACACAGGACAAGATTACCCTGAATCTTGAATCGGCCGACCTTAAAAAAGTACTCACGGAAATTCAAAGAAAAACAAGTTACCGCTTCTTGTACAGCCAGGCATTGGTTCACAACAAAAAAGTGGACGTACATGTTTTTGATGCTGAAGTACCCGTTGTATTAAATACCATACTTGACGGTGTAGGTATTGGTTACCAGATTTTAGAAAATAAACTGGTGGTATTAAAAGCTTCGGTTAACGGAGAAAAAATAGAAGTAAAAGAAGTAAGGATCAGCGGGAAAGTAACCGGCCAGAATGGAGAAGCGTTGGCTGGCGTGTCGGTTACTGTAAAAGGCACTTCTATTGGTACGGCCACAGATGCAAATGGCAATTATGCTATAAACGTACCCGATGGCAGTGCTACGCTTGTTTTTTCTTACGTAGGCTATGGCAGCCACGAGGAAGCTATTGCCGGCAGAACTACCATCAATGTTTCATTGACCAGTTCCGCCTCTGAATTAAATACCATTGTAGTAGTGGGCTATGGTACGCAAAGAAAAGTTGATGTAACGGGTTCAGTTACGCAAATAAAAGGAGAAGAAATATCCAAGCAATCGGTTATTAATCCTGTGAGCGGCTTACAGGGAAAAGTTGCCGGTGTGCAAATTACCAACTCCGGCGCCCCCGGCTCTTCTCCGCAGATCAGGATAAGAGGCGTGGGTACGGTTTATGGCAACGCCAATCCATTGTATGTAGTAGATGGTGTTTGGTACGATGACATCAGCTTTTTAAATCCTGCCGATATTGAAAACATGACCGTGTTAAAAGATGCTTCCTCCGAAGCTATTTACGGCATCAGGGCTGCCAATGGCGTAGTGCTGGTAACAACAAAAAAAGGACGCAATACAAAGGCAGTTGTTAACTATAATGGTTATGTAGGCACGCAGATAGTAACCAACCCGGTAACAATGGCAACGGGTGCCGAATATGCCCAAATGGTAAATGAGCTGGATGTTATTGGTGGTGTTGCCAGCCGTTATAAAGATCCTGCCAGCTATGGCACTACCGACTGGTATCACCAGATATTGAGAAGCGCCTTGACCACCAACCACCAGGTTTCTGTCAGTGGCGGATCAGAAAAATCTACTTATAATTTCTCCCTGGGTTATTTACTGCAGGATGGCATTGTTGAAAAAAATCGTTTTGAAAGATATACAGCAAAACTGCAGAACGACTTCCAGGTATTTAGTCCTTTAAAAATTGGTTATGTAGTTACCGGCTCTATGAATAAATCAACAGACATACCCGGAAGTATCTTTCACCAGTTATATGCCGCCGCTCCCATAGTACCTGTTTATTATGCAGACGGCACATATGGCGACCCGAATGATTTCACCGTTACAAGTTCTGCCAACTTTAATCCACAGGTAACGCTTGATTTCTTTAATCAAAAATCAAAGAACTACAGGCTTACCGGAACTGTGTATGCCGATTTAAAATTTGCGCAGCATTTTACATTCCATACAAACGTAGGCGGCGATTTTGGGCAGAACGAAGTAAGAAACTACAATCCCATATTTACAGCCACCCTTGTACAACGCAATGCTACAAGCAAATTGTCTTTAACTGATGGCCGGACACGCAACTGGATCTTAGAAAATACACTGACCTACGATAACCGCTT
>JBQCJM010000032.1:0-2753 GCA_051952715.1 Flavisolibacter sp.
AAACCGCCTATCACGCCTGTGGAAATCAATGCGGATAAAACATCAGCTTTTGCTAGAGCTATTGTGGAAAGTAAGCTGCCTGCAATAAAGCCTGTTTGGGTTGACTACAATAAGGACCTTCAACAAGTCAGGGCTGGCAGGGCTGATTTGTTGTACGTACAGAATAAAGAAAACGAATTGTTCAAGTTGTCTTATTATTTTGAGATAGGCCGGTGGAATAATAAATTGCTGCCATTGGCTGCACAATATTTACAGTATTTAGGAACGGAAAAATTTTCTTCTGAAGAAATCAGCGAGCAATTCTACAACCTTGCCTGCAATTTCAATATACGTGCTGGTGATGAACAAACTACCATAACTATTTCCGGTCTGCAGGAAAACTTTGATAAAGCGGTAAGTTTGTTTGAAGCACTTTTAAAAAATTGCAGGCCGGATGAAAAATCTTTTGGTGGCTTTAAAAACATGGTACTGAAGGCAAGGGCCAACAGCAAATTAAATAAAGGCTCAATTGCCAATGCATTGCTTTCCTATGCTGTGTATGGTTCAAAAAATCCTTTTAATTATACTTTGTCAGATGAAGAGCTGAAGGCCCTGACAGCAACCGATCTAGCGGACCTGCTGCATGCCTTATTTGATTATCAACATACAATTGGTTACTACGGACCGCAAGCTATCGCTTCGTTCACTGATAAAATGGAAACCTTACATTCCTTACCACCTACCTGGATATCAAATCCAGCCGCGGTAAAGTTTGAAAGGGTACATCAGACTAGTAACCAGGTACTATTTACTAATTATGAAGCGGTGCAATCAGAGATATACTGGGTGAAAAGTTTATCTGCATATGATCCGAAGAAGGAAGCTTTGGTCAATTTATTCAGCAGCTATTTTGGCGGGGGAATGGGTTCGATCGTTTTTTCTACCATTCGTGAATCGAAGGCATTAGCGTATGCTACGTATGCGCAGGTTATTACGCCGGGTAAAAGAGATGATGATTTTTCGGTAATGGCTTATGTTGGCAGCCAGGCAGACAAAATGAATGACGCCATTACCAGTATGAATGACCTGTTGAATGAACTTCCAAAGACAGAACAGGGCTTTGAAAATGCACGGGCCAGTTTGATAAAGAATACGCAAACGGATCGTATCACAGAGGACGGCATCATTAGTAGTTACCTGAGTGCGCAGCGTAAAGGATTGAACGTTGATATCCGTCAGCAGAACTATGAACAATACAGCAGCCTGACATTTGACGATATCAATCAATTTCACCGGCAAACATTGGCTAAACAACCATATACCTACTGTGTCATAGCGTCTGATAAAAGGATCAGTACTGATGATCTTAAAAAATACGGTGAAGTGAAAGTGTTGAACCTTGAAGAATTATTTGGTTATTAATTAATGATTCTAATATGCTGAAAACTTCTTTTAAAGAAAACGACATGGCTATAGAAGCCTGTGGTTGTTTTGATGGGGATAATAGTTTATCTGCAGAGGTGAAGCTTCGCAATAAGCTGGCGCATTTATGGAATGTAGTAGGCAATACACCATTGCTTGAAATTTCTTACCGCTATCACGGGGAATGCAGAAGCGTCTACGTCAAATGCGAACACTATAACCTGACTGGCAGCATTAAAGACCGTATGGCATTGTTCATTCTTCAAAAAGCGTATGAACACAATTTGATCAAGCCGGGTGATGTGATCGTAGAAGCGACCAGCGGCAACACCGGAATTGCGTTTAGCGCTATTGGAAAAGCACTGGGACATCAGGTGAAAATCATTATGCCCAACTGGCTCAGTAAGGAAAGAGTTGATATTATAAAGAGCCTGGGCGCAGAAGTTATTTTGATCAGCAAAGAGGATGGCGGTTTTTTAGGCAGCATTCAGCTTTCTGAGCAGATGGCGAGAGAGGACAATACGATCTTTCTTCCCAGGCAATTTGAGAACCTTTATAATTGTGAAGCTCATGAAAAAACAACAGCTAAGGAAATCTGGATGCAGTTGCAATCCATTGATAAAACTGTCGATGCATTTATTGCAGGTGTGGGAACGGGCGGCACAATAATGGGCGTAGGGAATTATTTGAGAAAGCGCAATCCAAATATTAAGATTCATCCGTTAGAACCTGCCGAATCCCCTACGCTTTCAACTGGCTATAAAGTGGGTTCGCACCGTATTCAAGGGATCTCGGATGAATTTATTCCAGCTATTGTCAAATTGAACCAGTTAGATAAAGTCATCCAGGCATCTGATGGCGACAGTATCATCATGGCACAAAAACTGTCGAAACAACTTGGGCTGGCTGTCGGTATATCCTCCGGTGCTAACCTGATTGGCGCAATTCAATTGCAGGATGAGATAGGAGGCAATGCTGTAGTAGTTACCGTATTAAGCGACAGCAATAAAAAGTATTTAAGTACAGATTTAATGAAAGAGGAGCCTGTAAAGGAAAATTATATTTCCACCGGTGTCGAGTTTTTAGATTACCGTGCCATTGGAAGATATCACTGATACTATTAAAATTGCAAAATTGTTGCTATCAATATTTAGCAAAACTTTTTCTCATGTGCAATGCATGTTGCATAGGTTATACGAAGGGCATTTCCATGCCCTTTTTTTTAAATTTCAATCAATGGACAACAATCAAACAGAGAGTGTAAATGTATTAATTATTGGGTCGGGACCTGCTGGTTATACAGCGGCTGTGTATGCGGCGAGAGCCAATCTGAGGCCTGTTTTATACCAGGG
>JBQCJM010000033.1:0-11554 GCA_051952715.1 Flavisolibacter sp.
ATTCCCTTATCACTGCAGGGATTTTGGTTCATGCTTCAAGGCGTCCGATACTTTCTTTTATTTTTCTTTTCATCGGCCGGGCTTTGGAAATTAGCACATGCAGGTGTTTTTAATTTTGAAGAGATGAGTGCTATTCTTTTATATCAGCACAAGGAACTTTTAATAAACAACAAGGCTTCTTTACTTATTACATTTTATAAATGGCTTATAGCAAATCCGTTTGCTAGCTATTGGCTTTATTTTTCATCAACCGTAATAGAACTCTTTTTTATTGTTGGTTTTTTTACCAAAAAATATGATAGACTGTTGGCATTGCTTTATTTGCTTTTTTTAATTATGGACGCGATGATTATGAGAATAGATTATTGGGAAACACTTCCTTTTCTATTGTGTTTGTTTTTCTGTAAATACGGCTTTGTCAATAATAAATCATCCGTCACGGCTAATCAAAATCTTGAACAGGTCAGGCTTAAAAGATCGTTTAAGTTTTTTGGATAATTCCAACAAGCATTGTGGATTCATATATTTTTACCGGAAGATCTAAGCTTATTATGGCAATAAAAATTTCAGAATATTTTGAAAAAGAGCTTTTGTTTGTACTGCTTTTGCCTTTGTTTTTCCTGCTACATGGTGTTAATGAAAATTTTGGTTTAATACCACTCAATATTGTATTACATCTATCATTGTTATATGGATTAATAACTATTGCAATTACGTTACTGAGCATGGTGCTTTTAAAAAAGCCGGCAAAAGCAGTAGCATTTACATTTTACTGTCTGGCAATTTTTTTCCTTTTCGGAGCCCTTCATGATTTTTTAAAGTCCACGCTAAAAAACAGTTTTTTCGTTTCTTATTCGTTCTTGCTTCCTTTGATGTTTGTAACCGGTGTTGCATTTTTCATTTATCTTAAGCGGAGTGCTTTTAACGGCCGGCTTTCTTTGCGTTATTTTTATTACCTGGTGAGTCTCTTTGTTGCCTTAGAAATTTTTCTGTTTGTGTATAATGTGGTCACTGTTGCAGTACGTAACAACGATCTTTCTGGTGAAGCAGTGAAATTAAGCTTGTTACAGAAAGACTCCGTCGAAAAAAAACCGGACATTTTTTTTGTTGTTTTGGATACTTATTCAAGTTCCAAGTGCCTTAAAGAAGAATTCAATTATGATAACAGTGAAATAGATTCTTTGCTGTCTGCCAATCATTTCTTTACATCGAGGTTGTCAAGCAGCAATTATAATATGACGCCATTTTCTCTTTCTTCCACATTTAACATGAATTACCTAAAACACGGTCTGGAAAATAGGAGCATTGGCGGCAAGGCATTTTTACAAGCCATTCAAACGTTTGAGGATAATCAGTTAACAAAATTTTTGAAAAAGCAGGGATACGAAATTAAGAACTATGGCTGTATCGATATTAAAGGAACGCCTTCGTTAATGACGCCATACTTCGCAGATCTTTCGTTTAATCAAATTGACAATCAAACATTTTATTCCAGGTTAATGGAAGATATTGGCTGGAACTTTACACAAAAAAATATTTTTACAGGCCAGGTAAAAATCCCCGATAGTTACAAAAAACGCAAACTGCTCCACATTTATAGAAATAATTTCAACCTCAATGGTTTGTTTTCTGAACTTAAAATACAAGATGACAAACCTAAATTTCTTTATGTACACCTAATGATGCCTCACGAACCCTTTTATTTTGATGCAGAGGGAAAGGAAGTTTCTGATACTGCTAATATCTTATGCAGTTTTACAGCGGAGGTTGGATATCTCAACCAGGTGAAATATTGTAACCTCATACTTAAGAAATTGATACCCGCCATTTCAAATTCACTTTTGAAAGACAAAGTGGTTATTATTGAAGGTGACCATGGCTTTAGGGATTATGAAAAACCAGTGCCAATTGATAAACACTTTATGAACCTGAACACCTATTACTTTTCGGATGGAGATTACAGTGGGCTTTACGATGGTATAAGCCCGGTCAATAGCTTTAGAGTTGTTTTGAACAAATACTTTCACCAGTCGCTACCCATGTTAAAAGACAGTAGTATTTACTTGTCCAAAACTGTTGGCAAATATTTGCGATAATTTTCTTAAAAAGAAGTGTTTGGCTTTCAGAATTGTTCTGAAGTGTATAAAAATTATCCAATCTCCCTTATCTTTGCGCCCCGCTAAGGCGGAAATTGCCTGAAGAGGCTCCCTAAGTTTCTCCCTGTGGAGAACGCCTCAAGGGTGTAACAGAAATTTGCATTTAAAATGCCAAAGGTTAAAACAAACTCCAGTGCAAAAAAGCGCTTTAAAGTAACTGCTACTGGAAAAATCACGCACCAAAAGTCTTTCAAACGTCACATTCTGACAAAAAAATCTAAAAAACGCAAACGTGCATTAAGAAAAGATGGCGTTGTTGCAAAAGCCAACCTGGATTTTGTAAAACGACTATTAAGACTTAAGTAACAAGAATCAGGGCGCAGGTTTCCAAACTTGTTACCTGAACCTTACACTTCAATTTTTAAATTTTAAACTTATTTAGATATGCCACGTTCCGTAAATGCAGTTGCTTCCAAAGCACGCAGAAAAAAGATTTTAAAACAAGCCAAAGGCTTTTATGGCAAGCGTAAAAACGTATATACCGTTGCCAAAAACGTAGTAGAAAAAGGTATGACCTATAGCTATGTAGGTCGTAAATTAAAGAAAAGAGAATATCGTCGCCTCTGGATTGCCCGTATTAATGCAGCCGTTCGCGAAGAAGGATTAACCTATTCTCAATTCATGAACCTGCTGAGCAAAAAAGAAATTGGCCTTGACCGTAAAGTATTGGCTGATTTGGCGATGAACAATCCGGAAAGCTTTAAAGCCCTCATCGCTCAGGTTAAATAATGAACATTCCATAAACATTTTAGAAGGCCGTTCCGTTTTTGTGGAACGGCCTTCTTTTTGTATAAAATCAAACTTTACATTTGTAACAATTTTTTGTTAGCCGAGTTAACCCATTCAACCCATCAATGAATAACTCTTATCTCGACCTTGTACAACAAACGTTTAACTTCCCACAGGAAGGATTAGAAGTAAAAGACGGTTACTTACATTTTAACGGCCTTGACATTAAAGCCCTGATTGATAAGTATGGAACACCTATGAAGGTTTCTTATTTGCCCAAAATTGGCATGCAGATCAATAAGGCAAAAGACATGTTTGCAAAGGCTATTAAAAAACATAAGTATGAAGGACAATATTTTTATTGCTATTGTACCAAAAGTTCTCATTTCAGCTTTGTAGTAGAAGAAGCATTGAAGCACAATATTCACCTTGAAACTTCGTATGCTTACGATATCGAGATCATCAAAAAATTATACGAAAAGAAAAAGATCACCAAAGATATTTTTATCATTTGCAACGGGTTTAAGCAAAGAGGATATACGCGTCGCATTGCGCAACTGATCAATGGTGGGTTTAATAACGTAATTCCTATCCTTGACAATAAAGAAGAACTTTTAGCTTACCGGCGTTCTGTTAAAAGGCCTTTTAAATTAGGGATCAGAGTTGCTGCAGAAGAAGAACCAACTTTCCCTTTTTATACATCAAGATTGGGAATAAGAGCAAAGGACATTCTTGAGTTTTATGTAGACAATATTGAAGGATATGAAGACAAGTTTCAATTGAAAATGCTTCATATTTTTTTAAACAAAGGCATTAAAGATGACATTTATTATTGGTCAGAGCTAAATAAGATCATCAATCTTTATTGCCAGCTTAAAAAAATTTGTCCCGAGTTAGACTCATTGAATATCGGTGGCGGTTTTCCTATCAAACACTCGCTGGGTTTTGAATATGACTACCAGTTCATGATCAATGAAATTATTGGGAATATAAAAGCTGCCTGCAAAAGAAATAAAGTTCCGATGCCAAATATTTATACAGAGTTTGGCAGCTACACGGTGGGAGAGAGCATGGCGCATATTTATAGTGTAATCGGCACAAAAGCGCAAAACGACCGCGAAACCTGGTACATGATTGATTCTTCTTTCATTACCACATTGCCCGATACATGGGGTATTGGCGAAAAGTTTTTGATGCTGCCCATCAACAAATGGGACCAGGATTATCAGCGTGTGGTACTGGGCGGCATTACCTGCGACAGTCATGACTATTACGATTCGGAAGAGCATATTAATGAAGTGTTTCTTCCAAAATCGAACGGCGAAGAACCTTTGTATGTAGGCTTTTTTCACACCGGCGCTTACCAGGATCAAATTAGCGGATACGGTGGAATCAAACACTGTCTGATTCCTTCTCCCAAGCATATCATTATTGAGTATGATAAAAACGGAAAATTGATTGACTGGGTATATGCAAAAGAACAGTCCGCACAAAGTATGTTGAAGATATTAGGATACATTAAATAATGAGAAGCCCTCTGGTTGCGGGGCTTCTCATTTAATAGCGGTTTTCTTACAAAAATTAATTACCAAGCACTTTTTTTCTTGCCTCTTCTCTTTTCTGGTTCCACTCTTTTTGTTGTTGTTCCTGTTGCTGTTTTTGCTGTTCTGTAGTTTGCCTGGATTGGTTGTTATTATTCCTGTAAACCCTGTTCCAGTTAGTATAATTCCTGTTATAACGGGTGCTATATCTGTTGCTCCTATATCCATAGGAGTTTATTTCATAATACCTTCCTGTAAAAGGGTCTCTTTCCAAAACAACAGTACCGCGGTAAGGATCTTCAATGTAAACACGATTAGAAGCCTGTGCCCTGTCGTAATAATAGTCGTCATCGGCGCTACGCATGGTTGTACAACTTACCGCTGTAACCATTAACACCAACACAACAACCGCTGATAAAAAATTGAAGCGTTTCATAGTTTGATTTTATATATTACTCATCAATTTTACGTCCAGTTATTGATAAAGAAATCTTATATGAAGTCATTTTTAGCACTATTAACATTGTTGTTAAGCACCTATTGCTTTGCCCAAAGTGAAGAAGAAAACATTAAGCAAACCATTAACAGATTATTCAATGGAATGCGTCAGTCTGACACTGCCATGATCCGTTCGGCTTTTACTTCAGAAGCCGTTTTACAAACCGTTATAAAAAATAGAGAAGGAAGAGTTGTAATAGAAACAGAGCCCTTGGATTCTTTCATCGTTTTTGTTAGCAAACCGCGTAATGAAATTTATGATGAACGAATCAAGTTCGATCTCATAAAAGTTGATGATGATTTGGCTATTGCCTGGACGCCCTACAAATTTTATCTGGGGGAAAAGTTCAGCCATTGTGGTGTAGACTCCTACCAGTTAGTAAGAATGAATGGCGAATGGAAAATTCAATATTTAATTGATACCAGGAGAAGGCAGCACTGTGAATAATTATTTACTCAACCGGTATTTCTTGTTCACTTTCGGACTGTTAAAATAACGATTTAGCTCTTCTTCTGTAAGATCATTTGTTATCTCAATAGGTATATCAATCATTTGCACTTGTACCTGCTTCAACTCATCTTTTAGCTTATTGGTTTTACGGGTTACTTCTGGGTCTTTACTTCCTACCAGGTGATTGTCCTGGCGCATATATTCAAGCCTTTTAATGGCTGAACGAATCTGTGATGCCTGGTTTTGATCAACCACCTTGCTGGGCACGGCTGCTTCTTTTATAGGTACCAAGGCTAAGCCAACACTGGGCAATATTTTACCGGTTCGTTGCGCATTGTCATTGCTTGCGGTTGAAAGTATAGTGCCGGTTAAAGATGTTGTAGCTGAGGTAATATCAAATGTAGTTCTTGTGTTCTTCGTCTTCTTCAGGCGTTTATCCAATTGCAGGAAAGTGTACTTCAAACGAAGAACATAGTTGTCAAGATTTTTTGCTGCCTGGTTAAATTCCTCTACCGCCATTGGATAATCCAAAGCATCTTTCACAATAAAACGTACCATGGCAGTATCACTGATATTGAATTTATTGGAGCCGATGAAATAAACAATAACAGTCTTTGATTTGCCTGTATCAGTTTCCTTTACAAGATCGTAAGAGGGTGTCCATGTAAATTCATCGCCGCATTTTTGTACTAAATTATAGTTGGAAATAGGAATGCTGGTAAGTGTAATAATGTTTTCAATAGGAAAACTTCCGCTTTCGCATAATACTTTAAAGCTGGCTGTTTCTCCTTCATCTATCCAAATATTCCCGCTTACCGTTGGTTTTACTTTTGACGGAATAATTTCAGTGTTATAAAAAACGATTGTAAAACTCGTATCGACTTTTTCAATAGGATTATTCATGTTTTGCACGCCAACAAACACTTTATAGTTGACATCATATTTAAGCTTGCCTGAGTGGAAATATGATTTATCTGCTTTGAAAGTGATCATTCCATTATCCTTTTGAATGCGCAAACCAACAGGCGCATTGCGCAAAAACCAAAAATAGTTTGAAGAATTTTTGTTGATCTGCAATTGATAATTGAAAGTAGAATCTACGTGTACAGTAACATAAGGATTTAAATCAATGATACGTAAAACCGTATCGGGATGATTGGGTAGTAGGGAAGAGTCCTGAAATACCTGGAAGGAGGAATCAGGACTTATTATTTGCACCGAATCCTGCGCACGGCAAAAATTGAACAAGCAAAAAAAGAATAGACAAAGAGAAATTAGTTTCTTCATGTGCAAGTATTGATTTTTACGGCTTGCAATATTAATCAATAAAAGAAAACCCTCCGTGGAAACGGAGGGTGTAAACCAAAACCAACTGCTTATGAGAAAATCGTTATGATAAAAATTACGCTACGGTAATTTGTTTTGCTGCTTCTTTGACTTCTTCTTTCTTCGGAAGGTTTAATGTCAGAACACCATTAACATATTTTGCAGAAATGCTTGCTGCGTCTATATTTTCGTCAACTGTGAAAGAACGTTTAAACGACTGATATTTGTATTCTTTGCGAAGCTCTTTTTCATTCGCATTCTCAGTCTCTGTTTTCGTCTCCGCAGAAATTGTTAAAATGTTTTGCTCTAAATCAATTTTAAAATTTTCTTTTTCAAAACCCGGAGCAACCACTTCTAACAAGTATTCTTTCTCCTTTTCCTTAACATTTACCGGAACAGAATGTTTCCATCCTGCACCATTAAATTCATCACCAAATAAAGACGGCATCGGAGAAAAAAGGTCGTCCATTAAATTGTTAAAATATTTTGCACCCGGTTTGTTGTTGAAACGTACAAGTGTCATAGTAGTAAATTTTTTAGTTAGGTAATTTTTCAGTTCTATACATAGTTTTCAAAGTTTATTCCAACGCCAAAAATGGCTGTAACGCCTGCCAGAACTGCATTTTAAATGATTTTTGTATGACAGTTTGTAAGATTACACTGCTGTTTAGTCAACTACAGTTCCTTAACTTTGCAAAAAAATTTCAACATGTATCCAGTAGAAATAGTACAACCCATGAAAGAAGAATTGACCGACAATGGGTTTAAAGAATTAATAACGAAAGACGAAGTAGAAACCCAATTAAAGGAAAAGGGAACAACATTGGTTATGATCAATTCTGTTTGCGGATGTTCTGCAGGCTCAGCCCGCCCTGGTGTATTGATGGCGGTTGCCAACGCACCCAAAAAACCAGATCATCTAACTACAAGTTTTGCTGGCTTTGATATGGAGGCAGTGCAAACGTTGCGTCAGCATTTAATGCCTTACCCGCCTTCTTCTCCTGCCATTGCTTTGTTTAAAGATGGCCAGTTGGTTCATTTTATTGAGCGTCATCAAATAGAAGGCCGTCCCGCACAAATGATCGCCACAAATTTGATCAGCGCTTTTGAAGAATATTGTAATTAATTGAAGTTTCAGCAACTGAAAAGCCTCTCATACCGGGAGGCTTTTTTATGAGTTACCGAATTTTACCCTAACATTGCGTTTCATTACCTGCACGGCTTATGTATCCCAACCTTTATTATGTTTTCAAAGACTTGTTTGGTGTTAAGATCGGCGTTCTGCGTTTCATCAATTCTTTCGGTTTTTTTGTTGCCATTTCGTTTTTAGTTGCTGCGGCTTTATTATCGCAGGAGCTAAGACGCAAAAGCAAGCTTGGTTTATTCCAACCAACAGAATCAAAAATTACTGTGGGGAAACCCGCATCGATTACCGATTTGTTTTTAAATTTTCTTTTAGGATTTGTTTTAGGTTATAAAATTATTGCCCTGTTTTTTTTAGGCCCCGAAGCCACCCGTGATACACAGGCATACATATTTTCCGGTGCCGGTAGTTTGCCTGCCGGTGTATTAGTAGGACTGTTATTTGCCTGGATAAAATGGCGTGATGCAAAAAAACAACAATTAGAAAAACCAGAAGAAAGAACAGTTCGTATTTGGCCGCACGACAGGGTGGGAGAACTTACCATTATTGCCCTTGTTGTGGGCTTGCTTGGTGCAAAGCTTTTTGATATTTTCGAAAACTGGTCAGACTTCTTAAAACGACCTTCTGAATACATTTTTTCCGGTGGAGGTCTAACATTCTATGGCGGATTGATATGCTCAACCATTGTCATCATTTGGTATGCCAGAAAACATAAGTTCTCTGTGCGTCATTTGGCCGATGCTATTGCGCCTTCTTTAATGATTGCTTATGCTATTGGCCGTATTGGTTGCCAGGTGGCTGGCGATGGCGACTGGGGTATTTTTAACAGCGCCTACATTTCTACACCCGAAGCAAAAGTGGCCCCGGCCTCTCGGCAACAGTTCAGCCAGGCGGTACAATCGAACGAAGTTTACTTTTCAAACTTTTTAAGAAATACGGGCATTGATACCATTCCATACAAATCTTTTAGAAAGCCGGCTTCCTTAAGCTTTTTACCCGATTGGTTTTTTGCCTACAATTACCCGCATAACGTAAATGAAACCGGTGTAAAAATTAATGGATGCGATGATAGGTACTGCAGCCAACTGCCTGTGCCGGTATTTCCAACGCCGTTGTATGAAATTATTGCCTGTACTATATTATTCTTTATTCTATGGGCTGTAAGAAAACGGATCCGGCCGGCCGGCGGACTTTTTTGCCTTTATCTTATTTTTAATGGAATTGAACGCTTTTTGATAGAAACCATCCGGGTAAACAACCGACTTGATTTTTTTGGATTACGGCCAAGCCAGGCTGAAGTTATTTCCACGGGGCTTGTCTTGACAGGCGTCATTATTTGGATTTTGCTGCGCAATAAATATCATACCACGCCTCAAAAACTGTGAATAACTGTAACTGCACTCTTTATCTAATCTTTTGAAAACCTTAACCAGTCACTATTTCGTAAAATTTGGCGATAGTATGGTTTTTGTAGATAAGAATTTGTTGTAAGCCGTTATGAGGTTTGAAGTTTGAAGCTTACCTTTGCAGATAGTCTTGGACGGATTAACTATCCTTTTGCAACTTTCTGCAAACAGCGACTGTCAAGTTATTTATTCATCTTAATAATTAAGGATTTATTTTATGAGGCAACTCAAAATTGCTACCCAGATCACGAACAGGGATTCTCAAGCGGTAGAAAAGTATCTTCAGGAGATCTCTAAAATTCCGATGATCACTCCCGAAGAAGAGACTACTCTTGCCCAGCGCATTAAAATGGGCGACCAGAGGGCTTTGGACAAATTAGTTCAGGCCAACCTCCGTTTCGTAGTATCGGTGGCAAAACAGTATCAGCACCAGGGTTTGTCGTTAAGCGATTTGATTAATGAAGGAAACTTAGGTTTGATCAAGGCCGCTCAACGTTTCGACGAGACCAAGGGCTTTAAATTCATTTCTTACGCAGTATGGTGGATTCGCCAATCCATTTTGCAGGCTTTGGCCGAACAGGGCCGTTTGGTTCGCTTGCCGCAAAATAAAATTGGTACCTACAACAAAGCCAATAAAGCCTATATGGCTTTTGAGCAGGAGCACGAAAGAGAACCAAGCACTGAAGAACTGGCCGATATTCTTGAAATGAGCGAAACAGAGATCAACAATATTTTCCAAAGCAATACTCGTCACACTTCATTAGATGCGCCGGTACACGAAGCTGAGGATGTAGCCATGGGCGATTTGCTGGAAGGCAGCGATGATACTGACGATGATGTGATGAAGGATTCTTTAAGAAACGAAATTCGCCGGGTGCTGAAATCGCTTTCTCCAAGAGAGGCTGAAATTGTAAATGCCTATTTTGGACTGGATGGCGAAAATGGAACTACCATTGAGCAAATTGGTCAGAAGTACGACTTGACCAAAGAACGCATTCGCCAGATCAAGGAAAGAGCTATCAAGCGTTTACAAAAAGCCCGTTACAGCAATGCTTTGAAAGCTTATCTGGGATAATAAAGTCGTGTTATCTGGTTACCAACTATAGATAACTTAAAAATAGCAAATTGATGGGTTTATAACAGCCTTGGTCTTTGGATCAGGGCTGTTTCTTTTTGTAGCTTTGCCTTTCTTTATGAAAAATATTTTGTTGCTGGTTCTTGTTTCCTCTTTTGTTTTGATAAGTTGCGAGAAGAACATCAATTTTAAATTGGATGAGGCTAAGCCCAAGTTGGTGGTGGAAGCTACCATTGAAAATGGGTTGGCGCCAATGGTGATATTAACCAGGTCAACGGGTTATTTCTCTGAAATAAGTTTGGCTCTGCTGACAAATAGCTTTGTGCATAATGCAGATGTATTTGTTTCGAATGGCACCTTAACACATAAGCTAAAGGAATACGCTGTTTCTATTGGCGGAGACATTTCACTTTATTATTATTCTATAGATTCCAGTAACCTGAATACTGCTTTTACAGGCGAATTGAATCATTTATATTCATTAAAAATAATTGCAGATGGCCAGGAATACACAGCCACTACTACTATCCCAAAAATCACCAAAAAAATAGATTCATTATGGGCAAAGCCATCACCGGATGGGGATAGTACAAAAGCCGTTGTTATGGTAAGGGCAACTGATCCGCCCGGCTTTGGCGATTATGTTCGCTATTTTACAAAGATCAACAACGGAGTTTTTTACCCACCACTGAACTCAGCATTTGATGACCTTTTTGTAGATGGAACAACATACGAACTGCAGGTAGAGCCGGGTGTAGATCGCAACGCATCGGAGAAAGAAACAACGCTGTTTAATCGCGGCGATACAGTTACTTTTAAATTATGTAATATCGACAAAGCTACTTTCGATTTTTGGCGCACAATGGAGTTTTCTTATAATTCAGTTGGCAATCCGTTTTCCACGCCGACAAAAGTGTTGAGTAACATTAGCAACAATGCGTTAGGCTATTTTGGCGGTTATGCTACCCAATATCGCACCCTGATTATTCCAAAATAAAATGCTTTTTAAAAATGATCCTGAACGGATAAACTTGAACACACTATGTGAATTTCTTAAACAAGCTATTAACCTAATTCCTTCTATTTTCGCAGATTAAGCACAATTTCAATCAATGGACAACAATCAAACAGAGAGTGTAAATGTATTAATTATTGGGTCGGGACCTGCTGGTTATACAGCGGCTGTGTATGCGGCGAGAGCCAATCTGAGGCCTGTTTTATACCAGGG
>JBQCJM010000034.1:0-2471 GCA_051952715.1 Flavisolibacter sp.
GGACGAACAGGTTGCCCCAGATGTTTCTCAAGCCTGTCCAGCATTATTTCAAAATATTTTTCCCGTAAGGTTTCTGAATCTTCAAGACCCACAGCCAGGGGCATCAGCAAAAAAAGATTCTCGTGCCCCGCAGGAGCTACGCTGTCATCGGTTTTTGAAGGACAGCAAACATAAAACAAGGGCTTGGTCGGCCATTGAGGACTTTTATATATTTCAACAGAATGCTGCAACAGGTCTTCATCAAAAAACAAAGTATGGTGCTGCAAAGAAGGTATTTTCCGTGAAATACCTAAATAAAAGATGAGGGATGAAGGAGCTAATATCTTTTTATCCCAGTATTCAGGTTTGTAATTTCTATATTGTTCCGGCAACAGAACATTTTCTACATGCTGGTAATCAGACGCTGCTATAACAGCATCAAACTTTTTCGTAACTCCTTTTATCTGTAGTCCATAGGCCTTCCGTTCGTTAACTAAAATTTTTTCTACCGGGGCGTTAAAATGAAAAACGGCGCCTTTGCTTTGTGCTAATTGCACCATAGCTTTTACCACTTTTCCAAAACCACCTTTAGGGTACCAGGTTCCCAGCTCCAAAGCCGCATAGTTCATAAGACTGTACATGGCAGGCGTTTCCTGTGGCATAGCTCCCAAAAAAAGCACTGGAAACTCAAGTAACGCAACAAGTTTCGGGTCGGAAAAATATTTTCGAACATAATGGCTTAAAGAAGTAAAAACATGCATTCGAAAAGCCGCTGCCATTATTTTTCTATTAAAAAATTCAGTAAGAGAAAGCCCCGGCATGCAGGCCATTTTTTTCATACCCATTTCATATTTGAACCGTGCTTCCTGCAAAAAAGTTTTTAATTGTCCTGCGCTGCCCTTTTCGGTGGATTCGAACAATCGAAATAATGCTTCACTTTGAGATGGAATACTTGTTGGACTTCCCGATTTAAATACAATATCAAAAGAAGGCTCCAGAAGTACCAATTCATAAAAATCAGAAACTGAATAACCGAAATCCTTAAAGAAATCTTCAAACACGTCAGGCATCCAATACCAGCTTGGGCCCATATCAAACAAATAGCCATTTTGTGTAGCAAACTGCCGGGCACGACCGCCAGGAGCATCATTTTTTTCATAAACATGCACCTGGTAACCTTTGGCCGCTAAATAGCAGGCAGCACTAAGGCCTGAAATGCCCGAACCTACCACGGCAATAGAAAGCTCAGATTCTTGTTTAAATATTTTCATTTAAAATTAAACAATTTATTTTGCAATTCTTGTTCCAAATCCTCCATATTATTCAGTATCCTAACATTTTTCATCGGTGGTAAGGATGATACTACTTGGTGTCTTCCTGCTACAAATATTTTCAAGCCGTTATATTTCTTCGACAGTTGGAGAACATATTGCCGTACACTTTCCGGCAAATCATTATGTACAAAAAATAATAAAAGCTGTTGCGGTTGTATTGCCTTTACGGCGTTATCAAGCGAAGAAACAGGTAAATTAGAACCTATAAATACAGAGGAGTGCCCAGCCTGTTTAATAAGAAAATGAGCAAGCAATAATCCAATATCATGAAACTCCCCTTCTGGCAAAAATAAAAGCCACTTGCTTGTCGATGATGGTGTTGCAGCAACAGAGTCTACAGCGGTAAAAAGTTTTTGACGGATGAGATTACTAAAAAAATGCTCCTGGACCGGAGGTAATTCACTATAGGCCCACATAAGCCCCAGCCGGTTCAATACAGGATAAAGTATATTTTGAAATGTATGTTTCAACCCATTGTGCAAAAAACTATGTGAAAAAACCTTTTCGAAGCTGGCCTCATCATAATTTATTGCCGCTGCTATAAGCTGGTTGATAAAATACCCGGTAAGAAGCTGATCACTACTTGTGGCAGGAAATATTTTCCTTAACAAAGTAGATAGTTGCCGGTCTGTCATAACACATAATTCCGACACCTTATGACCAGCCTCTAATAAACTTACAATATTTAAAAGTCTTCGCAATTGCATGTTGTCATAGTATCGAGTATTTCCACTGGAGCGGTTTGGCTGAAATGCTCCATAACGCTGTTCCCACATGCGTATGGTATGTGGCTTTATGCCAGAGAAAACTGCCAACTGTGAGATAGAGAATTGATCCAAATTTTTTGTTTAAATTTAAACTAAAATACTTAAACAAAACAAAAGTAAGAAATTTGCAATTAAGGCCATTCCAGTTTTTTTACTAGTAAACACCGGTTTGTTAAAACGTTGGACTCCAATTGCCGAACGAACTAATAACGGTACGATCTTTACTTAAAGAACTTAGTTTTAGAATGATTTATGAAGCAACTTCCCGATTTTTTACAGCCGCTTTGGTTTGTGCTGGCCACAATTATTATTTTTTTAATTGTAATGATTAGATACTTGCTGATTGCTGGGATATTTTACAGCATATTTTATTTGTGGCACCCAAATCGCT
>JBQCJM010000035.1:0-39777 GCA_051952715.1 Flavisolibacter sp.
ACTCCATTCGGAGCTTTCAGTGAAGCATCTTTTGCATCACCGGCTTTATCACCGAAGATGGCTCTCAACAATTTTTCTTCAGGTGTAGGATCCGATTCACCTTTTGGAGTGATCTTACCAATTAAAATATCACCTTCTTTAATTTGAGCACCGATGCGAATGATACCGTTTTCGTCCAAATCTTTTGTTGCTTCTTCAGAAACGTTTGGAATATCCGGCGTCAATTCTTCTTCACCCAATTTTGTATCACGAACTTCCAGTTCATATTCAGAAATGTGAACGGAAGTAAACATATCTTCTTTTACTACTCTTTCGCTGATAACAATAGCATCCTCGAAGTTGTAACCTTTCCATGGCATGAAGGCCACTTTCAGGTTCTTACCCAATGCCAATTCACCATCTTTGGTAGCATAACCTTCGGTTAAGAAATCGCCTTCTTTTACATGCTGTCCTTTTTTAACAGCAGGCTTCAGGTTGATAGAAGTTTCCTGGTTGGTTTTAATGAACTTGGTTAATTTATAAATGATCAAATCATCTTCAAAAGAAACCAAACGTTGTTCTTCATTGCGATTGTAACGAACATGAATTTCGTTAGCATCAACAAATTCAACCACACCATTACCTTCTGCATGAATCTGAATTCTTGCATCACGGGCAGCTTTGCCTTCCAAACCAGTACCAACAATAGGCACATCAGGACGCAATAAAGGAACAGCCTGACGTTGCATGTTTGATCCCATCAATGCACGGTTGGCATCGTCATGTTCAAGAAATGGAATCAATGATGCTGATAAACCAACGATCTGGTTCGGCGCAACGTCCATGTATTCCACTTCATTCTTATCGAGGATTGGGAAGTCACCTGTTTCGCGGCTTACAATTTTATCTTCAGCGAAATTTCCTTTGTCATCCAAAGGCGTATTTGCCTGGGCAATTTTTGCGTTGTCTTCTTCTTCTGCACTCAGGAAGGTCAGTTGCTTCATGTCAACTTTACCGTTGTGTACTTTACGGTAAGGTGTTTCAATAAAGCCCATTTCATTAATTGTAGCATGCACACACAAGGTAGAGATCAAACCAATGTTTGGACCTTCAGGCGTTTCAATTTTACATAAACGACCGTAGTGAGAATAGTGTACGTCACGAACTTCGAAGCCTGCACGTTCACGGCTTAAACCACCTGGCCCGAGAGCTGAGATACGACGTTTGTGTGTAATTTCTGATAATGGGTTGGTCTGATCCAGGAACTGCGATAATTGCGATGTTCCAAAAAAGGAGTTGATCACACTCGACAATGTTCTTGCATTGATCAAATCCACCGGCGTAAACACCTCGTTATCACGAACGTTCATTCTTTCACGAATAGTTCTTGCCATACGAGCCAAGCCCACACCAAACTGCGCATACAACTGCTCTCCTACTGTACGAACACGACGGTTTGACAAGTGATCAATATCATCAATCTCAGCTTTACCATTGGTTAAGCGAACAAGATATTTGATGATCAAAATGATGTCTTCTTTGGTTAATGTCTTCTGCGTGATGTCAGCATTCAAACCCAGTTTGCGGTTGATCTTGTAACGACCCACTTCACCAAGGTCATAACGCTTATCAGAGAAGAATAATTTATCAATAATACCACGGGCTGTTTCATTATCCGGAGCATCGGCGCCACGCAATTGGCGGTAAATCACCTGCACAGCTTCTAACTCGGAGTTAGAGGTATCTTTATTTAAAGTGTTATAGATGATAGCATAGTCACCACCAACGTCTTCCTTCTGAACAAAAACAGACTTGATATCCATTTCAGAAATGGTATCAATAGCTTCTTCGTCCAAAATCGAATCACGTTCCAGGATCACTTCATTTCTTTCGATAGACACTACTTCACCGGTATCTTCGTCAACAAAGTCTTCAACCCAACTACGCAATACACGAGCAGCTAAGCGGCGTCCAACGTATTTCTGCAAAGATTTTTTATCACCTTTTACTTCATCAGCCATTCCGAACAATTCAAGAATGTCTTTGTCAGTTTCGTAACCAATAGAACGTAGTAATGTAGTTACAGGGAATTTCTTCTTGCGGTCAATGTAGGCATACATCACATTGTTGATGTCGGTTGCAAACTCCATCCATGCACCTTTAAAAGGAATTACTCTTGCAGAGTAAATCTTTGTTCCGTTGGGGTGAACAGACTGGCCAAAGAATACACCAGGTGAACGGTGCAATTGAGAAACTACCACACGTTCTGCACCATTGATAACGAAAGTACCACGGGGCGTCATGTAAGGAATGTTCCCAAGAAATACATCCTGAACAATGGTTTGGAAGTCAATGTGCTCTTCATCATTACAGCTTAAGCGCAACTTTGCTTTTAAAGGCACAGCATAGGTTAAGCCACGCTCCATACACTCTTCAATGGTATAACGGGGCGGGTCGATGAAATAATCCAGAAACTCCAATACGAAAATGTTGCGGGTGTCGGTGATCGGAAAATTTTCCTTAAACACACGGAACAAACCTTCTACATTTCGTTTGTCGGGAGTGGTTTCTAACTGGAAAAACTCTTTAAAAGACTGGATCTGAACAGCAAGAAGGTCAGGGGTGTCGGCAATGTTTCCAATTTTACCGAAATTGACCCTTTGATTCAAAGTTGTAGGCATATGATTAAAAACCGGTTTAATGTTTTATGACGGGCAAATCATTTACAGGCCTTTATTTCGTTGAAAATAAAAGCGATTGTAACTGAACTATTTAAGCATGAATTGCGACGTCAAAATGTTTTTGGCCAAAACTAAAGGACTGCAAAAGTAAGGATTTAAGCTACACCAACAAGGTTTTTTTGCACACAAAGATTAAGCCGAAAAATTTTTGGGATTGTTTTAATACATTGTAACTTCTTGCAATGTTTCTAAATAAATTCATTAAAAGCTGCCTAAGCGTTACTAAAAAAGACAGGGTTGGCGTTTTAGCCTTTTTTATTTTAACAGCAGTTATTTATTGTCTGCCCTATCTTTTTGCAAAGAATACTGCTCCTTTTCCTGCCACACAAAGAGATGCTTTTGTAAAAGCAATGGATACGCTTACCAACAAGATGCAAAAAAGCAACGACAGTACAGATGAGGAAACGGTGGCGGCAGTTTATCAATATGAGCCAACGCAAAATAAAAACTTTACAAATGGCGAATTGTTTGTGTTCGACCCCAATGTTCTGACTGTTGAAGGTTGGCAGCGATTGGGACTTAACGAGAGAATAAGCAAAACCATTGAAAAATATAGGAGCAAAGGCGGTAAGTTTTTTAAACCTGAAGATTTGAAAAAAATATGGGGCTTGCCCGGGGGATTTTATGAAAGAGTGAAAAATTATATTGCGATCACTTCTGTAGCGGATAATAATAATCAAAATCATTTTGAAAAACCAACCTACACAAAACCAGAAAAGAAAGTTGTTGTTGTAAATATCAATGAAGCAGACACAGCCACTTTTATTGCCTTGCCCGGCATTGGAAGTAAACTGGCGTTCAGAATTGTAAACTTTAGAGATAAGTTGGGTGGTTTTTATACCGCCGATCAGGTTGGAGAAACATATGGATTGCCTGATTCTACTTTTCAAAAAATAAAACCTTATTTAAGATCAGGTGGTTCTGTAAAAAAGCTAAATGTAAATACCGCTACGAAAGATGATTTAAAATCGCATCCCTACATCAAATGGGGTGTAGCCAATGCGATTGTCGAATACAGGAACCAACACGGAGCTTTTAAAAGTTTGGAGGACTTGAAAAATATAGCGTTGATAGATGAAAAGATATTTGAGAAGATTGTGCATTATTTGACCCTATAGATTTGACAACAAATTTTAATACTAACAAAAAAGCCTTCCAGATGGAAGGCTTTACAATATTTAATTCAAAATCGAATTATGCGATTTCTACTTCAGCACCAGCTTCTTTCAGCTTAGCAGCTAAATCATCGGCAGTAGCTTTGTCCACACCTTCTTTAATTGGTTTTGGAGCACCGTCTACTAAGTCTTTAGCTTCTTTTAAACCTAAGCCAGTCAAGTCTTTTACAATCTTAACTACGTTCAGTTTAGATGCGCCTGCGCTTTTCAAAATTACATTGAATGTAGTTTTTTCTTCAGCAGCTGGAGCAGCACCACCCGCAGCAGGACCTGCTACAACCGCAGCAGCAGCTGGTTCGATACCGTATTCTGATTTTAAGAAATCAGCCAATTCCTGTACTTCTTTTACAGTAAGGCCTACTAATGTTTCTGCAAGATTTTTAACGTCTGCCATTTGATTTAATTTTTACCGTCTTCATTCCACTTTAATGTAGTCCGACGGCGGGTTTAAAAAAATTGTTTTGCCCCCATCCCCTCAAGGGGAGTAATTGAACTCACCTGGGGTAGTGAGTCAATTTTATAATGCAAAAAACGCAATCTTTTATTCTGCAGCAGGAGCTTCTGCGCCTTCTGCCTGTTTTTCGTGGTGGTGCAACAAAGCAGCCAGCACACGTTTTGCAGGTGATTGCAACAATCCGATCACTTCGCCGATCAATTCGTTCTTCGTTTTGATTTGCGTTAATGTTTTCAGGTTGTTATCGCCTGTGTAAATGTCGCCATTGATGAACGCAGCTTTTAATTCAGGCTTCTCCCCTTTGCTATCGGTACGGAAAGAAGAAATGATCAACGCCGGTTCTTTTGGATTTTCAGAAAACAGCAAAGCTGTAACGTTGTTCAAAGAATCGAACACGCCGCTGTAGCTTTCATTGTTCAAAGATTCCAAAGCTTTTTTGATCAGCGTATTTTTCGCCACTCTCATTTCAACGTTTTTGCTGAAACAGGCACGGCGTAATTTAGAAACCTGATCTACTGTAAGCGATTCTGTATTGGTAACATAGAAGTTGTTGTACTGAGAGAACTTCTCTTTCAACGCTTCTATTACTTCATTTTTTTGTTCTTTAGTCATTGTAATATTTTTTACAATCCTTGTGCTTAGGTGTCATCCTGAGCTTGTCGAAGGATTAGTGAACAAAACCTTTTGTGTCACTTGCAATACCAGGGCTCATTGTGGAAGCCATGGATAAACCTTTCAGGTACGTGCCTTTTGCTGTTGCAGGTTTTGCCTTGATGATCGCATTGATCAACTCCTGGCTGTTGGCTGCAATTTTATCAGGAGAGAAAGACACACGGCCTATAGAAGCGTGGATGATGCCTGCTTTATCAACTTTAAAAGCAATCTTACCACCTTTTACTTCGTTAACTGCAGCTGCCACATCGTTTGTAACAGTACCTGTTTTAGGGTTTGGCATCAGGTTACGCGGACCTAATATCTTACCCAAACGGCCAATCTTAGGCATTACGGCAGGAGTGGCAACGATAACGTCAACATCGGTCCAGCCACCTTCGATCTTTTGTACAAATTCATCTAATCCAACATAATCAGCACCGGCGCCTTTAGCAGCGGCTTCCTGGTCGGGGCCGCAAAGCACCAATACTCTTTTTGTTTTACCAGTACCGTGAGGTAAAGTAACTGTACCACGAATAGCCTGGTCAGCTTTTTTAGGATCTACGCCTAACCGGATATGCAGATCAACAGACGCATCGAATTTAGTTGTGTTCACTTCTTTTACCAATGCAGAAGCATCTTTCAAAGAATACACTTTGTTCGCATCAACCTTGGCGTTTGCTGCTTTTCTTTTTTTAGGAATGAATGCCATTGTAATTCTTTTTAAATAAGTTCAAAAATTATTTAGCAGGGCCTCCTTCTACGGTCAAACCCATGCTGCGAGCAGTACCGGCTACCATGCTGGCAGCGCTTTCAAGGGTAAAGGCGTTCAGATCAGCCATTTTATCTTTGGCGATCTCTTCTACCTGTGCCCAGGTTACTTTACCAACCTTTTGACGGTTAGGCTCTTTTGAACCACTTTGAATTTTAGCGGCATCTTTTAATTGAACTGCTGCGGGAGGTGTTTTAATGATAAAGTCGAAAGACTTATCAGAATAAACGGTCAATAATACAGGGAGAACTTTTCCCATTTTGTCTTGCGTCCTTGCATTGAATTGTTTGCAGAATTCCATGATGTTGACACCTTTGGAACCCAATGCCGGACCAATTGGAGGTGCAGGGTTAGCCTGGCCACCCTTGCACTGAAGCTTTACATAGCCAGTGATTTCTTTTGCCATTTTCTTCGATTTATTGGTTCAAGCGACGGTTCATCTCAGCGACTACTACGTCTCCCAATCCGATAGCCATCGGATTCCTCAATTCCCGCAGGGCGGGATTTCTAAAGAACTAATTGGGGCGGCAAAAGTAGGAAAAGATTTGAGATTTAAGCCGGCAGATTGCAGTTTTTTTGTTAACCGACTGTTGTAATTCAGCTAAACAAGCTATGAGTTATTAGCTACGAGCTGCGAGGCTTAAAGAACTGACTGTACTACTGGTCTCGAAGCTCATAGCTCACGGCTCGAAGCTTTGCTAAATAGAATTGTTGCAGTTGAACGGAGCGTCGCAACAAAAGCTCAATACTAAATAAAGGCCGACTACCCAATTGCTAATTTTTCTTTTTCCACTTTTTAAAATCAAGATAATCGAGATAGTAAATGATTTTAACAGAGAGGTTATTGTTTTGCGGAGCAATAATGGTGTTATTGAAATTTTTAAAATAAGTATGCGTGATATCGCCATCATCGAGGAAGCTTTCGTCTTTCCAAACAATATTTAAAAAGCTGCCCGGTGCAAATTGCAAGGTGTACACTGCATCAATATTAAAGATGTTGAAGTTTTGATGTTCTATTGAAATATTAGTATGTTTTGTTGGCGTTAGTGTGCCATCTGCATTCAAGTCGTACAATTGTTTTTGCTCCACTTTACTCCAATAATGCCTTGCCCTGAACGTAATTCCAGACCTGTTATTAAAGTTGAATTTAGCCCTCAATATATTTTCTATAGTACGACGATCACGGCGGGAGAATATTATGTCCTGTAAAATATCGTTCTCATAGTATTTGTCGTAAAAGCCTGCGTCGTTCTTATAGGAGCTAAAACTAAAATCGTGGCTCAATGAAAATTTATCGCTGAAGCGGTAACGATGCGAAAAGCTCAATTCAGGAGCATTGCTGTTAAATAGCTTTCTTACGCCAATAAAAAAATTGGCATTAGCATAATATCTTTTTGCAGCATTGCTTTCGAACCAAACATTGTATTGAATTCTTTGTGAAGATTTAAACGATCTGCCGGTTTGATGTGGTTCATAAAAATCGTTGCCCCACGGCAGGTAACCAATAAAGGCCCCAATCCACCAAAGACTTTTCAATTGTGCATTAGCGTTAACATTGGTGCTAAAACTTTGAAACTTACTCCTTACTTTCTGATCGGTAAAATCATTAAACAGCCTGCTATAGGAAGCGTTGTAATTGACCTGGATATTATTATACCATTTACCTGGTTTTAGCCAGCGGTAGGCTGTCCAGAAATAATGATCAACATAATTATTATTAAACAGGATGCCCATGTCGTTGATATCATACTTATCATCTGCAACTTCCTGGTTTAACTGAAAGTTCCATCTTCCGCCGGTTTTACCAAAGCCCAGGTTATGCGAATAACCGAGTGTATTTTTTCCCGTTGGATTGCTTAACTGGCTTAATGCAAACTTTCCGCTCCAGTTATACGTGTTCTTCTTATTGTTAAGGTTGAACATGGCGGCGGTTACATTGGCATCGTAATCACTGCCATTGCGCAAAACATTGGTGTTGATCAAAGAAACGGAAGAATTATTTTTCAGTGTTTGGTCGAGTACGGCAATGTTGTAATTAGTAAGCGGGTTGGTTTCTATCTTTCTTATTTTACCATCTTTGTCTTCCACTTCAGCATACATGGGCTTAGTAATGGCATTAAAAAAGCCAATGCCCAAGCCATTTTTTGTTCTACCAGAGATTTTTGTAGCATTCAACAGCTTCGACTCCTGCGGGTTTTTAAGAATCGTTTCATCGGCATTTATGTGCGCAAAGCTGCTTGCCGTGTCCTGTACATCGTAATAATGAATGGGCTGGCTCCCTATCCTCCTTGAATAAAAAAGATTACCCTTGTTGAACAACTCTGTGCCTTCTGTAAAAAAGGAACGGTTCTCGTTGTACTTAACTTCGAATGGAGAAAGATTAAGAATGTGATTATCACTTTGCACTTGGCCAAAATCGGGGATCAAGGTCATATCTAAAGTAAAACCTTCGCTGATGCCATATTTTACATCCATACCGCCATTTACAGAAGATTGCCAGTCCTTAACGCCTGCAGTTTTATAAGGATAATGATTTAAATAGGTAGAGAAATAAGGCGAGAGTGATAAACGCAAAGGCGCTTCAATTTTTTCAATACCTGTCCACAAGCCTTCCTGGTTTACAAATCCATTTACTTTGGGGTCGACGGGGTTCCACATGTATTGCTGCCCGGTTTTATTTCTACGTCGTGTAATATTTAAGCCCCAGGTTTGGTTAGCCCTGTTTGAAAAACGCAATGCAGAATAAGGAATACGCATTTCAAAGCTCCATCCATCTTCATGAACTTTTGCTTCACTATCCCAAACCGAATTCCAGGAAGCATCTTCATTCCCGTTCTCTGAATATTTTGCATCAAACTGTTCACCGTACGGCGTTACATAAAAACCAACAGCATTTATTTTGTCATTATACGTATCTAAAATCACACCTACAAAATCATTTACACCAACCACATCCCTGCCCACCAACTCTTTCGAAACACTGTCTTTTGTCCTTTCGTAGCAATAGCCGCCAATGTATACAGAAGTGTTATCGTATAAAAAATAAACAACAGTACGATTGGAAAAATCTTCCGCCTTTCCCGCATCGGGCCGCCATTCAATAAAGTTGGTAGCAGGAATGGCTTCTTTCCAGGCCGTTTCATCCGGATTACCATCAATTTTAATAGATGAGGTTGTACGTTTTGCAGGAATTTGCTTTGGCGTTGTTTGTGACAATGCAGATAGGCAGCAGGATACTGCCATATAGCAAAGAATTATTCGAAGCATGCGTTGTTTTCTTATTGTGAAGTTAGACGTGCCAGTAGCCAGGATTGTTACCGTTCATAAAAACGATTTTATTATGTGCAGCGAAAGGCTTGCATTTATCTATCCTTTAACAAAAAAGCCATTATGCATTTAGCATGATGGCTTTTTTATTTTATAGAATTTATTTTTAGCTGATTTTTTCTACCTGCATGTAGTTAAGTTCTACAGGTGTGGAGCGTCCAAATATTTTTACAGTGACTTTCAATTTTTTCTTTTCGTCATTTACTTCTTCAATCACACCGTTAAAGTCATTGAAAGGTCCTTCAATAATTTTGATCGTTTCTCCAACAATGAAAGGTTCACTCATGCTTACACCACCCGCTTCGGCCATCTCATCCATCTTACCCAGCATCTTGTTCACTTCGGCCTTGCGTAGTGCAATGGGATTATCCTTTCCCAAAAAATGAATAACGTTAGAAGTATTTTTTATGACATCTCTTAAATCATCACTAAGCTTTCCCTCGGCAATTTCAATCATAACATAACCAGGATAGTAGTTACGTTCACGCATCACTTTCTTGCCATTCTGTACTTTATAAACTTTTTCCACAGGCAAAAAAACCTGTTTTACCATATCGCTCCATCCGCCACGTGAAACTTCTTTATCCAGATATTCTTTTACCTTACGTTCCTTTCCACTCACTACACGCAGCACATACCACTTGGTTTCCTGCTGTTGCGGCTCTTGTGTATTTTGTGCTGTTTCTTCCATTTATTTAAACATTTTATAAATAAGATTCAATCCACCTGCCGCTACAAAATCCATAGCGCCTACAATAGCTGTAATTAACAACGTAGCAGCCAAAACAATCATGGTTGATTGCTGCAACTGAGTCCAGTCGGGCCAGGTTGTTTTTTCCGTTAACTCTTTGTAAGAATCGCGGAAGTAATTTGATACTTTGTTCATTTAGTCAATTTGAAAATTTGAAAATGTAGCAATTTGAAAATGCAATTGAAAAAATGAAATGATAATTTTCAAATCTTCAAATTATATCATTTTCAAATTGACTTCGCACGGGCAGAGAGATTCGAACTCCCATCAACGGTTTTGGAGACCGCTATTCTGCCATTGAACTATGCCCGTAGAAAGCTAAAAGCTATTAGCAAACAGCTAACAGCTTTTAGAATTATGTGCAAATGTAATAAAAACAATTGCTTATAGCTAAAAGCTTGCGGCTCGTAGCTTATTTTATAATTTCAGTAACCTGACCGGCACCTACTGTACGTCCACCTTCACGAATAGCGAACTTCAAACCTTTTTCCATCGCAATAGGTTGGATCAGTTTTACAGTCAATGAAGTGTTATCGCCAGGCATAATCATTTCTGTACCTGCTGGTAATTCTACTTCACCGGTTACGTCTGTAGTTCTGAAATAGAACTGAGGACGGTATTTTTGGAAGAATGGCGTGTGACGTCCACCTTCTTCTTTACTTAATACGTAAACTTCACCTTTGAACTCAGTGTGTGGCGTGATGGAACCTGGTTTCACGATAACCATACCGCGACGGATCTGAGATTTATCGATACCACGCAATAACAAACCTGCGTTATCACCAGCTTCACCTTCATCCAACAGTTTGCGGAACATTTCCACACCAGTTACGGTAGAAGTAAGAGGAGCTTCAATCAAACCAACGATTTCAACAGGCTCGCCTACTTTAATGCGGCCTCTTTCAATACGGCCGGTAGCAACAGTACCACGACCAGTAATTGAGAATACGTCCTCAACTGACATCAGGAATGGTTGATCTACCGGGCGAGGAGGTAATGGAATATAGCTGTCAACAGCATCCATTAATTCTTCTACGGCTTTCACCCATTTGTCTTCACCAGCCAATGCACCGGTAGCAGAACCTTTGATAATTGGTGTGTTGTCGCCATCGAAACCATAAGTGCTTAACAGCTCACGGATTTCCATTTCAACCAACTCTAACAATTCAGGATCGTCAACCAGGTCAACTTTATTCATAAATACCACAATACGAGGAACACCTACCTGGCGGGCCAGAAGAATGTGCTCTTTTGTTTGAGGCATAGGACCGTCTGTAGCAGCCACAACTAAAATAGCACCGTCCATTTGGGCAGCACCAGTAATCATGTTCTTCACGTAGTCAGCGTGACCAGGACAGTCAACGTGAGCATAGTGACGGTTTGCTGTTTGATACTCTACGTGAGCAGTATTGATGGTGATACCTCTTTCTTTTTCTTCAGGTGCACCGTCAATTTCATCATATTTTTTTGCTGTCGCTAATCCCTTTTTAGAAAGGATCTCAGTAATAGCGGCAGTCAAAGTTGTTTTACCGTGGTCTACGTGACCGATGGTACCAACGTTAACGTGAGGTTTTTCCCTCTTAAAGGTCTCTTTAGACATTTTTATCGGTTTTTAGTTGTGGAGTTACAAATATTATTAAATCAAAACGCCTTCTATCATTTTATCAATGAATCGAAGGAAAATTTTTATGTCGCCGGCAGCAGAAGCTCCAATCATCTTCCGTTGCGTCGCACTATTTTACTTTCTAAGCTCTATTTAACAGATGAGACGTGAGAAGTGAAACACCAGGTTTATAAGTCTTTAGTTTCACGTCTTGTGTTTGACGTTTCATCTTAGAGCCGTTGATGAGAATTGAACTCACGACCTCTTCCTTACCAAGGAAGTGCTCTACCCCTGAGCTACAACGGCTTTTGTCGGCTGACAGTTGACCGTTGTTAGTTGACAGCAGATAAATCCGTCAACTGTCATCTCTCATCTGTCATTCAATAGAGCGGAAGACCGGGCTCGAACCGGCCACCTATAGCTTGGAAGGCTATCGCTCTACCAAATGAGCTACTTCCGCGAAATCAAATAGCTAATGTGCAGATTAGCTGATTTGCTAATGACACACTAACTGCATCAAAGAACTGTACTTAATTAGCTAATTGTTCTGTGGGCAGGAGTGGATTCGAACCACTGAAGTCGAAGACAGCGGATTTACAGTCCGCCCCATTTGGCCGCTCTGGAACCTGCCCTACTATTACATGGCGTTTCCACCATGTTCAACTAGTATTGAGCCACTTGTCGGAATCGAACCAACGACCTACTGATTACAAATCAGTTGCTCTACCAGCTGAGCTAAAGTGGCTTGTTAGCATGCTAATGGTGCAATATGCAGCTGCATAAAAAACCAATCGCAATCAAAGAACTTTCGTAACCAGCACTTAGGAAATTAGCCAATTGGCTAAGCACCCTATTTTTTGGGAAGGCAAAGGTAAAGGAAAATGACAATTGAAAAAATATTGAGAAAGAAAAAATTATAAGGTTTAAATAAAAAGACCCCCGAAACAATCGGAGGTCTGTCAAATACATTAAGCAGCTTGCTTTTCTTTTTTCTTTTTTATTTGTTGGACCATAGCCTCCAATGCTTCTTCAAATGAAACCTCGAAGGATTTACTGGTTGCTTTTACAAAGAAATCAGATTTTGGTACATGAACTCTAATTTCTGCGATCTTGTCCTTAATTGTGTGCACCACGTTATCTAATATCAGAAAGACATCCACTTTGATGATCCGGTCGTGATACTGTTGCAGCTTTTCGATTTTTTTGGTTACATACTCTACCAATTTGCTGTCTGCTTCAAAGTGAACTGCTTGAACATGAACAATCATAGAAATTGATTTAAGCTGTGAAAAAATGATTCAAAGAACTAAGCCTTACAGGCTTTCAGGTTCGGTATGAAGATAGGCTATAACTCATTTTTCACCAAGAAGAAAAGAGGAAATTTTCATGATATTGGTCAGAGGTTTCAAGCCTTGGGGTGGGCTTTTTTATATACGCTTTTAAGCTTCTCAATTGTATTGTGCGTATAAACCTGCGTGGCAGCCAAACTGCTATGACCTAACAACTCCTTAACAGCATTTAAATCGGCGCCATTGTTCAATAAATGCGTGGCAAAACTATGCCTGAGTACGTGTGGGCTGCGCTTTTCAATGGTTGTTGCACCATTAAGGCATTTGTTTATCCGATCATATACTTTTCTGGGAGAAAATGGTTTTCCCTTTTCATCAAGTAGCAATACCTCACTTTCAACATCCGGGAATTCCACCTTTTGCTCTTTACAATAATTTTTTATTTCGTCAATTAAGTTTGGACTTACTGGTATGATCCGCTCTTTATTTCCTTTTCCCAACACTTTCAAAGTATGGCTTGAGTAATTAATGCTGTTTTTTTTCAGTTCTATTAATTCACTTCTTCGCAGGCCGGTATTGTAAAAAAGGGCGATAAGCAAGCGATCAGTTTTGCCCTGCCAATTATTGGTGAATTCAGTTTGCTCAAGCAAGCCTTCTATTTCTTTCTCTTTAATAAAATTGGGAAGCCGTTTTTCGTTTTTAGGAGCCACCACCTTTGCCATAGGTGTTTGCTGTAAAAGCCCGGCTTTGATCTGGTATTTAAAAAAAGACTTGAGAGTAGAGATTTTTCTGTTGAGAGATTTTGAAGCCAGCCCCTCATCTTTTAAAGATGCCAGCCAACTCCTGATATAAATATGTGACAGTTGGTTTAGCGGCGTCTCACCATACTGAATGATTATGTAATCAAAGAAAGATACGAGATCGGTTTGGTAAGAAATTATGGTGTGCTGCGAATAGCGTTTTTCAAATTTAAGATAATCAATAAACGGCTGAATGATTGGATGTGGTGGCTGCATAAAAAAAACAATAGCTGCAAAGTACTAAAAACCTTGCAGCTATAAAATATCATGAAGAGGTATTTCCGATAGCTATTGGAACTAAGCTTCGATTTTTCCGCTTGCTATCTTTTGCTTGTAAACAGCTTTCAAAACCTGATTTCTGCGCTGAACAGAAGGCTTTGTGAAAGACTGTCTTTCACGCAACTGCAACAAGATCTTGGCTTTTTCAAATTTCTTTTTATACTTTTTTAAAGCCTTATCTATGTTTTCGCAGTCTTTTGAATCAATAATTAACATGCTATATACCTCCTTTAAATTGTTTTAGGGTGGGCAAAGATAAGGTTCTTAACCATTTTAATCCAAAATAAAATGCAAAATCCCCGAAATTTACCGCATGTTTACAGGCATTATTGAAAGCATTGGAATTGTAAAAGAGATCTCATCAGTCGGTACCAATAAAAGTTTTTGGATTGAATCTCCTCTATCTGCTGAATTTAAAATTGACCAAAGCATAGCGCATAATGGTGTTTGCTTAACGGTGGAGCAAATACAAGGAAGTGTATATAAAGTAACTGCAGTTGCAGAAACTTTGGAGAAAACCGAGCTTGATGATTGGAAAGTTGGCGATACTGTGAACCTTGAAAGAAGTTTATTACTCACCAATCGCCTGGACGGTCATTTTGTGCAGGGGCATGTGGACTCAACAGGCACATGCAAAAGGATAAAAAACAAAAACGGTAGCTACGAATTTGAATTCAAATTCCCTAAAAAATTTGCAGCATTGATGATTGAAAAAGGTTCTGTTTGCGTAAATGGTATTAGCCTGACTGCCTTTGATGTAAAAAAAGATAGTTTTAAAGTAGCCATTATTCCATATACATTTGAGCACACTAATTTGAAGCATTTAAAAGAAGAAGATAAAGTGAATTTGGAATTTGATATGGTGGGAAAATATATTTTGAGAAAGATAAACTTAAGCCATTTCCAATGACGGTAAACATTTTAATGTTGAAGAAGCAGGCAATACAAACACTTGCTTCTTTAATTAAATTATAAATAAAGCAATAATTTATACCATAGCTATTAAAATTATAAGTATTTATTTGCAACTTTTTAATCAAGGCTAACACTTTAAAATGACGCAGTAAGTCATTGCTATTGGCCCGGAAATATTCCAGAAGAATAAAGCACTTTCATTTATGGATAAACTGCCTTCGGTAGCAATACTTATACTCAACTGGAACACCAGAGATTTTTTAAAAAAGTATCTCCCCTCTATTTTATCCGCAAGCTATCAGAACAAAGAAGTTTACGTAATTGACAATAACTCCAGCGACGACTCGGTAGCCATGTTAAGGGGATATTTTCCTGAAGTGCATGTTATCGAAATGCATTCTAATTTGGGTTATGCAACGGGCTATAACTTATGCTTATCGCAGATAAACGCCGATTATTTTATTTTAGTAAACTCAGATATAGAGGTTACTAAGGAATTTATTGAGCCTGTCATCCAATTAATGGAGGCGAATGAAGATGTAGGAATTTGTCAGCCCAAACTCCTCTCCTATGGAGAAAAACACATGTTTGAATATGCAGGAGCTGCTGGTGGATGGATAGACAAATTGGGATTTCCCTTTGCAAGAGGAAGAGTATTATTGTCGATTGAAAAAGACGAAGGACAATACAACTCTCCCGTTCAGATTTTTTGGGCAAGTGGCGCCTGCATGTTTTTAAAATCATCGGTTTATAAAAAAATCGGAGGATTTTACGATTACTATTATATGCACCAGGAAGATATTGACCTGTGCTGGCGTGCACAAAACGCCAACTTCAGAATATATGCCTGCCCACAATCTGAAGTTTTTCATATAGGTGGTGGCAGTCTTTCGTGGGAAAATAATTTAAAAACTTTTCTTACGTTTAGAAACAATTATATTTTACTTACAAGGAATTTACCTGTTGGAAAGGTATTGCCCGTAATAATTCTGAGATTATTTTTAGATTTCTTTGGTGGTATATTTTTCTTGCTAAAACAAAAACCAGGAATTAGCAAGGCAATGTTTAAAGCCCAATTTGCCTATTTTTATTGGTTGTTTTTTTGCAGAGATAAGAAAAACGTCCAAACAAAAGGATTTGATAAATGTTACGGCGTTTTTAGTGGAACGATCTTAATTCCCTATTTCCTTAGAAAGAAAAGAAAATTTTCAGAAATAGTCAGGCAAAAATGATATAAAAGATCAAGCAATGCTTCAACCATTAATTACCAGGTTTAATAATCTTAGAAAGCAAAAATATTTTAACCAATCTCTTTTCAAAAGCACGAAACAATATGCCTGTATAGGAGTGGGTATGCATAGCCTTGCCAATATTTACCCAATTCTCCATCATTTTGAAATTAACGTAAAATATATATGCACTCAATCTTCCGTTTGGGATTCGCAAATGCACAAATTTTTCTCTACGGCTCAATTCGTTCACTCGATCGAAGAAATAATTAATGATAAAGAGATAGAAGGCGTATTTGTATGCACAACACCATCTGCCCATTTCGGGATATTAAAAAAGCTTTTTAGTGCAGGGAAAAAGGTGTTTGTTGAAAAGCCACCCTGTCAACATTTGTCCGAATTAAAGGAATTGATTGAGATTAATTCAGGAACTATTTGCAAAGTTGGTTTGCAGCGCAGATACTGGCCAGGGAATAAGCATTTATTGAAAAGGCTTGCTTCTGCCAAAAGCTATCAGTATTCATTTCATTTTGGAAAGTACATTCAGGGCAACATCTTCACTGACCTGTTTATACATGCACTTGATTATTGCTCGTTCCTTTTTGGTAATTGTAAAATACTTTCTTCTTCAAAACACAGCGATGATACCGGGATGACGGTTCAATTACATGTTTTGCATTCAAATGGAATTTCCGGTCTTATTGAACTTTCAACACAATTCTCCTGGAACTCTCCATCCGACAGTATTGCAATTAACTGTCAAAACGAATCCATTACAGTTCAGTATCCATTAAAAATAAAGGGAGATCAAAAACCGAAAAATTTTCTCAACATTCCTACTGAACGATTATTTAACCAGCCGCTAGTTACAAAAGAGTATTTTTCAGCAGCTAATTTAATTGTTCCCGCTCCCGAATTAAACACTTTGGTTTTGCAGGGCTTCTATAATGAAGTGAAAACTTTTATTGAAATAGTTGAACGATCATCAAGTAAAAACATGGTTCAAAATGACCTGTTCGGAATGATATCCACGTTTGAAATAATTGAAAAATTACAAGCACCAAACTAATTCAGTTTATTACATCTTTGTATTTTACGTTGTCATCATCGCTCCATTTATAATATCCAAGCATTTTAACAGTGGCCCATCTTCCAAAATACTTTTCAAAGGTTCTGTAAAGTATAATATCATATTTACGATGATAACTGATCCAGCACTGATTACAATTTTCTGAATAATGCTTTTGTGTTTTTACACTTTCTTCCGAATTAAATATATGATCAAGGCTATGGTTATAAATATTGCCAAGTTTAAGATCAAGATTTTGGCAAACAGGTACACTGCCATCAGGAAGTATTACAATGCTATCCATAATACTATGACATTTCAACCTTAGTTGTCCTTTCACCCAGTTATCATACAACTGAACGTAATCGTAATTTTCACGAAATTCTTTTACAATTAAAGGAATTTGCTTTTCGCTGTTGGGAGTAATAGGCTTTTCTACTTCCAATACTTCGGTTTGCTCATTACTCAGTTTTTCCTGCAGCTGCTTTGCTTTTTTAAAAGATAGCAACTCTTTGTTTTTTAACTGGCCGAAGCGGGAGGATTTGGCGCTATCGATCGTATCAAAAAAGGGAATATTATTGTAAATACCAACCCTAAGAAATACTTTATGAAACTTACACAACGCAGCTACATGTTCAAGGTCATCAAAGTCATTATAAGGAGAGAGTGTGAACATTATAAAGATAGGAACCTTTTCTTTTAAAGATTCAACAACCTTCAACACATTATTGTAGCCATCCTTACCACGCATATACCGGTATGTATCCTCAGTTCCATCTAATGATATATATAACCGTTTAGGCCTGTATTTTTCAACAGCGGCAATTAACCGTTCAGGCTTTAAGCAATTTGAAAACAGATCGAAGTTTGGATGTTTCTGTGAAAACCAATTCAAAATTTCATCTGCCTCTGGATGAAGCAAAAATTCACCACCTTCTAGGCCAACATTGGTTCTTTCTGAAATACACCTGCTCTCCATAATTTTTTTTATCGTTTCGAAGGAAAGATATTTTGGAGGCCGCTTTGCCCATATTAAACAATGCTTGCAAGCAGAATCGCACAGGTCCGTTGCATAAATCATTAAAGAGGAAGCTTTTTTATGCGCCGGAAACAAATGGTTGTTTAAAAAGTTAACCCCCCTGTTAATATAGTCCGCTTTATCAAACATGCTTCAAAGGTTTGGTGCTAAATTACTATGCATGCTAAAACAATCGGGTTAAATTTGATTTATTCCAGTAATAAACAGCACTCTTATCCTTATTAACCAGAAATCTTTGATTTTGCTTCAGGTTTCTAACTTCAACTAATCCACCTCCCTTATTTATAATTTCAGTGGCCGGAAGAATGGTTATATTTTCTCCATCCTTTTTTACAGGAATGATTCCATTTATTTTAAGATAATCCAGCCTTGTAAGATATCCAACAGGAAACACTTTAGATGTATCTGCCTGGCTCAGCACTAAGGACTTCTCAAATCCATTTCGAAACACATAAGCCCCTTCCAATTCATCAGGAATATTAACGAGATAGACCGATCTTCCTCCAGACGTCATAGTTGCCTGTAAAATATCAGAAGTGGCTTCAGATGCTTTTTCCCATTGCTTGTTATTTAAGGTGAGAAAGTAAACGAAATAAGAAGATAGGATTAAGCAATAAATCCACCGGAATATATTTTTGTTCGTTACTGCAATTATTAAAAAGCTAAACATAAGGCATAGAAACACAGAAGGGAAATAAAGCAACCTATCCCCTTCAGAAGTTCGTGTGCTGATTCCGAAAAGCATCGGGATGATCATGGTTGTAAAAAAGCAGCCTGCAATAATTAAATACTTAATTATTAATTCCTTTTGTAACCGATACCTTTTTATTAATTTAAAATGTATCCAGGCAAATAGTATAATGAACATTATAAAGCCGATCTCCATCATTTGCGAGTTCTCGGATGGTGGCAAAAACGATCGTCCTAAAGTTTTTAAACTTTTAGCCAAATAATGGCTCAAGCCAGGTGTTACCATTCGTTCACCATACACTCCATATACGGCGCCTGAAATTAAAAATCTAATCACAAGTAAGAGACCTATCACTGCAATTGCCCAAAGAAAACTCCGCAAAAAATACTTCCGTGAAGTATGACCTGTTAAATTTAAAATAACAATAACGAATGGCAGAAAAAGTATAGATTCATATGCCAATAATCCAAAAAAATACAAGAACAAACACAACAATAGCTTCAGATTGAATTGTATAGTGCTAAGCCATACATTTAATATCACGAGGGCAAAAAAACAAGCCATAGAGGACAATCGGCCTGTTAACCAAACCACACCTTCATTATGAAAAGGATAAACTAAAAAAAGAAATGCGCTTATTAAAGCAAAAACTTGCTGACGGTTTGCATCAAATAATGTATAGGATAAAGCCAATCGGTACAATAGAAAAGCATTCATTACATGAACGCCGAGATTAAAAGCATAGTAGCTCCAGCTATCAAGTCCTGAAATTCGATAATTTAAGTAAAATGAAACATCTATTAGTGGCCGCAAAAATTCTCTGAATAATATTTTTTTCTCAACGCAAATTCTATAGAGAGAATCATAGTCATCAGATAAAAAACTGTTGTTAAGGATCGGGTGATATATCAACAAAGCCACAATTGTCAGCGCAACAAAGACCAATAAGCTTTTTGTAAAGGAATGAAAGGTCACAATAAACTTTCTTATTACTGATTATGTTATAAAGATCACACTGTTTTGTACATAAGCGAAGCTTAAAAAAATAAGACTGTGCAAAACGATCTTATTTGAAAAGTAATCTTACCGCATCAAATACATCTTTCCGTATCCTTTATTAAAATACTTATCTGTATTGTCGTTTGCATTTGTAAACTTATCTAATGCTTTGCCATTTAGATTGGTTACTACGCGATACAAATAAATACCATTAGCCAGTTTCTGACCGTATTGATCTGTCCCATCCCATTTGTATTCAGTAATATTTCTGCCGATATGCAAAGGGCCTAATTCATCTTTTGTTATCTCACGTACAATCTTACCGGTTACAGTCAATATTTGTATACGAATGTTTTGAGGTACCTCGCTACCAGTAACTGTAAATACAAAAGCTGTAGATGTAGTGAATGGATTTGGATAGTTAAGCATATTCGAGATCATGGGTTTGTTGAAAACCTGGAAAGCAACACGGTATTGCATGGCGCCGGCTGCATTTTGGCTCATATCCTTTCCTAAAATACTTAACTCATAATCACCATCCTGATCAAAAACCGGCTTTAGATTTACGGTAGCCGTATTGTCTGTACTTGGTGCTTGTTGGGCTGGCGTAAATTCCATGGTTGTTCCGTCGAAATTATAGACACGTATAGTATCGTCAGGAAACCTGATTTGAACTTTTACAGTGGAAGTATCACTTAACAAAAACCATTTCGCTTCGTCTTTCAACTTGATCATAATATCTGGTTTTGCCGAAACGATATCATGATTTAAAATATGAACATTATCAAACGTTACATCCATTATTGGGTTTAAGGTATCCGGCCGAACGTAGAAGTTTTTATAAAAAAAGTTATTAAAATGAAATTGTTCGGCCTGATCGTTATCGGGGTTTACTTCAATGAACATTGAATTGCTTCCAACCAATTGGCGGGTGTCAATAGGATATGTAATCATTAAAGTGTCAGGGCTTAACGACAAAGGTCTTTGTTTCCATGTTGGCAGCACATGGGTCACATTGTTGCGATCTGTAACAACAGCCTTCACTTTTATACTATCCGTAAATGGCACTTCACTTACGTTTTTAAAGGCCATTCTAAATTGCTGCGGCTCAGCCACGTCTACTGTATCCTTCATTGTAAATGAAATATTGGGAGCAACTGCACCTTCGGGAGCAGGGTCATAAGTTAATCTCCAATATCTTAATTGGTATGGAGTAAGATAAACGGTATCAGCATTCAGCATTTGCAATTGTAAGTATGGATATTGCTTTGCATTAACAGCAGATAAGTCAAATTGCTGTTGGGTCAGATTTAAATCCTTAAATAAAGTATCGACACTTCCATCTTTTTTAATACCAAGCACTGCAACCACTGGATCGTCACCCGAACCAGCATCTAATGATTTTCCATTCCATCTCAATTGCTTCCATGCTTTTGCCGGGCCAAACACAGGAGAAGTAATATAACCCATATTGTTTGATGCTGTAACATCTGCAGAAACAGTGATCTTATCATAAAGTCCTTCACTAACTGCATATTTTGGCTCAAAGCTGCTTACGCCTTTTTGGTAAATCAAAGCCCAGGAACGAGGGCTGTTTACCGAATCGATTAAAGCAAAACCTGCAGCCTTCAATTTGTGGTATATCGATTTGTTAGAACCATAAAGGGCAGTGTCACCCATCCAGGTAGAAGCATAAGAATTATTACTATGAAAATCAAAGCTACGTACTACCACATAAGCACCCACGGGAATCGAATCCATAAAATCCATGATCAATTTTCTGCTTTGAGGCGTCATATATGAAAACTCAAAATTATTTTGTCTTCCCGGCGAGCAACTTGCCGAGCCGCTTCCGTAGCGAAATAAGCTCTTGCCATCCTTATCTACATTCAACCATGGCTTGAATGTAATTTCATCAAAAACATTAAACAATAAGGAGCGTCCGACGCAGGCACTGCGTATAAATGGGTTGCCATCTACTGAAACAACAAAATCACCTTCTTGTACGCCACCGTAAGAATACATTGTATTCCTTGCAAAAAGACTATGCAACTGCTTTTGATACTTCCAGGTGTTTGTTGCCGAATCTAAAAAAACAACCCTATCCGAAGATTTTAAGTGCTGGTACAAATGCGATTGGTTGAAACCTAAGTCGCTATTGGCTAAATAAACAAAAGAAGCTCCGTTCCAACTAAATGGCCCACTGTCCGGCACGGGAGCTACTCTCCAATAATAAACTGTACTATCGGTGAAGGTTATGCCAGGATCAAATTCCAATGTACCACCCCCCTGCGTAATGTTTTTTGTAACCTTAAAAGTAGAGTTGAAAAGTTCCGTCGTGTCCAACTCCATCTGATATGTTTTACTTGGACTGAAAGGATTAGCTGTAGAAGCAACTAACTTCACAGACGGCTTATTTATAATCGCAAAATTGTATGGATATACAGGCCTTGCCTCATCTTCATAGATCATTACATCTTTAGTTACACTATTATTATTCTCGTATAACTCAGCTACTTCATTATCTGCATCAACTGTAACAATAATTTTGTTTAACCCTTTGTCATGCGCAGGGTCAACGGGTATGGTTACAGAAATAGAATCAGCATAACGTATGGCATCGATCGTATCTCTCTTAACTAATGTTATGGATTGGTCAGGGAATTGCCGTTTTATTTCTACAACTATTTTTGCAGATGGTGCTTTACCAATGTTCAGAAATTTTGCATCTATCTTAAACGAGGCATCTGCAATAGATACAAAGCCCGGAGACACCTTTACCATAGAATTTTCAATAACATAATCCGGTTTTGGAAAAGTATTTAACGTTATGGCCGGATCACCATGTAATTCACTTTCTTCTACAGTTGCCCGTGCATAAAAATCTTCCTGTGATTGGGCAGCAAAAACATCTTCCGCGGTATGTTTTAAGATTTCTCCCAGAGGCTTACCATAGCTGGTGTTGCTCATTCTTTTATAAGCCCAAGTGCCCCAAAGATCAAGGTAGTGAACAATACCAAAGTGTGTACTGGCAATAAAGCCAATGGTACCCCTGTTTGGTGCTAAATTGTACTTTTCAGAGGTAGTCTCTTTGATGGTGAAACGCGTTGTGTTATAATTAAAAAAGTCGCCGGCATTACAACCCAGCGCAATAAAAACCGGGTATTTGCCCTGGTTATTATAGTTTTCCGGATTTTCAAGGTTAAACTCAAGTGTTGATCCGGAAGAGTGTCCGAAATAACTAATCAAACTAATGCCTTTGTTAAACAAATCAGTGAGAGATGTACTGCTTAATTGCTGAACGGCATCTGCCGACTGTTTGGAGAAAGTAGTTACATTGGCTCCAAACAAAGTATCGACTATAATTTTTTTAAAACCATCCATCGCCTGCGAGAGAATGGTTCCAAGATCTTCATCGCTGGCGCCTACAATGTGCACTACGTTTTTCATCCAGCTTTTATCTTCTACGCTGGGAGAAGAAAATGCTTGGGCCGATTCGTACTCTTTAATTTTATTCAAATAATCGCTAACCTCCTGCGGTGCAATAACAGATAAGCGTCCAATTGGTATTTCAGGGATCGAACTTCCGGGTTCGGCCGTCAACAATATATCAGAAGCAGGGTAGCCAAAAGTGGGCACAAGGTTCAGTTTTGCCAAATTAGATTTGGTAGTAGCATTAGTGCTGCTTTCATTGTTACGTTGCGCTACGTAGTTCACCCCCTTACCTATAATAAATACAAACTTTGGCTCAACAGGATATGTTTGTCTGGTAAAACGAATAAAATTCCTGATGCCGGACGGATGTTTTTTAATTCCAAATCCAAATTGATCTACCAACTCATCTGCCAAATAAATTTTAGCATTGTGGGAACCGCCAGCTAAGGAACTTCTGTAAGACCGGTAATCTTCTACAGGATTGCTTCCATTAGCGCCATTAAATAAAAGTGGGTTAGAAATAATCAGATAATCACCGACATTGATGGCATTGCCATAGTTAATGAAACTTCTGGTTTCAAGCGATGTAATTGCATTAATATTTGACACATCTTCGCTTACGAGCACCAGGCTTCTGGCATTCATTGAGGCAGGTAATGCAAACCGCAATTTGGTAGCAACCGTCTTATCAGCAATATATCTTTCCCCGTTTACCAAATCATATAAAACAGGTGCGAAGGTTGTACCGTAAACAAAGTTTGTTATTTCCAGATAATATCCAACCGGGCTGGCAGGAAGGTCAAATTCAAAATTCTTTAACCCGCCAAAATTAAATTGCCTTGGATAGGTTATTTCAAATTTGTGAATAACCATTCGATCTACCTGGCAGCCTATAGGCGCTTCGTAACACCCAACAGAAGCAAAGTTTGTTACAGTAATAGTGTCATTATTACTTGCAAGAAGCGTACTTAAAGAAAAATGGGCCGAATCTGTTGAGTAATCAAAAAAATCTACTTCGTTACCCAAAACCGAATCACGGTTAATCGTTACCTTATATCGCCGCTGGTAATTTGCATTTCCCGACATGGACATCTTAAAGCTAGGCGCCGGACCTCCATTATAAACAAACAAATTGTTTATAATGGTTTTATTTGTTCCATAAGTAACGTTTACCGAATCTTTGGCGGTTGTTACAATATCAGCAGAGGACCAACCTTCGCCTTTATCATAAGAAGATGAGTAGAAATTTTCCCCTACATTAACCGCATAGCCATTATTGATTCTGTCTTTAAAATATTTACCGGTTGTGTACATGAAGTATGGCTCAGGCGGCAAAGTGTTTGCAGTTGTGTTATTAGTTACATTCAGCAATCGCAGATTATTGGTTGTTACCGGGTCTATGGTCAAAAAATAAGCAGCTGTATCTGTCAACAAACTCCATTTATCGTTTAATTGGTATTCAGCTTTGCGGTATAGCTGCCTATCAGGTTTACCGTCATTCATTTTTCCCCAAAACTCAATGTAATCGGTAGCAGATAAAACACCTGTAGACACCGAAGTGTAAATAGGAACCTGTACACCATTGCGCCAAAGCTGAAATTGTTCTGCTGGTGCAGAGCCCAAACCTACGCTATCAAGCAAATGCTGCGATATACGGTACAATCCATCTTTTCCAAGCTTGAACTTGTAATAGGTTTTGGAATAGTCTATCCATTCGTTATTGTACTGCGCCTTCGCCATAAAACTGCAGATAAGCAACAGGCCAAGCAGAATCTTTTTCATGAACAGTAGTTTTGGGAGTACGAATATTTATTTCTTTTTCTTTTTATCATTAACTAAATCTACCTGCAACGAAAACACATGCGTAAATAACGGATTGGATTGATTGGCCAGGTTGGTAAAGGCATAATCAATTTTTACATTCTGAATTCTGAACCCTGCTCCCACACTTGGCTGGTAAATCCAAACTTTTTTCTGGTTCAACGTATCGCCATCAGCCAGTGCTTTCTGAAAATTGTTAATTCCTGCCCTTATAAAAAACACTTCGTTGACATTACATTCCAAACCCAATTTAGGATCTATACTTACAGGATCGGCGCTAACTACGGTATTGCGGCGGCCATCAAAAGTGAAATCAAAATTGGCTTCGGCCAGAAGTGATGATTTTTTACCCAATTTAAAATCACGGGCTACCCCCATTACCAGCCTTGGCGCTGTAAGTTCAGTGGATTTTACAGGTATTTCATTGTTGGTAAGGTATAAAGCTTCTTTTTCTTTCTCAGTAAAACTGAAGGACCAGGCGTTGAACGTGGTGGTGATATCTCTGCCGGCAAATCCAAAATGCCATTTACCTGACCTGATCTGCAATCCGGCATCAAGACCAAAACCCCATGCCTTAGCAAAACTTCCTACACTTCTATGAATAACTTTTGCATTTAATCCAAAATTGATATTCTTGTTGTTTGTTTCTTTTATTTTTTGTGCAAACGACACCAAAAAGGCATAATCAGCCGAGGAAAAAGCCTGGATATTATTGTAATTAATCGATCCGTCGGGTTCCACCAAAAACAAGGTGTTCATAATATCATCCACAGCAAAACGGAGAGCAGAAAAACCAAGGGTTCTTTTATTTCCGGCAACGGGTACAGCAATGCTGGCATAATCGTATTTGCCAATACCGGCAAAATATTCTGCATGCATAATGTTCAATTCCGGGTGATCTTTCACACCGGTTAAACCTGCCGGGTTCCAGTAGCCTGCCGTTCCATCCTGCACCGACGCTACTTGTGCACTGCCCATAGCTAAGCCGCGGGCACCGGCGCCAATGTTTAAAAATTCGTTGGAATATTTGCGAAATTGTGCAGTAGCTGTGGTTACACTGGTAAGGACTACCATTGTGAGAGCCAGGTGGTTAATTTTCATTGTGTCAATTTTCAAAAGCGGGATTAGTACTGGTTTTTCACGATTTTAGACTTTGAGCAAAAGTAATTCTTAAAAGCTCAAATTCATAGTGGCTTGTCTATGAAATTACCTGAATAAACGAAAGTACCCGGCTAAAATTGCGCTTTGCTGTCTTACTTTTGCCGCCTAAAGCCAATTTTTACACATGAATTTGATAGAGGAACTGCGCTGGCGGGGACTGATACAGGACGTAACACCGGGCACAGAAGAGCAATTATTGAAAGAGATGACTTCGGGCTATATTGGATTCGATCCCACAGCCGATTCTTTACATATTGGCAGCCTGGTCCCAATTGTTGTTTTGGTACATATGCAAAGGGCCGGACACAAACCTTTTGCCTTGGTGGGCGGCGCTACAGGCATGATTGGCGATCCCAGTTTTAAAAGCCAGGAAAGAAAACTTTTAAGCGAGGAAGAGTTGCAGAAAAATCAGCAAGGCGTAAAAAAACAGCTCATGAAATTTTTGGATTTCGACGCTTCTAAGCCTAATGCTGCTGAAATGGTTAACAACTACGACTGGTTTAAAGATATAAGCTTCCTGGAATTCATCCGCGACGTGGGCAAGCATATTTCAGTGAATTACATGATGAGCAAGGACAGTGTACGCAAACGGCTTGAAGGAGAGACCGGCATTAGCTTTACTGAATTTACCTACCAGCTTATACAAGGCTACGATTTTTACTGGCTTTATCAAAATAAGAACTGCAAATTACAGATGGGCGGCAGCGACCAATGGGGAAATATTACCACCGGCACAGAATTGATTCGCCGGAAAGCAGGTGGCGAAGCTTTTGCCTTTACCTGCCCCTTAATTACCAAAGCCGACGGCGGCAAGTTTGGTAAAACAGAACAAGGCAACGTGTGGCTGGATGCAGAAAAAACAACACCTTACCAGTTCTACCAATTTTGGCTGAATGCTGCTGACAGCGATGCAGAAAAATGGATAAAAATATTTACGTTTCTGCCGCAGGACGAAACCAACAATTTAATTGAAGAACATCATAAAGACCAGTCTAAAAGAGTATTACAAAAAAGGCTGGCGCAGGAACTTACCATTTTTGTACACGGCGTAGAGGAATACAGTAAAGCAATTGAAACCACGCAAAAATTATTTGCACAACAAAATGCTTCTGCCGAATCTTTAAGCGAAGATGACCTGAAAGGAATGCAGGGCATTGTTCATGTTAACTATTCAAAAAAACAACTGCAAAACGGCGCCGATGTAATAACGCTTTTAACCGAAACCCATATTTTCCCAAGCAAAGGCGAAGCAAGAAAAATGATCCAGAATGGAGGGGTTAGCGTCAATCGTAAAAAAGTTGACAATTTACAAATGACCATTGATAGTTCGCTTCTGCTTCACGAAAAATATCTTCTTATACAAAAGGGGAAAAAAAATTATTACCTGCTAATTGCTGAATAGTTCTTTTCAAAAAATGCTACAGTGCAAAATATTTATACTGCAGAAATGTGGTTAATGCCTTTAAGGCAGTACTGTAGCATTTTTACCAGCTTCACTGTGTAAATTGCTTTTGATGAAATAAGCTGCAACACCGGTTAAAGCAATTAAAGTTCCCCACAGCGCAAACCATCCTGTTGATATAAAAACAAATAACCAGATCGATATTGAAACAATGATGGGTAAAGGATAAAGCCACATTTTGAAAGGCAAAGAACTTTCTCCTTTTCTTTTTCTCAGCAACACCACACCAACAGATTGCGCTATAAACTGAACCAGAATGCGCATGGCTAAAATAGCACTGATAACGCCTTTTAAGGAAAAACTGAAAGAAAAGATAACTCCCAACCCGGCAATGAATAAAAGGGAAACATAAGGAAAATTTTTTGTGGGGTGCAATTTGGCAAAAGGCTTGAAAAAGTTTCCATCCAAAGCGGCTGCGTATGGCACGCGGGAATAACCTAATAACACAGCAAATAATGAAGCGAAAGCCACCCACAGCACCAATGCCGTAGCAATTTTAGCTGCCGTCACCCCATAAATCTTTTCAATGAAAATACTTACAATAAAATCATGCTTTCGAGCTTCCTGCCAGGGAATAACACCGGCTATGCTGATGTTCATTGAAAGATATAAAATGGAAATTCCAATAATGGAAATAAAAATGCTTTTCGGAATATTTTTTTCCGGCTTAATAATTTCTTCGCCCAAATGACAAACATTATAATAACCTAAATAACTGTAAATAGTTTTTACACTTCCCTGGCCCAATGCCAGCCAAAAGGCAGCTTTAAAAAATTGATGATTATCCTTTGGCAAAAAGCTATAATTGATTTGGCGATGGGTAAATCCACCTGCAATGATCCAAACTACGGTCACCATCACACCTATCCACAGTAAAACAGAAAGCTTTCCAATGGTTTCTGTTTTCCGGTATAGTAAAAATGTAAGTAAAACGATGACAGCCACAGAAACCAGTTTTTGTTCCAGGAGCTGTAGTGGCACTAAGTATTGAAAATATTGCGCAAAACCAATAGAGCCCGAAGCCACTACCAACGGCGCCTGTATGGATGTTTGCCATACAAATAAAAAGCTCATCATCCGGCCCCACTTTTCTCCATACGCCACTCTCAAAAAATTATAACTACCACCTGCCAGCGGGTACGCAGCGCCCAGCTCACTCCAGATCATTCCATCTATTATTGCAATGAAGGCTCCAAATATCCATGCCCACAAAAACAGTGAGCTGTTAAAATATCCAATAACAAGCGGAATGACCACGAACGGCCCGATGCCAACCATATCAATCATATTGATAGAGGTAGCTTGCAATAATGTGATTTTTCGTTTTAGTGTTTCTGCCATGAAATACTTGAAGAACCTGTGCCTTTATTACGAGTTACACAAATTAATGAGCAATAATTAAATGAAGGTGCAGGTAGTTGTGTAGTTGTCAAAAAAAATTTGCATTCTCTTGAACTAAAGTAATAACCTCTAAAATTGAACCGTTCTTGTCGCATCAAACCTTTGTAAAATTGGTAATGCCCTCTACCAGAACATCTAAGTTCTTTGTAGTAGTATAAACGTTGGGCGTAATGCGAACGCCTTTAATATTTTCCCATTCAATGGTTGTTGTATGAATTTTATGATTGTTAAACAAATAGCTATCCAGCTCCGCAGGCTTTTTACCTTCAATAGACACCAGTCCGATAGCGCATCCCCATTGCGGGTTTAGTGATGTGCTCAGTATCACTTTTGGAACATTTTTTACTTTTCCCATCCAGTAATTTTTTAAATAGTGCAGCCTTTTTTCCTTCCTTTCACTACCAATCATATCATGAAACTCCACTGCTTTACCAATGGCTTGTTCAATAAAAAAAGGTCTTGTGCCTAAGTGTTCAAACTTTCTGATATCATCTTTAAAAGGATCGTCGCTGGCAAATAGCGGGTAAATGTTTTTGATCTTTTCTTTTTTTACATACAACATGCCGCTACCGATGGGCGCATATAGCCATTTGTGCAAACTGCTGGCAAAATAATCAGCTTGGAGTTCGGGAATGGTAAAGTTAAAATGAGCAAAGCTGTGAGCACCATCTACCAACACATCAATGCCCCGTTTGTGAGCTTCAGCAGCAATTTTTTTAACAGGCATGATTTGCCCATTCCAGTTAATGATATGCGTGATGTTAACTGCTTTAGTATTGGATGTAAAGGCAGCCACATATTGTTTTACAAGGTATGATTCATCTTCGCTGGGCAGATCCAGATTGACCCAGTTGATTTTTATGCCGTCTCTTTTTTCTCTTTGTTTCCATGCGTTTACAACGTTAGGGTAATCTTGTTTTGCAGCTACTACTTCGTCGCCTGCTTTTAATGGCAATCCAAAAATGATGGTTTCCAAACCTTCAGATGAATTTCTGTTGATGGCAATTTCTTCAGGGCTGCAACCTGCAAGCTTGGCCAGGTTACCACGTAAGGTTTCTCTTCCCTGGTCCAGGATGCGCCACATATAATAGCTCGGCGCTTCATTGCTAAAATCGTAGTATCGTTTCATGGCATCCTGCACGGTTTTAGGTGCAGGCGATACCCCACCGTTGTTTAAATTGATGATAGCAGGAGAAACTGTAAAGGATTGTTGGATGTAATACCAAAATTCTTCTTCTGTTGCCAGGTCTTCCGGCGACATGTTTTGTGCTTCCCTGATCGCTTTTTCAAGATTCCTGCTCCATCCAGGTTTTGTAAAAGAAGAGAAAATGGCAGTAGCAGATGCAAGTCCGGCTTTATGCAGAAAATTGCGGCGGTTGAACAGTGGCATGAAAGAGGTTTTTATAAATGTATGTATTATCAGAGAGAAGTTGACTGTTCATGGCCCGTAGTTCAGGGAACAGATTAGATACTTGCTGATGAACGATAAAACTATTAACCGCTAAATCTTAAAACCTTTTAAAATTAAAGGATATAAAGGAAAAAATTTGGTTCATCTTGCCTGCACCTTTATTTTTGCACTCCTTTCGGATTGAGCTATGGTGTAACGGTAGCACTACAGATTTTGGTTCTGTCTGTCTAGGTTCGAATCCTAGTAGCTCAACAAAGAAGCCGGTTTATTACAACCGGCTTCTTTATTTATAGTAATTGTGCTTTACCTCTGTACTTCTGCTATATCAACCAGCACAAGATAAGGGTCCAAATACTTCATTTTTTTAAAAGGCTTCAGGTACAAAGGCTCTTCCGTGTTTTTGTCAAAAAATATTTCTACATAAAAATTATACAGGGCATACAATTCCACGTTGAGGTTACGGGCATTCCTGATCAGTTCCAGATAAACCCCATCCAGCGACAAAACCTGCGTCTGCAGGTCTTCATCTAACGATGAATATTCTTCGAAGGTGAGCATAACAGGTTTATTGTAGTAAAGAAATCATAAACAAATCATTAAAATATCGTGCCCAGCCATCAAATCATAAAGCTTTGCTGAACCGATGCGGGTTTTAACGAACTATATTTAGCATAGCTAATACCTTTATACGGTAAAAAGTAAAATATAGTTGGATTTAAAGCTTAATTGTCTATAAATTTGCATTCACTAAAAATGATCAGCAACACACATACCAAACATTTTATTTTTCATGCGCAGGTTTCCACCCGCATGTACGACGTGTGTTTTGACATTTTCCGCTATCTCTCAAGACGACGACCTGGTTGCTGATAGGACGAGCCGCTAACCATGGCCCCTATCAGTGAAATCTCCCGAGGTTATTGGTACAGGATTGGTTATCCCACTACTTACATCAATTCTTTTACAATTGGAACAGAATATTATCATTAGGGTGGCAACACCAGAAGATAAAATATATGCTACCACCATCACCGATGAAATGGAATCATCGGCGAAGGCACGCGGAACCGGCATTGCCAAACGATCTCCCGAATATGTAGCACAAAAAATAGACGAAGGCAAAGCTGTTATTGCTTTGACCGGCGACGGCACCTGGGTGGGCTTTTGTTATATCGAAACCTGGGAGGGGGAATATGTAGCCAATTCCGGTTTGATCGTTTCTCCTGCTTTTCGTAAAAGCGGCGTGGCAAAGGCTATCAAGGAACGCATCTTCAAACTAAGCCGCGAAAAATATCCTGAAGCAAAAATCTTTGGTTTGACAACAGGTTTGGCAGTGATGAAAATCAATAGCGACCTGGGTTACGAACCTGTGACTTATTCTGAATTAACACAGGATGAAAAGTTTTGGGCAGGCTGCAAAAGCTGTGTGAACTATGACATTCTCATGAGCAAGGATAGAAAAAACTGCCTTTGCACCGCCATGCTTTACGATCCAAAAGATCATTATCAGCCGCAAGAAACTAAGGAGCACTTTGAAGAAAAAAGCAAAGTATACGAACGTTTGCTTAAGATTAAACAAAGCAAGTTTTTAAAAAGACTGACCGGGCAGGATAAAAGCAACAAAGACCGTAACAATAATCGCAGGCTCAAAATGAGTTTGTTTAATTTATTCCATTTCTAAAATACTTTTCATAAGGCAATGACTGCAACAAAAGATTCTTCAGCTAAAAAAATTGTTCTTGGATTCAGCGGTGGATTGGATACATCTTTCTGTGTAAAATATTTAACCCAGGACAAAGGCTATGAAGTACACAGCATTATTGTAAACACTGGCGGATTTTCAGATGAAGAATTAAAAGACATTGAAGCCCATGCCTACAAGCTGGGTGTAAAAACACATACTACGATTGATGCTGTAAAAAGCTATTACGACCGCATTATCAAGTATTTGATTTTTGGCAATGTATTGAAAAATAACACCTACCCTTTAATCGTAAGTGCCGAACGTTTGGTGCAGGCCTTACACATTGCCGAACATACAAAGGCTTTGGGTGCAAAAGCAGTAGCTCATGGCAGCACCGGCGCCGGTAACGACCAGGTACGTTTTGATATGATCTTTCATATCATGATTCCCGGCGTGGAAATCATCACTCCCATTCGTGATCTGAAACTTAGCCGCGAAGCAGAGATTGAATATCTGAAAAAGAAAGGCGTGGAAATGAATTTTGCGAAAGCAGTTTATTCCATTAACAAAGGTTTGTGGGGAACCAGTGTTGGCGGTAAAGAAACGCTTTCTTCTAAAGGAATTTTACCGGAAGAAGCATGGCCTACACAGGTTACAAAAACAGACAGCGAAGAAGTAAAATTAAGTTTTGAAAAAGGTGAACTGAAAAAGGTAAATGATAAAACCTTTACCCATCCTTCTGAAGCCATCCAATATTTACAAACAATAGCCGGTGCTTATGGCATTGGCCGCGATATACATATTGGCGATACCATCATTGGCATTAAAGGCCGTGTGGGTTTTGAAGCGGCTGCCCCAATGGTGATTTTAAAAGCACATCATGCGTTGGAAAAACATGTACTTACCAAATGGCAGCTCAACTGGAAAGACCAACTGGCACAGTTCTATGGCAACTGGCTGCACGAAGGACAAATCTTAGACCCTGTGATGAGAGATATTGAAGCCTTTTTTGCAAGTTCGCAACAAAACGTAACCGGTGATGTGTTTGTACAACTACAACCTTACCGCTTCCAGATCATCGGCATTGAATCGAAGTACGATTTAATGAGCAGCAAGTTTGGCAAATACGGCGAAATGAATACTGGTTTTACCGGCGAGGATGTAAGGGGATTTAGTAAAATATTCGGCAATCAAACATCCATTTTTTATCAGGTCCGGGAAACAAACAAATGATAAAACCAGTTTCTAAATATCAGCCTTTGAAACATTACCAATGGGGAAATGATTGTGATGGCTGGAACTTGGTTGACAACAGTTCTTTATCGGTAAAGCAGGAAAGAATGCCTGCCGGCACATCGGAGCAAGAGCATTATCACCGGCATGCACAACAGTTCATTTTTATTTTAAAAGGAAAGGCATTGTTCGAAATTGAAGATGTTAGTATAGAGATAGATACCGGGGAAGGATTGCACATTGAAGCAGGAAAGAAACACAGAATTATAAATACAAGCGCTGAAGATTTAGAATCATTCTATGCTCACAGCCTTCAACTATCAATGATAGAATAAACTGCGAATAATTATGAAAAAAATAAACATTGGAATTGTTGGTGGCGCAGGCTATACAGGTGGAGAATTAATTCGGCTTCTTATTCATCACCCTCATGCAATTGTTTCTTTTATCCATAGCCGCAGCAATGCTGGCAAACCTGTATCATCGGTTCACCAGGATTTAATCGGAGAAACCGATTTGGTTTTTTCCGATAAACTGAATGAAGATATTGATGTCCTTTTTTTGTGTGTTGGACACGGTGAAGCAAAAAAGTTTTTAGAAGCAACTACCATTTCTGATAAAATAAAGGTGATCGATCTTTCACAAGATTTCCGGCTGGCACAAAACGCAAAATACAAAACCCGCGAGTTTGTTTATGGTCTTCCAGAATTGAACAAAGAGCAAATAAAATCTGCCAGTAACATTGCCAATCCTGGTTGCTTTGCCACTACTATTCAATTGGGTTTGCTGCCGCTGGCAAAAGCAGGTTTACTGAATGAAGTTTATACAACAGGCATTACAGGTTCAACCGGTGCAGGACAAAGTCTCTCTCCTACTTCGCATTTTAGCTGGAGAGCAAATAATGTGCAGGCTTATAAAACCCTGACGCACCAGCATTTAAAAGAAATTAATCAATCGCTGACGCAATTAGGCTCAGAAGCCATTGAACTCAATTTTGTTCCATGGCGTGGCGATTTTACCAGAGGAATTTTTATTTCCTCTACCATCACTTGCGAATGGGATCTGGAGCAACTAATTGAATTGTATCGTGATTTTTACAGCGATCAACCCTTCACTATCTTAAGCCAGCAGGAAATCTTTTTAAAACAAGTAGTGAACACCAACAAATGTGTGATACAGTTAGAGAAAGTAGGTACCAAACTGGTAGTGCATTCTGCAACTGATAATTTATTAAAGGGTGCTTCAGGACAAGCTGTGCAAAATATGAATCTGATGTTTGGACTGAATGAATGCGCAGGGCTGAATTTAAAAGCTTCAGCATTTTAAACTACAAATAATGAAAGCAGCAATTATTGGCGGCGGTAATATCGGGATGGCGTTGGCAGAAGGCCTCATCAGGGCCAATGCCTGCAAAGCCGGCGATATTACCATAACAAGAAGAAACGCTTCTGCATTGTCAGGTTATACGGCAAAAGGTTTCAACATATCAACCGATAATGCAAAAGCTATTAAACATGCCACGGCCATTTTTATTTGCGTGCTGCCGCAACAATTAGACGAAGCCTTATCACAACTGCAACCTGCTATCAATCTGGAAAAACAATTAGTGGTATCGGTGGTTACCGGTGCCCACACACAAGTGTTCAGAGATAAGCTGGGAGATGCCTTACGCATTGTACGGGCCATGCCCAATACCGCTATGAAAGTAGGTGAAAGCATGACCTGTCTTTCTGCGGTAAATGCTACGCAGGAAGATGTGAACATGGTGCAAAGCATTTTCAACACCATGGGCCAATGTATTGTTATCAATGAAGACATGATGAGTGCAGCCACAGCGCTTTGTGCCTGCGGTATTGCTTTCTTTTTGAGAACGATTCGTGCAGCCTCACAAGGCGGCGTAGAGATTGGTTTTCATGCACACGATGCTCTAAAGATTGCCGCCCAAACAGCATTTGGTGCTGCCAAACTCTTAATCGTCAACAAAACACATCCTGAAGAAGAGATTGATAAAGTTACATCGCCCAAAGGTTGTACCATCGCCGGATTGAACGAAATGGAACACCAGGGGCTGAGTTCTGCATTAATAAAAGGAATTAAATTATCGTCCAATATTGCAGGTAATCTTTATAAGGAGAAGTAATGTTTGAATAGTTTTAAAGTTGTAAGTAATACGTTATAAGTTTAAACATGCAGGATTATAAAGAATTAAAGGTTTGGGAAAAGGCGCACAAGTTTACATTGAGTGTGTATGAAGCTAGCAAGACTTTTCCCAAAGATGAATTATATAGCTTAACAAATCAGTTAAGAAGAGCAACTTCCTCAATTCCGGCAAATATTGCAGAGGGTTGTGGGAAAAACACACAAACTGAATTTGCACATTTTTTGAATATAGTATTAGGTTCAGCAAATGAAAGTGAATATTTCCTGATCCTTTCCAGAGATTTGAACTATTTGGACCAAAATAAATTTAGTGAGCTTATAAAGGTGTTAATGAAATTAAAGCAATGTTGATTTCATTAATTAATAAAGTGAAGACCACTCAGAAAACTACTTAAAACTTATAACGCAAAACTTAAGACTCAAGATGAAGCTTTTCGACGTTTACCCAATCAACAACATCACCATTACCAAAGCAAAAGATTCTTTTGTATGGGACGAAAATGGTGTGCAGTATTTAGATATGTATGGCGGCCATGCCGTCATCAGTATTGGACATACGCATCCCCATTGGGTACGAAGAATTGAAGACCAGTTGCACCAAATTGCTTTTTACTCTAACTCCGTTGATATTCCTATTCAAAAAGAGCTGGCCAATAAATTAGCTAAGATCAGTGGCAAGAAAGATTATCAATTGTTCCTGATCAACAGCGGTGCCGAGGCTAATGAAAATGCATTGAAGCTTGCCTCTTTTCATACCGGTAGAAAAAAGATCGTAGCGTTTAAGAAAGCCTTCCACGGAAGAACCTCCCTGGCCGTTGCCGCTACAGATAATCAATCTATTGTAGCACCTGTAAATGAAACAGACAATATTGTTTTCCTTCCATTCAACGATGAAGATGCCATTAAAAACTATTTCGAAACACAGGGCAATGAAGTAGCGGCTGTTATCATCGAAGCTATTCAGGGCGTGGGGGGTATACAGGTAGCAACGAAAAGTTTTTTACAACTTATTCGAGCATTATGCGACAAGCACGGCGCTTTGTTCATTGCCGATGAAGTACAGTGCGGTTATGGCAGAAGCGGGAAGTTTTTTGCCACCGACCATGCAGGCATTGACGCTGATATCTACACCATGGCCAAAGGTATGGGCAATGGCTTTCCCATTGGTGGAATTTTAATTGCTCCGCATATTCAAGCGAAGTACGGCCTGTTGGGAACTACATTTGGCGGTAATCACCTGGCTTGCGCTGCTGCCTTAGCGGTGTTGGAAGTAATTGAGCAGGAAAACCTGTTGCAGCAAGCCGCAGAAAATGGCGCTTACCTAATGAATCGTTTACAACAAATTGAGGGTATTGAAAACGTTCGGGGCATGGGTTTGATGATTGGCTTTGATGCGCCGGATGCACTGAAAGACTTGCGTAAGAATTTGTTGCAACAACACCATATTTTTACCGGAGAAGCTAAGCCCAATGTTATTCGTTTGTTGCCGGCTTTGAACATACATAAAGAACAATTAGACGATTTTATTTCCGCTTTGCTGAAAACCATTGAGCAACTGCAACCAAAGAAGGAAAACTTACAAAATGCTCAATAGAATTATTGAACGTATAAGTGAGTGACACAACATGCGATGATAGAAGTACCATAGTTGATAACATAAAAATAATTACCCCTAAAATTGAAACAGTTTATTTCTGCGCATGATGTAACTAACATCAACACGTTAGTTGAAAAAGCATTAGCCTACAAAGCAGAACCTTTCAGGGACAAAACTTTAGGCGCTAATAGACGTATTGGTTGTTTGTTTTTAAACCCCAGCATGCGCACCCGCCTGAGCACTCAAATTGCAGCACAGAATTTAGGGATGGAAGCCATTATCTTCAATGTGGGTTCAGAAGGCTGGACACTGGAATTTGAAGAAGGCGCCATTATGAACGGGACAACGGTCGAACATGTAAAAGATGCCGCTCCAATCATGGGAAAGTACTTTGACATTTTAGCCATCCGTACATTCCCGTCATTGAAAAACCGTGAAGAAGATTATAGTGAACAATACATTAAGCAGTTCATTAAATATGCAGGCATTCCGGTAGTAAGTTTGGAAAGTGCTACGCTGCATCCTTTGCAAAGTTTGACAGACGTTATTACTATAAAGGAAACATTTACAGAAAAGCGTAAACCAAAAATTGTGTTGACATGGGCACCGCATGTAAAGCCGTTGCCGCAGTGTGTAGCCAATAGTTTTGCACAATGGATTAATGCCTGGGGCGAAGCTGATTTTACAATTACGCATCCGGAAGGATATGAATTGGACGAGCAGTTTACCAAAGGTGCAACCATTATACACAATCAAAATGAGGCGTTGAAGGATGCCGATTATGTTTATGTAAAGAACTGGAGCTCGTACAAAGACTATGGCAAAATTTTGTGCACCGATGAAAGCTGGATGCTGACAAATGAAAAGTTGCAATTAACTAACAATGCTAAAGTCATGCATTGCCTTCCGGTGCGGAGAAATGTAGAATTGAGTGATGAAATTCTGGATGGACCAAACAGCATTATTACTCAAGAAGCATCCAACCGGGTATGGGCAGCGCAAGCCGTACTTTCAGAAATTTTAAATGGATAAGTTATACATCATAAAGATTGGTGGCAACATCATTGACGATGAAGAAAAACTTTCTTCTTTCTTAAAAGAGCTGGCCACTGTTGAAGGAAAAAAAATTCTGGTGCATGGTGGTGGTAAACTAGCTACCAAAGTGGCCGAAAAAATGAACGTACCACAACAAATGGTGGAAGGCAGAAGAATCACAGATGCCGAAACGCTGAAAATTGTAGCCATGGTGTATGCCGGTTATATCAATAAAAACATCGTAGCGCAGTTACAAGCCAATGGTTGCAATGCCCTTGGTTTAAGCGGTGCGGATGGCAATATTATTCAGGCCCACAAAAGAGTACACAGCACTATTGATTACGGCTTTGCCGGCGATGTGGATGCTATCAACAGCTCTTTGGTTCAAAGCTTACTGCAACAAAACATCAGCCTTGTCATTGCGCCCATTACACACGATAAACAAGGGCAATTATTAAATACCAATGCCGATACCATTGCGCAGGAAATAGCCAAGGGATTAAGCCAGCAGTTTGAGGTAAGTCTAATTTACTCTTTCGAAAAAGCAGGCGTTTTACTTGATGCTAATGATGATACTTCTGCAATTAGTAAAATCAACCCAACTTCTTATAAAGAGCTAAAAGAAAAAAATCTTGTATTTGCCGGCATGATTCCTAAACTCGATAATGCTTTTGCTGCTTTGAACAGCGGTGTAAAAAAGGTTATTATTGGCAAGGCTGAAAACTTGTATCAGTTATTAACCGGCACATCAGGAACAACCATTGTCAATGAATAACAACCTTGACATACTAAAGCAAGAAGCCATTGTGCTTTTGCAAGAGCTGATTAAGCTGCCTTCTTTTAGTAAAGACGAGTGGCAAACAGCGAGTCTTATTGTCAAATTTTTATTTGATAAAGGATTGCAGGTTAACAGGGTTGGCAATAATGTTCTGGCATTGAACAAACATTTTGATGCGTCAAAGCCAACGATTCTTCTAAACTCTCACCACGATACAGTAAAACCTAATAGCAATTACACAAGAGACCCATTTACTCCGGCTATCGAAGATGGAAAATTATATGGCCTGGGGAGCAACGATGCCGGCGGTTGGTTGGTTTCATTGATGATGACCTTTTTGCATTTTTACGAACGGCCAAACTTAAAATACAATGTAGCCTACGCAGCTACCGCGGAAGAAGAAATTTCAGGTACCGGTGGTATTGAAAACGCTTTGCAATTCCTACCAAACATTGATTGCGCTATTGTAGGAGAGCCTACGCAAATGCAGATGGCCATCGCCGAAAAAGGCTTGGTAGTATTGGATTGCATTGCACACGGCAAAGCGGGACACGCAGCCCGCAACGAAGGAGAAAATGCCATTTATAAAGCGTTAAAAGACATTGAGTGGCTCAGCACTTACCAGTTTGAAAAAGTGTCGGATTTGCTGGGCCCTGTGAAATTAAGTGTCACGTCAATAGAAACAGAAAACAAAGCGCATAATGTGGTTCCGGCACAATGTAAATTTATTGTAGATGCACGGGTAAATGAATTGTATACACTGGAAGAAGTGGTGAATATTATTAAAACAAATATTCAAAGTGAGGTTAAATCCAGAAGCCTGCGTATTAAATCGT
>JBQCJM010000036.1:0-4791 GCA_051952715.1 Flavisolibacter sp.
CCAGTAAAGAAGGCGGTCAGCTGTGAGCTATGAGTTGCGGGATTGAAGTACTTGCGAAATCATAAGCCTCGTAGCTCACGACTCACAACTTGCTCATCACCATGTATAAAATAATTTTCAACATCTCACTGCTATGCTTTTTATTTTCCTGCTCTCATCAGCTCATGCAAACTCCTGACCGGCCAGCTACAGCCATTACAGGAACTGAATTTTACAGGCAGGCTTTCCCTTTCAAATGGCCGCAAAGAGATTCGCTTGTGGTAAAAGAAATTCTGCAGGGCAACATTCCATCTTTTTTAAAACATTTTGTTGCAGTGCATGTACAAATCATTGATACAGCAACAAGCAAAACCATTAAAGCCACTTATTATGTGGCGCCTGATTATTTAAGTGTGGGATCAGACCAGGATTGGGCACGCATCAACATTACACCTATGGCTGCACAAAAAATTGCAGACAGTTTTCATTGCTTTTTGCCCACACGCAAAATGGTAGATGATATTTACAAAGCGGCTGTTGTTAAGTTGGAGCCTTTGCCAATGTATGCATTGCGTGACAGTACGCCTACCATGTATCATCATCACCTGATGATCGAAGGGCAAAGAAAAGGCCGCAAGGGTTTGATCGCCGGCATTCAAAAAGATGTGGTCATTAGCGGTAAGCTTTTACGTGATAAACCTGACAGGCTTGCTATTTATGGCTGGCATAAATTAGATGGCAAACCTATTCAACCTTTATATACAGGTCATGTAAACTGGTGGGTAGATTACAGCCAGGGCATCAGGCTTGTGTACGAAAAAATAAAAGTGAACGGCCGCTGGATGAATTACCAGGATGTATTGAAAGATGCCGTTTTGAAAAATCTTTTGTGCGACGAGGAATATTGTGACTTCTATAAATACCCATATTAGGTTGTACGGCTATCTTTGCCGCCATGGATCAGTACAATAAAATTATTGAGGCCGCTAATTTTTTAGAGCAAAATAAATTGCCGGGTACAAGCATTGGCGTGGTATTGGGCAGCGGGTTGGGAAATTTTGTACAGGAGATAAAAGTGCATAAAGAAATAGCGTATGAAGACATCCCGCATTTCCCGGTGTCAACGGTGGAGGGGCATCATGGAAAACTGATCTTTGGTTCTATTGCGGGCAGATCCATCATTGCCATGGCCGGCCGTTTTCATTTTTACGAAGGCTACTCCCCGGAGGAAGTTGTATTTCCCATTCGCGTAATGAAACAATTAGGCGTGCAAACACTTTTTATTTCAAACGCTGCCGGTGGTGTTGATCCCAGCTTTCGCGTTGGCGACCTGATGGTGATTACAGATCACATTAGTTTTGCCACAAAGAATCCTTTGCTGGGAAAGAATGACGATCGGTTAGGGCCACGTTTTCCCGATATGAGCGAGCCCTATAAAAAAGAGCTGATTGAAAAGGCAAAACAAATTGCCGTACAGATGAAGATTGGCATAAAAGAAGGTGTGTACTTTGGCGTTACAGGGCCTACATTCGAAACCCGTGCTGAGTACAAACTCATTCATGTGCTGGGCGGCGATGCTGTAGGCATGAGCACTGTGCAGGAAGTAATTGCTGCTGTGCATTGTGGTATAGATGTCTTTGCTATGAGTGTGATCACCGATATTGGTATTCGTGAGGAAGACAATATTATTACGCATGAAGAAGTGTTGCAGGCAGCTAAAGATGCAGAACCAAAGTTTTCCGCCATTTTTCGTGAACTGATCGCTTCTTTAAATTAAAAGATCATTTGAAAAATACCGTGGTGCATAGAATTGCTTTTTTACTGATCATATCTTTTGTTTCAACAAATTTGTTGGCACAAAGAGGCAATGTGTTACAGGGTATTTCCAATCGAATTGGCAATCTGTCCGGGCAAAGTGGCTCTACCGGCGATAGCCTGAGAAGCAGGGTGAAGGAAGAAGACAGCATCACCATCCGCTTTTATTACCAAGATTCAAGTGGGGCACGCAAACTCGATTCATCCATTCTTGATTTTACAACACGTTTTCCCATTCCGGCCACGCATATTTATTTGGGCAATACAGGCTCTGCTACCAGGTCTATTTTATTTGATCCGCAATTGAAAGCTGGCTTCGATCCCGGTTTTCATGCTTTTGATGTATATAAATGGAAACTGGAAACCATTCCATTTTACAACACTACAAAGCCTTACACCGAACTGGCTTACGAGATTGCAAGCAAGGCAGAACAGATCATTGAATTGCATCACACACAAAATTTCAAGCCTTACTGGAATATTGGTTTACATTATCGCCTTATTAGTGCGCCGGGAGTTTTCCGTAATCAAAAAGCCAGTCATAACAATTATAGCATTACTTCATGGTATCAATCACCTTCCAAGCGGTACAATAATTATTTTATTATTCTTTCCAATAAGCTGCAATCCGAACAAAGTGGCGGCATATTGAATGATAAAGATTATTTGAACGATCCTATTTATTCAACCGACCGTTTTACCATTCCAACTTTTATTGGTGGTGATCCAAGATATTCTAATGCTACGAATTTTTTTAGCAGCTCCATCAACACCGGCAACGTTTACAAGGAAGCTAATTATTACCTGCGCCAGCAATACGATTTTGGACGCAAAGATTCATTGGTAACTGATTCTACTGTTATTCCGCTATTTTACCCGCGGGTTCGTTTTGAACATACTTTCAACTATGGAAGATACAGTTATGTTTTCCAGGATATTCCGAGTGGAACCAATCAGCCGGATTCAGCCTATTATGCCAGCCGTTATAATTTTAAATTACCTGCATCAAACGATAGCGCAGTTTCTTTTCGTGACCAATGGCATGAGATCAATAACGACTTTTCTATCTACCAGTTCCCCGATGCCAACAATCTGCAGCAGTTTATAAAGTTGGGGTTGGAAGTGCAGTTGTTAAAAGGCGATGTAAAAACTTCACGTTCCTTATACAATATGGCAGGCCACGGCGAGTATCGGAATCGTACTAAAAATCAAAAATGGGATATTAATGCTTTTGGCCGTTTGTATTTGAATGGATATAACATGGGCGATTACCATGCTTATGTCAGCCTGCAGCGTTTGATCAATCCAAAAGTGGGCAGTCTGCAACTCGGTTTTGAAAACATAAATCGTACACCTCCTTTCATTTACAATACTTCAAGTAATTTTTACTTGGATGATCTGTCCAAATCATTTGGTAAGGAAAATACTACGCACTTTTTTGGCTCTGCATGGATCTCAAAATTAAAGCTGCAGCTGAGCGCCGACTATTATTTGATCAGTAATTATTTATACCTCACCGATTTTTACAAGCTGCAGCAGGAAGCTACTTTGTTTAATGTGCTGCGTATTAATGCTGCTAAAACATTCAGCTTTGGCCGTTTTTGGAAATGGCATGCCGAAGCTTATGTACAGCAAAAAACAGGTACGGCTAATTTGAATATCCCGGCCTTTTATACAAGAAACCGTTTTGGTTATGAAGGCAAATTGGGTTTAAAGAATTTAAACATTGCTTTTGGAATAGAACTGCGTTATAACACGCCTTACAAAGCCGATAATTTCTCTCCGGTGTTGGGGCAGTTCTTTTACCAGGATTCCATAACCATCAACAACCTGCCGAGGATAGACGGCTATCTTCACATGCGCATCCGTAGTTTCAGGGCCTTTCTGCGTTTTGAAAATCTGAATACGGCCGATGTTCGCAATGGCTTTGGATTTACCAACAATAATTTTGCAGCGCCGGGTTATCCTACCCCCGGATTGATTACACGTTTCGGTATTTACTGGCCGTTTATTAATTAAGGCTGAGCTTTGCGGGTTGAGTGTGATAAATGCGTTCATATTTGCGTCTTTCTGAGCTATATTCTGTGTTATCTTTTGCTGGCATTACGCAATGCACTATTTTTAATGTAATGAAACGCACTTCATTCATTTCTTTCGGCTACTACACTTAGGTTTCAAACCCTTCAGATTTAATCAATTTTTTGCGCAACACGAAAGTGTTCAGGATTTTATTGCCTGCCTTTCAGATGCTGCGCTAACCTTAAATCTGAAAAAATGTACAACGAAAAATTTTTTGAAGAGCAATTGTCTCTTACCAACCAGCAGGCAGCCGATTATGTATCAGCCTATTGGCGTATTCGGTGGTTGCTGATGGATTATTGCATTTTTAAAAATTCCAAAAAGCAGTATCCTACATATTGCGAAATTTCATTTCAAATTGTAAAAAAATTACACCGGGTTGAGTCAGAAGCTCAATGCTTTTACTTGTTAGAGGAAACCTTTGTAGAACACATAAAGCTGAGAAAAGCGATAATAAGAGATTTGGCAAAACGGCTTTTGTCAATTAAAGACGTGTTCATATGGCCGGTGGAAGCATATGATTGAAAGTGCAGGAAGCGTCGGGCCTATATGAAATTGTAGGCCCGATTACAAACTTATGATTGCATTTTCTGGAGTTTAGATGATATATATCAGCTTTGGTCATTTTAACTTACCGGTATTTCCACTTTTCAGCGGTGCAACTTATCTTTAACTGTCAAATGAAAAAGGCCCTTGCAGCCATATTGCTCCTGGTGTATTTCACGGTAAGTACGGGTTTCGTGGTGAGCCTTCATTATTGTATGGATCGTTTGACCTCGGCGGAGATCGGCAACAGTAAATCGGATAAATGCGATTACTGTGGCATGCATAAAGATGGTCATTGCTGCCGCGACGATGTGAAAGTGGTAAAACTGCAGCTATCGCATACGGCGCCACAAATAGTGATTCCGCATTTCT
>JBQCJM010000037.1:0-4575 GCA_051952715.1 Flavisolibacter sp.
CAACATAAGTATGGTCCTTACAAACCCATTGTAGATTATTGGAATAGTAAAGGCATGCACGCCAGTTACTAAGCTAGCAGGTTGTGATAAACAATTTATTAAAACGCTTTTAAAAGATTGACATTAAGTATATGATGTGCCGTTTTTTAATTGCATCCCTTAGCATATGAAAGCAACGTTTCTAACTGCGTCCATGATCATGTTCTGCTTCTTTTCTTTAGCGCAAACTGCTACCATAAAAGAGTACAACAAATCATTCGCCACCTATCCTTATTCTGATCCCAACCCTGTTCCGTCCTTCACTAAAATTTATCCCTATTTCCGGTATGACGGGTTTACTGACAAAGCGGTACAAAAAGATTGGAAAGTAATAGAGCTCGAAAACGATTACATCAAGGTAATGATACTGCCGGAAGTCGGAGGGAAGATATGGGCTGCCATTGAAAAATCAACCAACCGGCCTTTTATTTATTATAATCATGCTGTTAAGTTTCGTGACATTGCCATGCGTGGACCCTGGACAAGCGGCGGTATTGAAGCAAACTATGGCATTATTGGTCATACGCCCAATTGCGCAACGCCGGTTGATTACATCACGAAAAAAAATGAAGACGGAAGCGTAAGTTGCATTATTGGTGTGTTGGATCTGCTGACAAGAACCACCTGGCGCATAGAAATTAATTTGCCTAACGACAAAGCTTACTTCACTACAAAATCGTTTTGGTACAATGGCACACCGCTGGAGCAGCCTTACTATCACTGGATGAATACTGGACTTACAGCGCAGGGCAACTTGGAATTCATTTATCCGGGTACAAAGTATTTGGGACATGAAGGAGAGCATTCCGATTGGCCGGTGAATAAAGCTAACGGAAAGAAGATTTCTTTTTACGAAGAAAACAATTTTGGAGGCTACAAATCATATCATGTATTCGGTAAGTACACCAATTTTTTTGGAGCTTATTGGCACGATAACGATTTTGGCATGGCCCGTTATGCATTACACGATGATAAGGCAGGCAAAAAGATTTGGATATGGGGATTGTCACGCCAGGGAATGATATGGGAAAAGCTACTGACAGATACGGATGGACAATACGTGGAAGTACAATCGGGAAGACTATTCAATCAAAATGCAGAAAAAAGCAGTTTGACACCATTCAAACATAAAAGTTTCGCCCCTTATAATTCAGACGGATGGATTGAGTATTGGTACCCGGTAATGCACACAAAAGGATTTGTAGAAGCCAATGAATATGGAGCGCTGAATGTGAAATATGAAGGTGATTGGTTAAAGATATACTTCAATCCGGTACAAAACATCCATGACAATTTAATTGTGAGGCAGGGAGAAGACATAATTTACAACAAAGAGCTATCACTAACACCTTTGAAGGTTTTTGCAGATTCGATCCGGATAAATATTGATCCTGAAAAAATAACCGTTGCTCTTGGCGAAAATAACTTGGTTTACCGGTCTTCACCTGAAGCAAACAATATTTCCCGCCCTGTTGATGCACCGCAAAATTTCAATTGGCAAACTGTATATGGTCTGTATTTGCAGGGAAAAGAATTTGCCGATCAAAAGATGTATGTGCAGGCTGAAGAAAAATTAAAAATGGCACTGGAAAAGGATTCGGATTTTTTGCCTGCATTGGTTAAAATGGAAGAATTGCTTTATCGTAATATGCGTTATGCAGAGGCAAGTGTGTTGGCTAAAAGAGCATTGAGCATTGATACACACGATGGTGCTGCCAACTACTATTATGGCTTGATCAATGCTCAATTGAATAACGTGGTGGATGCGAAAGATGGTTTTGATCTGGCAGCGCTTTCGTTAGAATATCGCAGTGCAGCTTATACCGGATTGAGTAAGATTTACCTGAAAGAAAAAGACTGGAATAAAGCTTTGATGTATGCAGCAAAAGCTATTGATTTCAATAGATATGACATTGCTGCTTACGAAGTACAGGCCATCGCCTATCGTTATGAAAATGACAGTGCCCAGGCAGCACAGGTTTTGAATAAAATTCTGTCATTTGATCAGCTGAATCACTTTGCCAGGTTTGAAAAATATCTGTGGCGTCAATCAACGGAGAATCAAAAACAATTTACTGGTTTTATACAAAACGAGCTGCCCTCGGAAACTTATTTGGAACTTGCCATTGATTACTATAACAAAGGGTGTATAAATGATGCAGAAAAAGTGCTCAGGCTTTCTCCTTCCAGTATAATTATTGAATATTGGCTGGCATTTATTCAGAGCAGACGGCATGAAAACTTTTCACTACAATTGGAAAAAGCAACTCAGTCTTCTCCCGCATTTGCATTTGCTTTTCGTTCTGAAACAGCAGAGATGTTACAATGGGCAGCACAGCAAAATGATAATTGGAAACCAAAGTATTTGCTGGCACTTCTTTATAAGGACAGAAATCGTATAGCAGAAAGCAGGGAGTTGTTTCGCCAACTAAACAACCAGCCTGACTATGCTCCATTCTATGCTGCACGTGCCTTATTGTTTTGGGATGTAGAAAAAGAAACAGTGTTAGCCGATCTTACAAAAGCCTTAGCGTTAGACAAACAAGAATGGCGGTATCATAAAATGTTGGCTGAATATTACATACAGCAACAGCACAATGAAAAGGCTTTGGCCATAACAGAAAGTTTTTATCATTCACATCCCGCTAATTATATCATGGGTATGCTGTATGCCAAGACGCTGTTGTTGAATAAAAAATATGAAAGCTGCGATCAATTACTTTCTCGTCTCAATATCATTCCATTTGAAGGTGCTACGGAAGGCAGAGAACTTTACAGGGAAGCTAAACTGATGCAGGCTATGCAGCAATTGAAAAAACAGAATTATAAAAAAGCGCTTCAATTTATTGCTGCGGCCAGGAACTGGCCAGAAAACCTGGGTGTGGGCAAACCTTATGAACAGGATGTTGATGAAAGATTAGAAGATTGGATGAGTTATTATTGCTACCAGCAAATGGGCAATGTAATGCAGGTGCAGGCATTCCTCCAAAAAATTGTCAGCTTTAGCCCGAGGGTTGAAAATACAGTAAGAAATTTTATACCGGCAAATCACCTGGTTAGTTTTTGGGCACTGGCAAAAACTAAAAACCAACAAGAAGCTGAAAGTTGGTTAAATGAAGAGATACTGCGTCTTCCTGGCAATAAAACTTTGTCGTGGGTGAAGGCCAATGCAGAACATTATGAAAATGATTTTCTAGATGCTGACAAAGATGCTTCCATGCGTATTTTAGAACAATTGGAAAGATTGTAAATAAACTTTACTGGTAACCTGTTTAATTGTTCCTTTAAAATGTGCAACCGTTTGCATAGCCATAAGGCTGAATTCTGCTTTACCTTGAAACAATTGCTTCAACAAACGTTTTGGATAATTTGAAAATTAAGTTTGGTAACGATCCTGTAGAAATAAACACATGATGATGAAAAATAACTGCCTTCTTTTCTTATTCTTTTTTATGACAATCTTACTTCAGGCGCAGGAAGTAAGATATACATCGGGTAATAATTCATGGAACGCCGATTCGCTGGGCAACCATAGAGCTGTAGTGCAGTTCAATGGCGAAGGCAATGTGGCAAAAGCTCTTATCGAATGGCGCAGGAGAGATGACGATCCACAGAACAAACGCATTATTGTTGAAGATGCAAAATTGCATCAAAAAGTTTTGAATGTAAAAACCGGAACGATCAATAGAGAATACGGCGAACTTTATTTTGAACCCACATCGGGCAAAGGCACGTACTATGTGTATTACATGCCGTATAAAAATGAAGGCCGTTCCAATTATCCAAAAGGTGTTTACTTAAGGCCTGAGAATACAGCTTCCGGCAATTGGTTAAATCTTGTCAATAATGCCATGGTTGTAAATACTTCTGTGGTTGAAATGCAAGCCATCAATGCTTTTAATAGTTTTTACCCAATGGAAGTCATTGCAACGGCAAAAGAAACGGAAGCTATTAAAGAAAAAAATAAAGGCAAAGCATTTGTAGTTTTTCCTGAAGATCGAGAGTTCTCTATTCGTATGAAAGATGATTTGCCCTATCGTTGGATGCAAAAAGGAATGCAAACATCTTTTAGAGGCGAAGCAGCACGGGGAGAAAATTATGCTTATCAGTTAGGTGTTTATGCTTTGCAAAATTTAGAAAACGTGCAGGTGCAATTCACCGATCTGCAATTGGCTAACGGTAAAACCATTTCTGCCAAAAATATTTCCTGTATTAATACCAACGGCACTACCTACGATGCCAGGCCTCTCGTAAAAAAAGTGGATGTGCCGCAAAACGAAGTGCAGGCTTTATGGTGCATGGTTGATGTACCTCAAAATGCCATACCTGGTGTTTATAATGGTAAAGCCATCGTAACTGCAAAAGGAGTAAAACCTTATGCTATTGATATTAACCTAACTGTAACGCAGCAACTGCTAAAAGATGGCGGTATTAATGAGCCGCAGAAAATGACAAGATTAAAATGGTTGAACTCAACGCTTGCACAACGAAATGAGATCATTGCACCTTACACGGCATTACAGGTGAAGAATAATG
>JBQCJM010000038.1:0-6853 GCA_051952715.1 Flavisolibacter sp.
AACTGACCTGTGCTTTTTTAATTTCAAATGCTGCTACTTCCAGTGCTTTTTCGTGGTATTTGCGGATAGTGCTTTTGCCATTGAGTATGCCGGCAAAAGATTGGAGGTAAGGGTTGGAAGATTGTGCAATGGATTCCGCATTCAACTCTGTCAGTTCGTGACCGGCAGCCTGCCGGACAGCTTCGTTGGAGCTTAGCAAATTTTCCTGTGCAATGGTATGAAACTGGTCGCCGATGCGCAGGGCAAAAATGGTGAGTATCAGGCTGTCTAAAAACTCGTAGTTAATGGTGTTTAGCTGCACATCTTTAAAAGTGTACAAGCCTTCAATGCCGGATAGCAACAAAAGTGGATTGATATTGAGTTGTTTGGCCTTGTTGGTGATGTTGTGCAAAAAAAGCTGCTCGTTCATGTAAAACAGATTTGTATTCGTTAAGGTTCCGGATCGTTCTGCAAGATATTCATTATTCGCCTGCCATGAAAGAGCCTCATTACTTTTCAGTTGTATGGTTTCCGGATGAAATTCTTAACGGATTGATAAAGCTATTTTTATAACGAAAAGCACTGTTTTTTATTGAGTAAGGTGTTGTATCTTCATGGCTCATCAAAGAAAAGGAGGTATTCATGACATCTACAGAATATTCATGGGAACCTTCGGTTGGTATCGCCTAACCGGGTTACGCCATTAAAATATCTGAGAAACGCAAAAGCGTTGAAAAGCCATTCCGTTTGTTCGGAATGGCTTTACTGTTTCCAGGCTTTTTCTTTTTTATGTGGTCATCTTGTACAACTTCTTTCGCCTGCTCTTGCGTCGCACTCCTGTACACTTTATTCTCCATTCAGCACTGTGCAATATTCATCAATATTGCACAGTGCTTGTTTCTTACACGCAAAAGAGAAATATATCTACAGCTGTCAATGCTAACGGCCATGCTTTAAACATCTGTATCTCTTTCCACTGTTTTTGTAACCGTTACCCTGTCGCCGCTTGATGTTCTGCCTCTGCCACCGCCTACGAGGGCCACCAATAAAAGAATAAATACGGCGGCGCCAATTACCCACACCCAGGGAGAAGTGTACCATTCGTTGCTGCTCACCGATACATCTACTTTTTTAGAAGAAGTGGTGGTGGAAGAACCGCCGCTATCCTGTGCCCATAATACAGTTTGCATGCAGGTTACCACTAAAAGCGCCACAATGTTTTTCCAGTTTAAAAACTTACCTAAATTTTTCATATCACATGGTTTAAAATGAATAATCTGTTTTAATGATGAGATCTTTGAAAGCTATTTCAACAATTGCGCCAGTGGGTGAAAAGTATAGGTGAGTTTGCTTAACTTGTTGGCGTAATAAAACACTATGAAATACAGGAGTGACTTTCTTACTTTATTCATCCTGGTCTCTTTCCACAGTTTTTGCCAGCAAACCGATACGCTCATGCATCAATTAGATAGCCTTGGCAGGAACGACAGCACAAAAAAGCAAATCAATATTGATGCTGCGGCGTATAATGAAACGACGAAGATCGACGTGCCCACCTATTTTATTTTGTTAGCCAGTAATGCAAAGCAACAGCTAACCGGCCCCTTTCATACCAGCAAAAAAAGCTGGAAGCAGGTAGGTGGCTTTGCCCTGTTAACCGGTGCGCTTGCTTTTGCAGACGAGCCCATTCAAAAACAGGCGTTGAAACTAAGAAACAATAGCGCTGCTGTTAGAAACGTGAGCAGGTTTGTTACCGATTTTGGTGCATCGTACGAAACCTATACTTTAACTTCCCTGGCAGCGTACGGATTTATTTTCAAAAACGAAAAGGTAAAAACCACCACTTTTTTAGCCACGCAGGCATACATCACCGGCGGCCTGGTTGAGTGTATTGCCAAATTTTTAACCGGCAGGCAAAGACCCAGCTATTACGGAACAGACAGCATAGAAGCGGAGCCTACCTTTCATGGACCCTTTGATATTGCAGGCCGTGAATACCAGGGCAAAACAGTGAGCAGCTCGTTCCCTTCGGGACATACTACCGTGGCTTTTGCAGCAGCTACTGTGTTTGCCATGGAGTACAGGGACAAACCTTTCATTCCCATATTGGCTTACAGCGCTGCAAGCCTTGTAGGACTGAGCAGGATAACCGAAAATAAGCATTGGGCAACCGATGTGCTGGTAGGCGCCGGCTTAGGTTATTTAAGTGGCCGGCAGGTGGTGCGGAACTACCATCGCTATGCAAGGTTACAATCAGCAAAAAAGCAAGCAGCTTCTTTTTCTTTCACGCTTCAATATAATTACGGACAATGGCAACCCGGCTTTGTTTACAAATTCTGATCGGGGGGGAATGATACATTCCCTGCGAACAACAAACCCGCGAATTTGTAAAAGAATGCAGTCTTCAACTCAATCAACCACTCAACTTATCAACTTAATCAGGTCTTCTTTACATTTACGGCTTTATGAGCATGCAGTTTGAGAACATATTTACAGAGAAAAGGGTAGGTTCAGATAAAATTCCACAGGGCCCACGGTCTGGTTTTCAACGTGATTTTGACCGGTTGATCTTTTCATCGGCTTTCCGCCGTCTTCAAAATAAAACACAGGTGTTTCCTTTGCCGGGAACGGCCTTTGTTCATAACCGCCTCACGCATTCGCTGGAGGTAGCCAGCGTTGGCCGTTCGCTGGGTAAGATGATAGGTGAACGCATCAGCACCTCATTTAAAAACAGCAATGAAGAAGCATACGAGTTTTATCGTTACGAATTGGCCAATGTCATTGCTGCCGGTTGCCTGGCGCATGATATTGGCAATCCTGCTTTTGGACATTCAGGCGAAAAAGCGATATCAGCGTATTTTATCGAAAACGCCAGGGCTATCATTGATGGTAAAGAACTGCAGTCTTTTTTCAACGAAAAGGAATGGTGCGATCTTACTTCATTTGAAGGTAACGCCAATGCGGTACGCATTCTTACACACAGTTTGCGGGGCAGGTTTCGCGGCGGTTTTGGGTTGACGTACACTATTATCGCATCCATTCTAAAATATCCCTGCGAATCGGTTGCTGTCGATAAAAAATATAAGCACCGTAAGAAATATGGTTTCTTTCAAACGGAGAAAGAAACGGTGCAAAAGATGGTGCAGGAACTGGGCATGATAGAAGAGGGCGCAGCACCTTTTGTTTACAAACGTCATCCATTTGTTTACCTGGTAGAAGCGGCTGATGATATTTGCTACAGCATTGTTGATATGGAAGATGCCCATCGCCTGGGCATACTGCAGAAGAAAGAAGTAGTAGATGCTTTTACAGCATTGATCGAAAAGGTAAAAAGGAGGGGAGAGACGGTAGATAAAGTATTGAAACATTATAACGACATTACAGACACCAATGAAGCGATTGCTTTTATCCGGGCTAAAGTGATCAATCTTTTGGCCAACGAAGCTGTTGATGTTTTTTGCGATAACCAGCAACAAATACTGGAAGGCAGCTTTAATGATACGCTGGTAGATAATATAGAAAAGAGAACAACAGCGTTGAAGGACATACAGGAGATTTCAGTGAAAAAGATATACGGGCATGACACGGTAATACAGATTGAGATAGCGGGTTATAATGTTATGTCGGAGCTATTACAATTATTTATTCCTGCACTGTTAAAAGAGAAACCTTCGCACAAAGAAGACAAGGTTTTAAAATTATTTCCTTACCAGTTTACACAGTTTGAAGAAGCCACTTCAAAATATGAAAAGGTAATGAGTGCCCTTGATTATTTAAGCGGCATGACCGATGAATATGCCACGGAAATTTATAGAAGACTGAAAGGAATTGTTATCCCGGGGCATGGATGATGCCATTGGGTTGAAGTGAACATTCATTTTAATTGAAATGTTGCCAATGAAATGTTCTGATGGAACATTAGGCTCTCATTAAATGCTTTGGAGTTCATCGTATGGGTAGATTGAAATTTTTGAGGAAGGCCAAAAAAGAAAGGCTTCTGGGTTTCAGAAGCCTCAAAGGTTTTCAGATATTGGTGGCTAGTTAGTTATTCCAAGTATTGGATCAATGTTTTTATAAGGTTTCTGTATTCAAGATAATAAGAGATCTGATACAAAATACACCTCATCACTACGCAGCGGCTTAATCTGGTTTATTCACATTTACTTTCCTGTTGATTTACGCTTGTTATGCGGCGTGAGTACGATTTATCAACATTTTAAATTTTTTTTTGAATACCGTATTTTCCACATCGGAAAATGAGTGATCGATAGTGTGTTATGCGTTCGTGTTTGCATAAAGCTTTCACGGAGCCGCCCTGTTATCGGTGGACGGCCTGCTCATTACTAATTACTCATTATTGATTTATTGGCGCAAGTTTTGAAAACAGAAATGTATCATTCGTAAAATAATTGATCATGAAAAGTTTTTTATTCTTTTGCCTGGTGTTTTTTTTCGTTTCTTGTTCTGACGGAACAACAACAACGACAACTACCGATTCGAACGGCAGTTCCAATGCAGTAACACCTTTAGAAAATGTAAATGGCAATATTCCCGACACAATTAATAGTGTGACGCCGGGAACCGTAAAAAAAGGAATTGACTCTACTTATGCAAAAGACTCAACGGCAAGAGATTCAACGAAGAAATAATGCCGTCAGCGATTGAAAGAATGAGTGATGAATAATAAGTAATGAGTCGTGTTATTCAAAAGAACTTTGCGATAACATACTGTCCTATGGCTGCAGTATACTACTCACTACTGATTACTCATTGTTCATTACATAATTTACAGGGTGAAGTTTTTCAAGTAGTCTGCATCTGCTTTGGCGGCATCAAGTGGTGTAGTATTTTTATAAGCTTCCTGCTCTACTATAAAGTATTTCATTCCTTTCTTCTCTGCATCTTTTAAAATGCCGTGAAAGTTAATGTCGCCTGTGCCCAATATCACTGAAGCATCCTTGTCGGAAAGCGGAGCACCTTTTTCCCTGTCCTTGATATGACATAAAGTAAAACGTCCGGGATATTTGTTTAACCACGCAACAGGATCCTGCCCTGCCGTGACCACCCAATAGATATCCATTTCAAAATCTACTAAATCTTTGTCTGTATGCTGCATCAAAATATCCTGAGGCAATTGTCCGTTTACCGGCACAAAACCATAATCGTGATTGTGATAAGCAAATCTTAACCCGTGTTTTTTACAGGTTTCACCACGTTCATTAAATGTAGCGGCAAATCTTTTAAAATCATCGGCTGTTTTTTGGGGTCCTAAGTAAGGACATATCAAATATTTCATACCGATGGCGGCAGCTTCTTCAGCCTTACGTTCAAAATCTTTATCAATGTCGCAATGGCTCGATACGATCTTCATGCCCAGGTCGTCCATTAACCTTTTAAATTCTGTATTGGTCATACCCCAAAAAATTCCTTTCGAACCCTCGTAGCTTTCTATTTGTTTATAACCGTAAGAAGCTACTTTGGTTAACACACCTTTGGGGTCGGCGGGCAGCACATCACGCAAAGTGTATAATTGCAATCCAAAGTTATCCTGGATGGTTTTGCTTGCAGATGTTGCTTTGCAACCCAACAAGCCTGAATAAGAACTCAAGGCAAGTCCCGAGCCCAGAACAGTAGCGATTTTTAAAAATTCTCTGCGTTTATACGACATGGTTAATGGTTGTGGTGAGTGTATTTATTAAGTTTTAATCAACGATCAAATTGGATGCATATAATTTCATGAACCAGGGTTGCATGGCTATTATGAAGCCCTGTTGCGTCGCACTCTTGTACGTTCAATAATGCTACTGAGCCAGTCCAAACATCAGGAATATGGCCGGAGCTTTTTTACTTAACCAGAGACCTGAAGAACCTCAAGGTTCTCAACACAAATTAATTGGTGTAATTTCTGCCGATCTGTGTAACCTGTTTACGCAAAAGCCTTATCACCTTTTTTATACGGTATGCAGCCGTCATATCTGCCGGGCACAGGCGTGTAGCGTAAAGCTTTAGTGGCTCCGGGTTCAGATGTAAAATAACCCAGCAGGGTCAGTTGTTTCATCAAAGAAAAATAGTGCGGCGACATTTTTTGCTTTACATAATTCAGGTTGCCTTTTGCTATTTCATCAGTTTCTTTTTGGTTTTCCTTACTATTAAAATCAGACACTTTCTTTTGATACTCCTTTGCCTCTTTGTCTAAACCAATAAGGAACTCTGTTCGTTGCTGTGGCGAAAGATCCATGAATTCCTTGTTGTATTTTTTCTTGCTTTCATCGTTCAACTTAGTCATGCCTTCTCTAAAAGCCTTTTGATCGCCTTCATCGTAACAATCATTCACCATTACGGTCATAAACTGTCCTACGTTGGCTTCTTTGGCACCTGGCGTGGAGGTTTTAGGTAAAATGGTTTCACCTATTTCATTAAGATAGGCCACATCATCGGTTGACCATTCCCCCGGTTTGCCGGTAGAGGATTTGCAACCGGTTAAAAAAGCATCGGCGCCTACTAAAGTACCACCTAAAAGAATGCTTATGTATTTTACAGCTTCTCTACGTTCCATGAGTAGAAGTTTAAGTGTTTAAAGTTTATGAGTTACAGATTCATGGGTTTGTTGGGTCTATAGTTAACATCTTTCTCAGGCTTTCAGTTCAAAGCCCTGCCTGTATTCTCTTTTTACAAACTGGTTCACTGCATCAAAGTTCGTTACTCTCATATTGTCATTATCCCAAAGTAATTTCAGGTAACGGCCAGGATAATTAAATCCATTGCCATTGGCTTTGGGTGTACGAATATCATTTCCCCGAATCGCCAGGTTAGCCATCAGCAAAGCTTCGGTTAAGGGCCCAGCCGTTTGAAAAGGAGAGCTTACTTCCATATT
>JBQCJM010000039.1:0-12193 GCA_051952715.1 Flavisolibacter sp.
ATAGACGGCCGCCTGTATACCCCACAGGAAATTTCCGCCATGGTACTTCAGAAAATGAAGAAAACTGCTGAAGATTACCTGGGCCAGGAAGTAACAGAGGCTGTGATCACCGTTCCTGCCTATTTTAACGATGCACAGCGCCAGGCAACCAAGGAAGCCGGAGAAATTGCCGGTCTTACTGTTCGCCGTATCGTGAACGAACCTACTGCTGCCGCACTGGCTTATGGCCTGGATAAAGGCAAACACGATCAGAAGATCGCTGTGTTTGACCTGGGTGGTGGTACATTCGATATTTCCGTTCTTGAACTTGGAGATGGTGTATTTGAAGTAAAATCCACTAATGGTGATACGCACCTGGGTGGTGACGACTTTGATAAAGTGATCATGGATTGGCTGGCAGAGGAATTTAAAAAAGAAGAGAACGTTGACCTGCGCAAAGACCCTATGGCTTTGCAGCGTTTGAAAGAAGCATCTGAAAAAGCCAAGGTAGAATTGTCATCCTCTTCCGAAACAGAGATCAATCTTCCCTATATCACTGCTATTGACGGCGTGCCCAAGCACTTAGTGAAAAAATTAACCCGTGCAAAGTTTGAGCAGCTGGCAGACAACTTGTTTGAGCGTTGCTTAAAGCCTTGCGCACAGGCTTTGAAAGATGCCGGGTTAAGCACATCGCAAATAGACGAAGTGATTTTGGTGGGTGGTTCTACCCGTATTCCAAAAGTGCAGGAGATCGTTGAAAAATTCTTTGGTAAAAAACCAAACAAAGGTGTGAATCCTGATGAAGTGGTTGCCGTTGGTGCTGCCATCCAGGGTGCGGTGTTAACCGGTGAAGTGAAAGACGTATTGTTGCTTGACGTTACGCCATTAACACTGGGTATTGAAACCTATGGTGGCGTGTTAACAGCCATGATCCCATCGAACACTACCATTCCAACAAAAAAATCAGAAACATTTTCTACGGCTTCGGATAACCAGCCCGGTGTGCAAATTCATGTATTGCAGGGCGAACGTCCGATGGCAAAAGATAATAAGAGCCTTGGTATTTTCAACTTAGATGGTATTCCACCGGCACCAAGAGGGGTTCCGCAAATTGAAGTGATCTTTGATATTGATGCCAACGGTATTTTGCACGTAACGGCAAAAGACAAAGGCACTGGCAAGGAGCAAAAAATACGCATTGAAGCCGGTAGCGGTTTGAGTAAGGAAGAAGTGGAAAAAATGAAAGCCGAAGCAAAAGCCAATGAAGCAAGCGACAAGGCTGAAAAAGAAAAAGTGGAAAAATTGAACCAGGCCGATAGTTTGATCTTTCAAACTGAAAAGCAGTTGAAAGATTATGGCGATAAAATTCCTGCGGATAAAAAAGGAACAATAGAAACGGCTTTGAATAAATTGAAGGAAGCGCATAAAACACAGGATGTGGCGCAGATCGATCCTGCCGTTACAGAATTAAACAATGCATGGACAGCAGCCAGCGAAGAATTGTACAAGGCTACGCAAGGTGCCGGGCAACCGGGTGCCGAAGGAGCCGGAGCAGGGGAACAGCAGCAAGGTGCTGGCAATGCCGGTGAGAACGTGCAGGATGCAGAGTATGAAGAAGTGAAGTAGGATCCATGTTTTGCAATTAGAAAGGATTTTACGAATAATAAACCCACAGTTTAATGCTGTGGGTTTTTGCTTTTAAATTTAGTTAATAGAAAAGATATTTTGCTTCAGATAACCGGGCAAACCCGAGCTGATGCTTTCCGGCACGGCCAGGCTTAATGAAGCCTAACTTTATTTAGTTGAATAGAATATTTGTCTTTGAAATGTGCAACACTCTTAGTGCTGGGGGCCTTTCTTCCACTCGCTGCATTGGTGCATCAAACGGTTATGTGTAATGGAATGTCCTTGTTCGTGTTCTTCTTCACCACCTAAAAACGATTCCTTGTCGTCGTCATCTAACTCGTCCCAAAATTCTTTACCCGATTCTTCTGATTCCAAAACAGCTTTTGCTTCTTCCAGCAAAAATTCGTCATTGCAGTTGTCCACTAATACATGGATCTTCTGTTTTAATTCTGGATTCATAAAAAAAGACTTTCCCTAAGTTACTGATAAAATCCAAAAAGCAGGGGGAAGAAAACCACGGGTTTTGTCGCTGATTTCAGTTATATTACAATGCAGGCCTTCTGCACAATAAAGACTTAAGGCATGCTGTTTTTTGCAGAACATATTTAAAAAGAAAATCCTGCAGGCATTCTGCAGGATTTCAACTATAGTAAGTTTTGATTTCTTATTCAGCTTCCAACATAACCCACCAGGGTTAGATAATATCCATCGCCAACACAAAGAAAGTAGTAACAAAAGGCAGTATCAGCGTTAACCAGGGCCAGTGCGTTGCAATGGCAAATGCTAAAGCCGCAACAGAAATAAAGAATAATATCCAGTATAAGCCTCTTGAACTTCTTTTTGCTTCCATGGTAAAAATTTTGCGCAAAAATAGGGTACAGAATTAAAATAATCCCGCATTTTTAAAACTAATCTTGTCATTCCCTAAAACTTTAAAAGCTTTTATTATTTTCGTCGCCCAATATGTATTGTACACACGACCGTTAACCCAGCGCTAAATTTTATTGATGAGAATAGATTTTTACCTGCGTTTTCACACGCAATTCGGTCAGTCGCTTGCTGTAGTTGGCAATATTCCTGCATTAGGTCTTAACGATCCTGCCAATGCCTTGCCTTTGATTTTTTTCAACGAGGAATTTTGGCATACCTCCATTGACATTGATCCTTCAGAGTACAATGACCTGCGCTATCGTTACATTTTTACAAATGAAAAAGGCGAAACGAAAAAAGACGCGGAGCAGGAAAGAACCATCGACCTCAAAAAGAATACTTCAGACCTTGTAGTAATAGATGCCTGGAATGACGAAAGTTTTTATGAAAATGCTTTTTTTACCACACCATTCACTGAAGTTTTTTTTAAGGAAAACAAGGCCAAACATAAAAAGAACGAAGACCTTACACACCGGTTCAAAATAAAAGCGCCTTTGCTTTCTGACCATGAGTGTGTTATTATTTCGGGCAGTATTGATGAATTAAATAACTGGGACACAGCGAGGCCTTTACAACTTCATAAAAAAGATGATTGGTGGACACTCGATATTGACCTGTCAAAAGCTACATTTCCCATTACCTATAAATACGGCGTTTATAATTTTAAAAAAGAAGAATTCATTCGTTTTGAAGAAGGCGATAACCGCACCTTGCATTACGATGTGCCGGCCAATAAAAGAACGGTTATTCACGATGGATTTATTCGCTTGCCCAACAACGTTTGGAAAGGCGCCGGCATTGCCATCCCGGTTTTTAGCCTGCGCAGCAACAACAGTTTTGGTGTGGGCGAATTTGCAGATATAAAACTGTTGGTGGACTGGGCCAAAGAAACCGGATTGAAACTGGTGCAAATACTTCCGGTGAACGATACATCGGCAACGTATTCATGGAAAGATTCTTATCCTTATGCCGCCATTTCTGCATTTGCTTTGCATCCCATTTATATCAACCTGCAAAAAGTAGCCGGAAAGAAAAATGCGCAGATCATAAAATCACTGTCTAAAAAACAAAAGCAATTAAATGCTTTATCTGAAATAGATTATGAACAGGTGATCCAGTTCAAGATCAATGTGCTTCGTGAATTGTATGAAATTGACAGCCGAAGTTTTTTGAAAGAAAAAGACTACGGAGATTTTTTTGAAGAGAACAAAAACTGGTTAGTGCCTTACGCTGCTTTTTGTTTTTTACGTGATAAATACGGCACTTCCGATTATTCAAAATGGAAAACGAATGCAGCATATAATAAAGAAGAAATCGAGAGATTAAGTTCTTCAAAATCGAAAAGTTTTAAGTCTATTGCTTTTTTCTATTTTGTTCAATACCATTTGCATTTACAACTGAAAGAAGCCGCTGATTACGCACATAAAAAAGGCATTGCGGTAAAAGGCGATATTCCTATCGGCATCTATCGTTATGGTTGCGATGCATGGACGGCTCCCGGCTTATACAATATGGATATGCAGGCCGGTGCGCCGCCCGATGATTTTGCCGTGAAGGGACAGAACTGGGGCTTTCCCACGTATAACTGGAAGAAAATGGAGGAAGATCATTTTGAATGGTGGCGGCAACGCTTTCATCAAATGAGCAACTACTTCGATGCATTTCGTATAGATCATATCCTGGGATTCTTCCGCATCTGGAGCATTCCTGTAAATGCAGTAGAAGGCGTCATGGGACGCTTTATTCCTGCCTTGCCGGTTACAGTGGCAGAATTTGGAGAGAAGGGGATTTGGTTTGATTACGACCGCTTTTGCAAACCTTATATAACGGATTGTGTTCTTCAGCAGTTGTTTCATGAACATGCTGCTTTTGTTAAAGAACATTTTTTACAGGATAACGGACGCAATGGTTACGATTTAAAAGAAGAAGTGAATGATCAAAGAAAAGTGGAAGCCTATTTTGCTGTACAGGATGAGTCGGAAGCCAATGCCATTGTGAAACAAGGTTTGTTCGATCTTGTTGCTAATGTGCTGTTATTTGAAGAATCCGGAAGCGACAGGCAAAAATTTCATTTCCGGATCGCAATCGAATCTACTTCATCGTTCCGGTATTTGGATGAAACTGCAAAGCATAAACTGAAAGAGCTTTATATTGATTACTTCTATCGCCGCCAGGATGAATTTTGGAAGCATGAAGCCTTAAAAAAGCTGCCTGCACTCAAAGAAGCCACGCATATGTTGATCTGTGGCGAGGACCTGGGCATGGTGCCGCATTCGGTTCCCGAAGTAATGAAGCAGTTGGGCATTTTGAGTTTGGAAATTCAGCGGATGCCTAAAAATCCGCAAACAGAATTTTTTCATCCTAAGGACGCACCGTATTTATCTGTCATCACACCATCGTCGCACGATATGAGCACTATACGTGGATGGTGGGAGGAAAGTCGTGAAAAAACTCAGCGCTTTTTCAATACCATTTTAGGAGAGCAGGGCACAGCGCCGTATTTCTGCGAGCCATGGATCAATCGGGCCATTGTATTGCAGCATTTGTATTCACCGGCTATGTGGAGCGTTTTTCAATTGCAGGATATTTTGGGCATGAGTGAAAAGCTAAGAAGAGAAAATCCAAAAGAAGAGCGGATTAATGACCCGGCTAATCCTAATCATTATTGGAATTACCGGATGCACATCGGCCTTGAGCAATTGATAAAAGAAAAGGATTTTAATAAAGAATTGCGTGATTATGTGGTGAACAGCCGCCCCCTGTCCCCCTAAAGGGAGATCTAGGCGGAAGAAGCTTTGTTTTTTTCAATTAGTTTTTAAAACAAAGTTGATGTGGTAATGATTAAGTGCTCAAAAGTGAATGCACTAATAAGAAAATCTGATTTTATAACAATTTAAACTACTCATTAGTCTTTCTTCATTTTGAATGATAAAAATGAAGAAAGACTAATGGATCTAAGTCTCCCCTTTAGGGGGACAGGGGCATGAAAGCATCATACAAATCTTACAACCTTGCATTCAAATATCCGTTTGGTATTTCGAAAGGAACAAAAACACACCAACCAACGCTGGTTGTGGCACTGGAACATTTTGGCCATATAGCTTATGGCGAAGCACCTGCAATTACCTACTATCATATTCCGGTTGAAAAAATGATTGAAGACCTGGAACAGAAAAAGGTTTTCGTTGAAAAATTTGCTTTTACAGAACCCGAACGTTATTGGCATTACCTGCACCATTTATTTCCCAACAACCCCTTTTTAGTTTGTGCATTAGACATCGCCGGTTGGGATTTATATGGAAAGATGAAGCGAAAGGCGCTTAAAGAATTGTGGCCGGTAGAAAAATCATTGCAGCCACAAACAGATTATACCATTGGCATTGACACCATTGAAAAAATGGTGGAAAAACTAAAAGAAAAACCCTGGCCCATTTATAAAATTAAATTGGGCACCGACCACGATATTGAGATCATGGAACAATTGCGCAAGCATACCGATGCTGTTTTTCGTATTGATGCCAACGCAGCCTGGAAAGCAGGCGAGGCTTTGGAAAAAATAAATGTTTTCAAAGACCTGGGTGTTGAATTCATTGAGCAGCCGCTGGCAAAAGATGATTGGGAAGGAATGAAATTTTTGTTCGACAAATCGCCTCTGCCATTAATTGCAGATGAAGCCTGCGTTGCAGAAAGTGATGTGGAAAAATGTTACAACCATTTTCATGGCATCAACATCAAGCTTACCAAATGCAGTGGCATTACACCGGCGCTACGAATGATAAAAAGAGCAAGGGAATTAAATATGAAAGTAATGGTAGGCAGCATGAACGAATCTACCATTGGTTCCGCCGCTATTGCGCACCTGATGCCGCAGATTGATTATGTAGATGTTGACGGGCCTTTGTTACTGGCAGAAGATGTAGCAACCGGCTTGACGTATCATAACAATGGTACAGTAGATACATCGAACGAACCGGGGCTGGGCGTTGTATTCACCGATCTTTATAAAAAATAAATGGCTCATTTTCATGAGCCATTGGCGAAATCAATTTCAATCAATCTAATCTGCAATTACCAAATTCTCACTCTCACACTATCGGCCCTGTACATCGGTGTATTGGGTTGAATGTGGAATGTGGAATAAAAATCATCTACATCAACAAAGGGTCCGTTTACCCTGTATTTGGCAGGAGAGTGCACATCGGATAACAAGCGGTTGCGCAGTTGTTCATCACGAATATTCCCAAGCCAACCCAAAGCATAGCCAAGAAAATAGCGTTGCATAGGATCAAGGCCGTCGATCTTCTCATCCTTTTTAAATTGGTCTGTTTTCTTGAAAGCTTCAATACCTAATAATATGCCACCCAGGTCGGCAATGTTTTCTCCCAATGTTGCCTTGCCGTTGATGTGGTAACCGGGTAGAGGTTCATAGGCATTGAACTGCTGCACCATCACCTGTGCTCTTTTATTAAATTCTTCTTCATCTTTTTTCGTCCACCAGCTTTTTAAATTTCCTTTTTCATCAAACTGTCTTCCTTCATCGTCAAAGCCATGCGTTATCTCGTGACCAATGGTGCTGGCGCCTGCATAACCATACACAGTGGCGTCATCCAGTTCCTCATCCCTGTAACCGGGAACGGTAAAGATGCCAGCGGGCAAAACAATTTCATTATTGGATGGATTGTAATACGCATTATACGTTTGCGGTGTCATATCCCATTCATCACGGTCAACCGGTTTGCCTAATTTGTTCATATTGTAATTATGCCACCAGGTATTGGAATTGATCATGTTCTGCACATAGCTTTCCCTGCCAATATTCATGGCAGAAAAATCTTTCCATTTATCGGGGTAGCCTACTTTCTTTTTCATGGCGGCCAGTTTCACATAAGCTTTTTGCTTGGTGCTGTCGCTCATCCAGGTTAGTTTGCTGATGCGGTCTTTCAGTGCATCACGAATAGCTTCCACTAAATCTGAATAACGTTTCTTAGCCGTTTCGCTGAAAAATTCCTTTACATACAATTGTCCCAATAATTCACCCATAGAATTTTCTTCACTGGAGATAACTCTTTTCCAACGCGGCCGCCTTTCTTTGGCCCCTGTAAATAATTTACTGAAGTTGAAAGCTTCAACGCCATATTGATCAGGCAATCCTTCAGCAAAATCTGAAATGAGATTGAATTTCAGATCACTTTTCCAAACATCTATTGGTGTGGTTTGTAAAATAGAATTGAGTGCCTTGAAAAATTCAGGTTGTCCTACAATCACCGAATCGATGCTATTAACACCAGTGGCATTTAAAAAACCGGCCCAGTCAATGTTTGATGCCATTTTAGGAAGATCAGCAATGGCCATTTTATTGTAATTCTTATAAGGGTCACGCAGGTCTTCAATTTTGCGGGAAGCCTTTGCCAGCTTGGTTTCCAGCGCCAGTATATTTTTGGCATCAGCTGCAGCTTTTGCACTGTCTTCACCCGACATGGACAATACTTTTGTAATGTATTTTACATATTCATTGCGGATGTTGACGGTAGCTGAATCATTTTTGAAATAGTATTCTCTTTCAGGTAAGCCAATGCCGCCTTGTGTTAGCTTAAAGCTCATGACATCACTGTTCTTGTCGTCCTGCGTTACATAATTGCTGAAAAGGGTGGAAGAACCGATCTTTTTTAATTCTGCTACCGTGGCTACCAATGATTTTACATCTGTAATCTTGTTGATCTTGTCGAGATAAGGCTGCAGCGATTGTAAACCTTGCTGTTCAATTTTAGCACTGTCCATGGCCGCGGCCCAAAAGTCACCGATCTTTTGCTCACTGCTGCCTTTTGTGGCATTGCCGTTTGCTGCTTTCTCGCTGATCTCACGCAGGCGTTTCAAATTTTCTTCTATTACCAAATTACCAATGCCCCAGCTTCCATAAGCTGCTGGAATGGGATTATTTTTTATCCATCCGCCATTGGCATACAAAAAGAAATCCTGCGATGGACTTACCGTTGTGTCCATATTGCCGGCCAATACATCCGCCTTGTTTTTGGCGGAATCTGCCGAACCTTTTACCATGCTGTTATTATTGCAGCTTGCTGCTATGGAAGCAACGGCCACACTTAAAAAAAGAATACGCATTTGTAGCTTGTTTTAAACTTAAATATAATGATTAGCCTATTTTGCAAAATAGAATTTATATAGCTGGCAAAGAGTAGATATAAAGGTGATAAGACGTCAATATTCGAAAGAATACTACATCCGGAACCAATTACTCTAAACCTTAAACTCCAAACTTATTATTGTGCTGCGTTCATTTCTTCAGCCCACTTATCCCTGTCATCAGGACTAAATTTCCATGGCGCAAAATTGTTTTCAATATTGCTGTACATGCCATTCCATTCTGCCGGCTGGTTGCTTTCTTCCAAAGCAAGATAACGTTTCAATTGGTTGATAATACTTAATGGACTTATCAGCACCGGGCAAACCTGTACGCAAGCCTGGCAGGTGGTACATGCCCACAATTCTTCGGTAGTGATATAATCGTGTAAAAGGCTTTTACCATCATCGGTAAATTGCCCGTTCCTGTCAATATTGTTGCCTATTTCTTCCATTCTGTCCCGTGTGTCCATCATAATTTTTCGCGGCGAAAGTTTTTTGCCGGTTTGATTGGCAGGACAGGCTTCGGTGCAACGGCCGCATTCAGTACAAGTGTAGGCATCCAATAAATTTTTCCAGCTTAGGTCGGCAACATCTTTTGCGCCAAACTTTTTATGTTCTTCGGTTGCTGCATCTGTTGGAATGGTTTCGGGCTGAATGGCATACAAAACCTCTCGTTGTATTTCGGGCATGTTGACCATTTTTCCCTGTGGTTGCAGTCTTGCATAATAGGTGTTGGGGAAAGCAAGAATGATGTGCAGATGTTTGGAATAAGGCAGGTAATTTAAGAAAACAAAAATACCTGCAATGTGCAGCCACCATGCTGTGCGTTCCATAGCAATGAGTGAAGAAGCATTATAGTTTTTGAAAACCGGTGCAATGTTATTTGAAATCCAGAAACCACCTACGTTGCTGTAATGCTCATGTCCCTGCAGCTGCAAACTTCTGTCGGCGGAATTCATCAGCAAAAACAAGGTCATTAAAACTATTTCAAAACATAGAATATAATTGGCATCGCTTTTTGGCCAGCCATTTAATTCTTGCATGTTCAGGCGGCGAACCCTTACCCAATTCCTTCTTATTAAAAATACAATACAGGCAGTCAACACTAAAAAAGCAAGCACTTCAAAAAAGTCAATGACAAAAGTGTAAACGCTGCCTAAATAAGGAGCAAACATGCGGTGCGTTCCGAAAATGCCATCGAGAATAATTTCGAGTATCTCAATATTGATGATGATAAAGCCTGCGTACACAGCAAAATGCAGCAGGGCTACCAAAGGCTTATCAAACATGCGTTTTTGACCAAAAGCCATCAGCAGCACGTTTTTCCAGCGATCAGGATGCGGTTCAAAATTTTCGTCGCGGCCCAGTTTTATATTCCGGCTAATGAATTTTGCTTTTTTTACAAACAACCAGATAGCGGTTGCAGCTAAAAGAATAAATAAAATTTGTTGCACCAACTGCATATACATTTGCTAATTTAAGCCTTGTAAAAATAGGAGCTAAAAATGGAAACTATACAAAAACGGAATTGTGTTTTAGATAAAGAAGCCATTAACAGGCGCATGAAACGCATGGCGCTACAGATTGCAGAACAGAATATTGATGCCAAAGAATTGATCATTGCCGGCATTGCAGGTAACGGGCAAATTGTGGCTAAGTGCCTGATGGACGAATTAAAAAAACTGGGTTCTTTTGATATGCAGTTCGTGCAGGTACAATTAAATAAAAAAGAACTTTCAGAAGTTTTACTGGCTCCTGCTGTTGACGTAAACCAAAAAGTTGTCATTCTTGTAGATGATGTGGCCAACACAGGCAAAACCATGTTGTACGCATTAAAGCCTTTTTTAGGTGCTAATCCTAAAAAAATACAAACCCTGGTTTTGGTAGAAAGAAGTCATAAACTTTTTCCTGTGCAAACCGATTATGCAGGGTTATCCATAGCCACTACTTTGCAGGAGCATATTGCCGTTGAAGTGGAAGGAGAGGTGATAACGGGAGCGTGGTTGTATTGATAAAAGTTTCATGAAGATTGTCCAATAAGCTTTTAATCATCAATGACCTTTCCAACAAATCACTGACCAACTAAAATGTTACCCAATGTCCTTTCAATTTTCCATTCGATAACTCCAAAGCAGGCGCAGGTATTTTCAAAACATTTACTACTGAAAACACCGTTCTCAAAAAAGAACTTTTTGTTTTGATTTTGGTGAGGTCAATATCAGGCGCCAGATACCATTGGCGCAAGCGTTTTATATCTCTACGATCGAATGAGATATTCCCGTCTTTGTCAAAGGCAAGATTTTGATAACCGCCCAACATGCCATCTGCACCATAGCCTACAGCAATGTTTAACCATGATGGCAATTGGCTGTTTTTTAAAATTGATCGTATGTTCAGGCTCAGCCAATAGGTTTGCGCATTGTAATCTTTTAAAAGCCGTTCCTGCAAACTTTTTCCAAACAGATCATTGGCTCTTTGCTCTAAAGATTCCGGTTGGTAATTTTTGCGGTGCGAGGAAAACTTGATGCTGATCTTTTGTTCTTGCCACGTCAATTGTTGCACAGCAAATAAAGATGCTCCAAAAATATCGGCGCCGGCATCAGGCCAGCTCCAGCCCCATTCCGCAGAGCGGCCATCCAGATATTCAATGGAAAGCATGTACAGCAAACTTGTTCCTGATCCCAACAAAACAGATCTGCGATCACTTACGCCTGCCCAATTCCAAAGTGCAGTATTCACACGGCTGGTATGATAAGCCGTCCAGGCGTGGCCAATCTTGTCCATTTGCATCCACTCACCCGCATCATTAAACGTATGAAAAGACGAACGCGGATATCCTTTGTACCAGGCTTCATTCAAAAAAATAAATGAACCACCATAACCCAATACCGAAGCAGTGCCTATAAGCCATTTGCGACTGTTGTTTTTTACATGCCCGGAAGCATCAAAAACCTGAGCCGGTTGTACATCAAAACTATCCTGCGCCATGGCCGCAGCCGATACAAAAATTAAAATAAAGAAGAAGCATTTTCTCACCGTTCAAATGTACGTACACTTAACTTCGCATAGATTGTAAAATGAAATAACTTAGGAGGAAGAGTTCATGGCTTGCAGTTAGTAGTTCATAACCATAAACTTTTTCGAAACAAAAACTTAAACCCTAAAACTTCAAATTTTCATGAACGCAGCAATTCAACAAAACGTGGACAAATGGCTCAATGGCGCTTTTGACGAGGAAACAAAAAACCAGATCAGGGAATTGCAAAAAAATGGTCCGGATGAATTGGCTGATGCTTTTTACCGTACGCTTGAATTTGGCACTGGCGGCTTGCGTGGATTGATGGGTGTGGGTACCAACCGTATGAATAAATATACGGTGGGCATGGCTACGCAAGGTTATGCCAATTATCTCAATCAAAGTTTTCCTGGCCAGCAAGTCAGCGTAGCTATAGCACACGACAGCCGCAACAACAGCCGCTTTTTTGCTGAAACGGCTGCCAATGTTTTTGCTGCTAAT
>JBQCJM010000040.1:0-21342 GCA_051952715.1 Flavisolibacter sp.
AATATACACGTTCACAAAAATGTCCTTCAGCCGCCACACACCCGGAGCCACTAACCAGCTATTGCTGCCAACACTCCGCTCTTCCGTTGCGCTTTGCTCTCTTCTGTCCACTATTGTCCGGTTCATAGATTTTTATTTGTTGAATTGATAGCGGCACAAATAATATACCACTGGAAGTTTTAAGTTTATGGTTTGAAGTTTGCGGTTGTCGTAAATGTTTGAAATCGCTTTTTGGGTCGGCTAATGTCTGCGGTTGAATCTTTTATTTGTTTTTGCCGGCAGCAAATATTTATTTGGTCCTGGTTGCGTCGCACACTTGTACGTTCTTATCGCTATTGAGTATTGTGGAAGCGTATTATTGTTTGTTGCTGCCTATCCGCAAATCATGAACTCATTATTCATTATTCATCACTCATTACTCATCATTCATTACTACTCCCTCTCCGCTCCCGTAATAAATGTTTAAAGCGGCTAAAGGTTTCAGGCTGTATGTTGAGATAGGAAGCCAGGTATTTTTGTGGCACCCTTTGCAGCAATTCGGGATTTTTATGTACAAAGTCTAAAAACCTTTCCCGCGGTGTTAAGCTGATCATATTGATCTGCCAGCGATCTTTTACTACCATGGAAAACGTAGTTATCAGCCTGCCCAGCCGCTCCATCTTTGCATTGGTGGAATATACTTTTTCAAGATCGTCGTAGGTAATAGAAATCAATGTGGATGGTTCAATGGTTTGAATACAAAATTCGGAAGGCGTGCGGCTGTGAAACGATTCCTGCGCATGAATCAGGTGTCCTTCGGTGGCAATTTGGGTATTTACCTCGGTGCGTCCCTTTTGATAGTATTTGCGCAGCAATCCTTTGGCTACAAAATTCAGGTAATTTTCTACCTCGCCATGCTTTAATACCATTTGCTTTTTTCTGAATGGGCGCAACTCAAGATAGGGACTTATCCACTCGTTAAATTCTTCCATGCTAAGGTCAATGAACTTATGCAGGAACTGGAAGAAGGGAAGTGTACTTTCCATTTAATAATGGTCTAAATATGAATACCTCATTTATCAGTATAAGTTACGGCAAATATTGTACTACGCAAAAAAGCTGCGGGTTATTAGCTATGAGCTGCGAGACTTTTTTATGCCAGCTCCCAACCTACACCTTAAACCCTAAACCCTAAACTCTAAACCTTAAACCCATCCCTTACCTAATTGATAAAACCTTAGTTTTGCGCTTCAATTAAATAAACTGTAGCAGCAAATGACACAGAAGATCAAAGTAGCCAACCCGGTGGTAGAACTGGATGGCGATGAAATGACCCGCATTATCTGGAAGTTCATTAAAGACAAACTGATCCTTCCTTATCTTGATTTGGATATAAAGTATTTCGACCTGGGCATTGAAAACAGGGACGACACCAACGACCGGGTGACCATAGATGCAGCCAATGCCATTAAGCAATATGGCGTAGGTATTAAATGCGCTACCATCACGCCTGATGAAGACCGTGTGAAGGAGTTTAACCTGAAGCAAATGTGGAAGAGCCCCAATGGTACCATCCGTAACATTCTTGACGGAACCGTTTTCCGTGAGCCTATTGTTATTCAAAATGTGCCACGCCTGGTTACTACATGGGACAGGCCTATTGTGGTTGGCCGTCATGCTTTTGGCGACCAGTACCGTGCTACTGATTTCGTGGTAAAAGGCAAAGGCAAACTCACCATCACTTTCGAAAGTGAGAACGGTGAGAAGCAGGAACATGAAGTGTACAACTTCACCGGCGACGGCGGCGTGGCTTTGGCCATGTACAACACCGATGAAAGCATTCGTGGCTTTGCCCGTAGCTGTATGAACATGGCTTTACAAAAAGCATGGCCTTTATACTTAAGCACCAAGAACACCATTCTTAAAAAGTACGATGGCCGCTTCCGTGATATTTTTGCCGAGATATTTGATGCCGAATTCAAAACGAAGTTCAAAGAAGCAGGCATTACTTACGAACACCGCCTGATTGACGACATGGTGGCTTCGGCCATGAAGTGGAATGGTGGCTTTGTATGGGCTTGTAAAAATTATGATGGCGATGTGCAAAGCGATTCTGTAGCCCAGGGCTTTGGCTCACTTGGTTTAATGACCTCTGTACTGGTTACGCCTGATGGCAAGACCATGGAAGCCGAAGCAGCGCATGGCACCGTTACCCGCCACTACCGTGAGCATCAAAAAGGCAATCCTACTTCCACCAATCCTATTGCTTCCATATTTGCATGGACAAGAGGTTTGGCCTTCCGTGGTAAATTAGATAACAACCAGGAGCTGGTAAACTTTGCTAATGCGCTGGAAGAAGTGTGTATTGAAACCGTGGAAAGCGGTAAGATGACAAAGGACCTTGCATTGACCATTAAGCCAGGCAAGGTAGAACACGGCACAGATTATTTGTACACCGAGGAGTTTTTAGATGCGATAGATGAGAACCTGAAGAAGAAAGTGAGCAAATGAGTAATCAGTAATGAATAATCAGTAATGAATAATGAACAGAGCCTCCGCCATTGCGGAGGCTTTTTTGGCAGAAGTTTTTAACTTCAACATAATGCTTGCTTAACCAATGCAGCATTAACAGCAAACCTTTCACTTTATGAGAATCTGGTCAATACATCCTAAATACCTTGATACAAAAGGACTGGTGGCGCTTTGGCGGGAAACACTCCTGGCCAAGCATGTGTTAGAAGGCAGAACCAAAGGCTACGTGAACCATCCGCAGCTCAACAGGTTTAAAACCTGCAGCAACCCTTTGCATGCCATCAATCAATACCTGTATGAAGTATATAAAGAAGCACAGGCAAGGCAATATAATTTTGATACCACCAAGTTTGAAAAAACCACGGAACCATTAACACTGACAGTAACCGAAGACCAGGTAAAATATGAGTTTGAACACCTGCTAAAAAAGCTAAAGGAAAGAGACCTTCATAAATACAATGCGCTAAGCGGTGTACGCAACGTTGATACCCACCCCATTTTCACCACCATCCCAGGCGCCATTGAACCGTGGGAAATACTATTGTAAGCCCGTTAGCGCATAGCCTGTACCGGTAAACGCTTTCTAACAGTGCCATAATGTAAAGGCTGCTCATTGTAAACACTCTCAATTGTCACCCCGACGAAGGAGGGGCCTTTGAACTGCTTGTTAAGAAATGGTGTAACCAGTAATACAATTGCCAATAGCCGTTTACAATGCAGTGCAAAGATGCTTCCTTAGTCAGCATGACAAACAACCATTCGTTACTGTTTCCTTACACTCCCATAATTAGAAGGGTTATAAAAGGCTAACCTCTTGCCTTGTCACCAGGAACGAAGGGTCTTTGAACCGTACTTTAAGAAATGCTACCAACCAGTATTGCTGTTTGCAAAAGTCGCTTATAGTGGTTACCACAGATCCCTCCTCCGTCGGGAAGACAAGCAAAAAAACATACTGCTATAAAAACCCACCCCAGGCCCCTCCAAAGGAGGGGATGCCTGCACACTGACCACACCAACAACCCTAAACTCTAAACCCTCAACCTAAACATCAACCCCAAACTCTAAACTTTCTGCTTAAGGGTGTTTCATGAAATAATGGCAGGTTCTATGAATCATAGACAGCTCCCAATAAATCGTAGACTGCTCTCCATAAACTCTTGTGAGCTCTCAATAACTTATAGACAGCGTTCCATAAATCGTAGAAGGCAGTCAATAAATCATAGACAGCTCTCCATGAATCATAGAGAGGCTTCCATAAATCATGGAAGGCGGCCAATAACTTGTAGAGAGCTCTCCATAAACCATAGAAAGCCTTCAACGAATCATGGAGAGGCTTCAACGAATCATTGACAGCTCTCCATGAATCATAGACTGTCTTCTATAAACTGTTGAGAGCCTTCCATAAACTATTAAAAGGCAACCCTTTTTGGGATAAATAAAAGGATATTCATATATAAAAGAAGGCTATTCAGGCACTTTAATAGAAAAACTACGGGAAAATGGATTGGCAGACACTGGCAATAGAAAATATAAAAGGCTTGGGAATCGATAGGTGTTTTGCTTTGGCAGTAGCCCACAACCCCTCTACACAATGCTGCTTACTGTACTCAAAGCACAACCCTACTTGCTTTTCACCACCTCCACGCCATGCAGGTCTGCCAGCTTGTTTAAACAGGTTTCCAAAACCTCTTTGGGTATACCAATGACCATGCGGCAGAATAACTGTGCTTCGTTGTGCACCACCACGCAGCCAAAGCGTTTTACCACCATCATAATTTCGTTCATCAATGTGTAATCAAACTGCAGCTCGTAATGGATCAACACCGGCTTTTGTGTAATAGGTGTTAATTGCAAAGCCAGCGATGTAGCGGTTTTGTAAGCATTGATCAAACCCGGTACGCCCAGCAGGGTGCCGCCAAAGTACCGCACCACCACAACGGCCACATTGCTTAGCTCCTTGCTATCAATTTGTCCCAGTATAGGCTTGCCCGCCGACCCCGAAGGTTCGCCATCATCGCCTGCCCGAAAATTATTGCCATCGGTGCCAATGCGGTAGGCAAAGCAATGGTGCGCTGCCTTGGGATGCTCCTCTTTCAAAGCCTTTAAACGCTTTTTAAAATCATCGGCCGCTTGTATGGGAAAGGCATAGGCCAGGAAACGGCTGCCCCTGTCCTTGAACTCGGCAACAGCCGGTTGCTCAATGGTATAATAATGATTCATTAAACTTCAATAGGTTGATAGATACGGATGGTATCTGATAAAATGTTTTCGGTGTGCAGCAGCTGGCATTGCGGAAGCGAAGGCGTGGGCAGTCCTTCGCCAATCATCAATTGTTCGTTGGTGATCACTCTTGCCTCATCCCACAAACCTTCGTCAATAAAAGATTGCAAAAGCGATGCACCACCTTCCACCAACACAGACTGGATGTTCATGCTATACAAAGCATGCAGCATTTGCTGAACAAGGTTTACATCTTTGGTAATTTGATAGTAATGCACGCCTGGCTGCAAGGTGGCCTTAAGGTCTTCGATGGTGTTTTGCCTGGTATTAAAAACAATGGTGGGAATGGTGGCATCAAATAATTTTAGTGATGCAGGCAACCGAAGATCCCTATCCACCACAATGCGAACAGGATTTTTACCCGGCCATAGCCTTGTGCTCAGTTCAGGATCGTCGAGCAAGGCTGTATTGGTGCCAACGGCAATGGCCATTTCTTCGCTGCGCCATTTATGCACAAGGCGGTTGGTCTGCTGGTTGGTGATGAGGAGGCGGGTAGGTCCGGCCCCCTCCGGCTTCCCCAACGGGGGAGATAGAAGCGGCCTTGCCATCTTTCCATCTCCCGTTTGTGCCCATTTTACAATAACATAAGGCCGGTGCTTGGTATGGAAAGTAAAAAACCTTTTGTTCAATGCTATGCACTCTTTTTCCAAAACACCTTGTATTACCTCCACGCCTGCTGCCTGCAGCTTTTCAATGCCCTTGCCATTCACCTGCACAAAAGGATCGCGGCAGCCAATAACCACCTTCGGAATCTTCATCAGAATGATCAGATCGACGCAGGGCGGTGTTTTACCAAAGTGTGCACAGGGCTCCAGCGATACGTATAGCGTTGCTTGTTCTACTAAGCGTCGAAGTTCTTTCTTTACCGAGTCAATGCAATTTACCTCGGCATGGAAGTCGCCATATTTTTCATGATAGCCTTCGCCGATGATAACACCTTCGTGTACCAGCACGGCCCCAACCATCGGGTTGGGGGCTACGCTGCCGCTGCCCAACTGCGCCAGTTGTAAACAGCGCTGCATAAATATTTGATGATTCGTCCCGTCCATGGCAATGGGCAAATTTATGTGAATGAATTAAGTTTGGTATATGAAAATAGGCGAAGCAGAAAAGCATGTAAAAAACCAACTGGAACGTATGTACGATGCAGGCGAAGCACAAAGCATTGCCAGTCTTGCTATAGAGCACATAACGCTTTTACCAAAGAACGACAGGCTTTTAAAAAAAGAAGAACTTCTTTCAGCCAACCAGTTGCAGCAAATGCACAACATGGTTGAGCGATTGGTACAGCACGAACCTATACAATACATCATGAACAAAACCTGGTTTTACGGTATGGAATTATTTGTTGATAAAAACGTTTTAATTCCACGGCCTGAAACAGAAGAACTGGTGGACTGGATCATTAATGATGTAAAGGCATCGGGAAAAGATGTTTTTCAGCGCAGGCCCATGGAAGCCGATGAAACCACGCAACTAAAGATACTGGATGTTGGCAGCGGTAGCGGTTGCATTGCATTGGCATTAAAGAAAACAATGCCTAAGGCCGAAGTATGGGGTTGCGATGTAAGTGAAGAAGCATTGAATGTGGCGAGGAGAAACGGTTCGGCATTAGACATTCGCATAGACTTCCAGGGAGTGAACTTTTTGGATGTGGCACAACAAAAACATTTACCTACGGTAGATATTGTGGTGAGCAATCCACCCTACATACCCTACAATAATAAAGCACAGATGAACCCCAATGTGCTGGAATACGAACCTCACACAGCTTTATTTGTTCCGGATAATGATGCACTGGTGTTTTACAAAGCGTTAGCGCAATTTGGCAAACACCGTTTGTATAAGAACGGAAGTATTTACATGGAGATCCATGAAGACCTTGCAAAAGATGTTGCAGTCCTTTTTGAAAAAGAAGGATATGGAAATGTGGAAGTAAAGAAGGACATGCAGGGGAAAGACAGGATAGTGAAAGTGGTGAACAATCAATAGAAAGCGGCCTGTTAGCCTTTAGCAATTCTTAAAATCCTTTGCTACTGAATGTATAGATTTGACAATTGAGCATCAATAAAAAGTCCGGTCAATGAAAAGAATAATTGCAATTATCGTTCTCATTTTATTTATAAAGCCCAACCTGTTTGCACAAAGTGCTACGCAACCGCATAAAACAGCCCCATTTGTATTAGGCATTATCGATACCATTCAATCTGTTGAGCTGAACGAAAAAAGAGTGTTGAACATTTACCTGCCCGAAGGTTATTCACCAGACTCTCTTACTACTTATCCTGTCATTTATTTATTAGACGGTTCGGCCGATGAAGATTTTATTCATATAGCAGGCCTGGTACAGTTCACTAATTTTCCATGGGTGAACACCTTGCCTAAATCTATTGTAGTAGGCATTGCCAATATTGACCGCCGTAGAGATTTCACCTACCCAACAACCATTGTCAAAGACAAAGAAGATTTCCCTACCACCGGGGGCTCTGCCAAATTCATCAACTTTATTGAAAAAGAGCTGCAGCCTTATATCGAGAAGAATTATAAAACCACTTCCGCAAAAATGCTGATAGGGCAATCGTTGGGCGGCTTGGTGGCAACGGAAATTTTGTTTAAAAAGCCAACCTTGTTTTCTCAATACATTATCGTCAGTCCAAGCCTCTGGTGGGATAATGAATCTTTGTTGTCGCTGCAGCCAAAGATTAAAGAATCTTCTTTTCATCAAAACACTTTTGTGTACGTGGCTGCAGGCAAAGAAGGCAAAAGAATGGAGAACGATGCAAAGAAATTGGTGGCATTATTGAGAGCAGATAATCCGAAATACCTGCGTGTACATTTCGAATATTTTAATGATAAAAGCCATGCTGATATTTTTCACCAGGCAGTTTATAATGCATTCCTAAGTTTGAAGGGGAAGTAATAACGGCTGTACCAATTACTCAGGTTTAGGCATTTCGTTTAACAACTTCAAACCATTTTCTTCTTTTTTCCATCCGATAGTAGCATCGCCATTAGTGATGATAATAAATTCAACCGGCACACTCATGTTGTAACGCAATACCTGTTGCAATACCACTTCATTCAAAGCCACTTCCGGCGCCTTGCATTCTATCATCATCCATGGCTTGTGTTGTGCATCGTACACCAAAATATCAAAGCGCTTTTTAAGTTCATTCAAAACAATTTCCTTTTCTACAGCAATCAATGATGCAGGATATTTTAATTCAGTAACGATATAGCTTATAAAGTTTTGCCGCACCCATTCCTCTTCTGTTAGCAGCAACCAGGTCTTTCTAATAGCATCAAAAATATAGGGCTTCCCTCCTTCCTTCTTCATACGGAATTGTGGCTCGGGAAACGTCACTTTCATCATGCATCAAACCTAATGATTAAATTCGTGTTCATGAAGACAAAAGAAGACATCGTACACAACTGGCTTCCACGCTACACAGGCCAGCCACTTAATCAATTTGGAAAATACATTTTACTGACCAACTTCAGCCATTACGTAAACATGTTTGCCGAATGGAATGACACGGAGATCATTGGCATTGATAAACCCATGCAATGCGCTACAGCAGAAGGCATCACCATTATTAATTTTGGCATGGGAAGCCCAACTGCTGCAACGATTATGGATCTGCTCACAGCCATTCACCCCGAAGCAGTTTTATTTTTAGGCAAATGTGGCGGACTAAAAAAGCGCAATAAATTAGGAGATCTTATTTTGCCCATTGCAGCTATACGTGGCGAGGGAACATCGAATGATTACTTTCCACAGGAAGTTCCGGCATTACCTGCTTTTGCTTTGCAAAAAGCCATTTCTACTACCATCCGCGACTATGAAGTGGATTACTGGACGGGTACTGTTTACACTACCAACCGACGTGTATGGGAGCATGATGAAGAGTTCAAAGAATATTTGCAGCAGGTAAGAGCTTATGCTATTGACATGGAAACAGCAACCATTTTCTCGGTAGGATTTTATAATAAGATTCCAACCGGCGCCCTGCTGCTTGTTTCCGATTCGCCCATGACACCTGAAGGTGTCAAAACAGAAGAAAGCGATAAAAAGGTAACCGAACAATATGTTGAACGTCATTTAAAGATCGGTATTGATTCTTTAAAGCAATTGATCAACAACGGGCTTACGGTAAGGCATTTGCGTTTTTGATAAATGTGCACCCTTAACAATTAAGTCAATGAAAATTTTATCACTGCTTGTATTAATGCTGGCCTTAACAGCGTCAACCTGTAAAAACAAAAAGACAAATATTGCCAATTGTTACAAAGGAAAGCTTGAAATAAAAGCCGCTTGTATGAACTATACCATTCGGGTTGAAAGCAATATTGACACATCGCTTGTTGCTGCCAGTTGGACGAATGAAAGTACAGGCAAATCCTATCAAAATGTATTTGCTTTAGGCAGCCGCTGTAACTTTCCTGCAAGCATTGAAGAAGGTGATGAATTTTATTTTACTATTGACAGCACTGTAGTTCAAAACTGCGCCGTATGTATGCTCTACTATCCTGTGCCACCCAAAAAGCTTTCCATCAGGGTGGTTGATCAACCTTGTAATTAATGTGCAAAGTAATTTTGTTCCAGGCTGCTTTGCTACTATTGGCCTTCCGTTGCGTCGCACTCTTGTACTGTAGCAATTCTGTTCGGTACTAAAACAATCGGTATTAAATTTTATCTTCCGGCAATATTTATGCAGCCGCTATTAAACATAGAAGACCTGTCCATCGATTTTGTTACCGAAAATCAAACAACGCATGCCGTAAAAAATATTTCGCTGGAGGTAAATCGTGGGGAGATCTTGGCGCTTGTAGGAGAAAGTGGTTCGGGCAAATCAGTTACTTCACTTTCTATTTTGCAGTTGTTGCCACAGCCACCGACACAATACAGCAGTGGTAAAATTATTTTTTACGAAAACGATAAAAAGCCCATTGATCTTCTTTGCATAGATCAAAAAATGATCAGGCAAATCCGCGGTCATAAAATCGCCATGATCTTCCAGGAACCCATGACCTCATTAAACCCTGTAATGAGTTGTGGCAAGCAGGTAATGGAAGCTTTGCTGGTTCATAAAAAAATTTCTTCAGCACAAGCAAAGCAGCAAACTTTAGAATGGTTTGAAAAAGTAAAGCTGCCACAGCCCCCCGTTGTTTTTGATAAATTTCCGCACCAGTTAAGCGGCGGCCAAAAACAAAGAGTGATGATCGCTATGGCCATGTGCTGCCAGCCTTCGCTTCTTATTTGCGACGAGCCCACAACAGCATTAGATGTAACGGTTCAGAAAACTATTTTACAGTTGATTAAAGAGCTGCAGCAACAGCAAAACATGGGTGTCATTTTTATTACGCATGACCTGGGCGTAGTCAAAGAAATTGCAGACCGTGTTGCCATTATGTACAAGGGCGAAATTGTTGAACATAATAAAACCGGTATCATTTTTTCAAATGCACAACATCCGTATACCAAAGCATTGATCGCCTGCCGTCCTGCATTTCATGCAAAGGGTGAAAGGCTTCCGGTGGTGAGTGATTTTTTACAATACAAAGAAAAAGCTTACGTCAAATCCACAATTGCTGTGGCAAAGCCATCAAATAAAGAATGCCTGGTACAGGTAAAAGATCTTACCGTTCAATTTCCTTCCAAAACAAATTTTTTAGGAAAACCTTTAAGATATTTTACAGCTGTTGACAATGTAAGCTTTGATATTTACAAAGGTGAAACTTTAGGACTTGTGGGTGAATCGGGTTGTGGAAAAACTACTTTGGGAAGGACCTTACTACGACTGACAGAGCCGGCCAAAGGAAGGATTATTTACGGTAACAAAGACATTACAAAGCTGTCGAAGGAAGAAACAAAACAACTGCGCAAAGACGTGCAACTGGTATTCCAGGATCCTTACTCATCGCTTAACCCGAGGCTTACTATTGGTGCCGCCATTGCAGAACCCATGAAGATCGGCGGCATTGAAAAAGACAAACAGAATAGAAAAAAACGCGTTGCTGAACTTTTGCATCAGGTTAACCTTTCACCAAACATGATGAACCGTTATCCGCACGAGTTTTCCGGCGGGCAGAGACAACGGATTGTAATTGCAAGAGCATTAGCTTTAAGTCCGCATTTTTTGGTTTGTGATGAATCGGTTTCAGCACTTGATGTAAGTGTGCAAGCCCAGGTGTTGAATTTATTGAATGAATTAAAAAGAGATCTTGGCCTCACCATGCTGTTTATTTCACATGATCTTTCGGTGGTACGCTATATGAGTGACCGCATCATGGTAATGAACAAGGGAGAAATTGTAGAACGTGGTGATGCAGAAGAAGTATACAATCATCCGCAAAACGCTTATACACAAAAACTGATCAGTGCTATTCCAAGCATTGCATAAATTAATTACAGCCACGCCACTAAATAAGTTGAGTCTCTAAAGTTGAACAAGGATTAATTTGTATGAAATTGTTTTCCATTCATAGAATTGAGCACCGCTATTTCTTTTAAAAACAACTTTTTCTTCAATACTTTTTGTAACTGACTTTTAAGCGGTGTTTCTTCATCAATATTTGTTCCGGTCTTTTCTGACGGGAAAAATTTTCCTGGCAGCTGACCCGATCGGTTCAAGCGCCACTATGTCGGAACTTTTAAAGTAGCCGAAAAAGAATCGGAAAGATGAAAAAACCTTTTATGCTTACGTGCATGGTGTCGAACAGGTAAGAATGTCTGCCAGTCGTTTGGCGGTGATCTCACCCCGTAGGCTTGGGTATTTTTTTTATTTAATTTAGGATGTTGTCCAAAGCAGTTGCAGAAATGAAAATGCTCAAAGCAGCCACCAGCAAAGTCCGCATAAAGGTTATTGTATAGGTGAGAATAATGTTTTGTACGGCTCCAGATAACACAAACAGCAGGATTAACGGTTCCTTTCATAAAAATTTCATTGTATTTTTTGAAATGTGCTATTTTTGCGGCCTTTAAGCTAAATGACCATGCCCGGTGCCGTAAGACCGAGCTATAGCTAAGAAGAATAACAGGAAAACGAATATTCTTTTACTCTCTTAGCCCTCCACCTGCTTCACCGGTTTGTGTCAAAAGGCCGTCAATAAACACTAAACACTCCATGAAGCTTTCACAATTTAAGTTTGACCTTCCGCTAAACCTTATTGCCCAACATCCTGCCAAAAAACGTGAAGATGCCCGCATGATGGTGGTGCATCGCAAAACAGGACAAATTGAGAACAAACATTTTAAAGACATTCTTGATTATTTTGACGACAAGGACGTTTTCACTGTAAACAACACTAAAGTTTTTCCTGCAAGATTGTATGGCCGCAAAGAAAAGACCGGCGCCAAGATCGAGGTTTTTTTATTGCGGGAATTAAATAAGGAGCACCGCCTTTGGGATGTAATTGTTGATCCCGCAAGAAAGATCCGCGTAGGCAATAAATTATATTTTGGTGATACGGAAGAACTGGTAGCGGAAGTAATTGACAACACCACAAGCCGGGGCCGCACTATTAAGTTTTTACACGAAGGAACGGATGATGATTTTCGCCAGGTGCTGGAAAAGTATGGCGAAACGCCTCTTCCAAAATATATTAAGCGCAAACCCGATGAAGAGGATCGTGAACGCTATCAAACGGTTTATGCCAAGCATGAAGGTGCCGTGGCTGCGCCAACTGCCGGTTTACACTTTAGCCGTGAGCTGATCAAGCGTTGCGAGATCAAAGGAATCCGTTTTGCAGAAGTAACGCTGCACACTGGTTTGGGCACATTCCGCCCAATTGAAGTAGAAGATTTAAGCAAGCATAAAATGGATGCCGAATATTATCGTATAGAAGAGCAGGCTTGCAAAATTGTAAACAAAGCAAAAGAAACCAACCATCGTATTTGCTCTATTGGCACTACTACCATGAGGGCTTTGGAATCTTCAGTAACAGCACAGAAGCTATTAAAGCCATCAGAAGGCTGGACCAATATGTTCATTCATCCGCCTTACGACTTCAGCATTGCCGATTCATTAGTGACCAATTTTCATTTGCCAAAAACCAGCCTGCTGATCATGACCTGCGCATTTGCCGGCTATGACCTAACCATGGAGGCCTATAAAAAAGCCATTAAAGACAAATACCGCTTCTTTAGTTATGGAGATGCGTTGTTGATTGTTTAACAACAGCCCATCCCGGCCTTCCCGGAGGGAAGGAGGCAAAGCGCAAAGGCTTATTCTTTGAACCATAAAAAAGCTCTCAACCTTTCTACAAGTTGAGAGCTTTTTACTTATAATAGTGAATGATTGTATAAGCAAGGGCTGTGAGCTGCAAACTCCCCTTTAGGGGGTTGAGGGGATTCCAAACAACCCGCTATTCAACTGCTGCAACACTTTTTTCTTTTCATTGCCGGCAACCAATATGGTAATGTTATGAACGCTGCCGCCGTATGAGACCATACGCACATCTATATTGCTTAAGCAATCAAACACTTTCTTTAACGAATCGGCATGAGAAGCGATTTCATTACCTACAATAGAAACGATCGTTTGATTTTTATCTATTGCAACGGTGCTAAAAGTTTCCAACTCTTTGATGATGTCAGTTAAAGCGGCATCGCTGTCAATGGTCAAAGAAACAGCCACCTCCGACGTAGTGATCATGTCAATAGGCGTACGGTATTTTTCAAACACTTCAAATACTTTCCTCAAAAAACCATAGGCCAGCAGCATGCGGCTGCTTTTAATATTGATGGCAATGATGCCATCTTTTGCGGCCACGGCTTTTACTCCCTTCGATGCTGCTGCTTCTGCAATCAATGTTCCTTTTGCCGAAGGCTCCATTGTGTTAAGCAACTTCACAGGCACCTTATACTGCTGTGCCGGCCAAATAGAAGCGGGGTGTAAAATTTTAGCGCCGAAATAAGCCAGTTCCGCCGCCTCATCAAAACTCAATTGTTCTATGGGAATAGTTTTATTTACAATGCGGGGATCGTTGTTGTGCATGCCGCTAATGTCCGTCCATATTTCACAAACACTGGCGTTGATGGCTGCTGCAATTAAAGAAGCACTATAATCGCTGCCACCACGTTTTAAGTTGTCTACTTCGCCTCTTGCATTGCGACAGATATAACCTTGCGTAATAAACATTGTTTGGCCAGCATGTTTCTTCAAAATTTTTGAAAGTTTTTCACGTATCACTTCTACCTGTGGCTCATCGTTGGCATCAATACTCATAAACTCCAAAGCAGGCAACAACTCGTGAGAGATGCCTTGTTCATCCAAATAAACGCTGAAAAGTTTTGTAGAAAGCAATTCGCCTTGTGCCAGTATGTCTTTATTCAATGCTTCATTGTAAGAAATTTTGAGAATGATATTCAAAAATTCAAAATGCTCCTTCAAAATGTTTTCGGCCTTTTGTAAAGCCTGTGGCTGTTTCACCAACTCAGTGATGAACTGTTTGTACTGATTTTCAAGTGCATCAATTTTTTGTTTAGCTGCTTCTCTGTCGCCTGATGACAGAAAATTTCCGATCTCCACCAATGCATTGGTAGTGCCAGATACGGCGCTTAATACAACAATTTTAGGCTCCGCATCTGATGTAATTAATTTCGCTACATCGTGCATGCGTTGCGGCTTACCTACAGAGGTGCCGCCAAACTTCATTACTTTCATTTCCCTACAAGGATTTTAATTGAGCCGCAAAATTAATGAGGACACAGATATGCAGGGCTTTTCTTTTTCTCAGCAAATTTTTGAGCCTTAAAAGCGGGAACTTTCTTGCCGAATGTTTTGCTTTACCACAATAGGCTTTTTATTTTTCATGAGTGGGTTTAGCAATAAACTGAAGATGATAACGCCAAAAGCCCCAATGGGATTGAGCCATAGAAAACCAATCTTAAAATTGACCGTAGGAATTTTTGTAAGTATGAAAACGCAAAGCACAAGTGCTTCTGCTAATAATGCTGCAATGAATACCGTGTTGCCATTGGTTATTTTTTTTATGAAAAAACCAACGAGGAAAACGCCTAGTATCACACCGTAAAAAAGTGATCCTAAAATATTAACAGCCTCTATTAAACTGTTGCCAATATTGTATGTGAACATGGCTACTACAATGCAAAAAACACCCCATCCCAAAGTGTACCATTGTGAAATGCGGTATTCATTTTCAGCCTTTATTTTTTTCGAAAACCTGCGATGAAAATCAACCATGGTTGAAGAAGCCAATGAGTTAAGTGCTGCTGCAATGCTACCCCACGACGCAAGAAATATAATAGCGATCAATAAGCCTACAAGACCCGCAGGTAAATAAGCAGTAACAAAATTTAAAAAGATATAGTTGGTATCGTTGTCATCGCCGCCTGCAGCATTGATCCATGTTTTTATTTTATTGCGAACGCTATCGCTTTGATATTGCAAGGCACTTAATTGATCGCCACTTTGCTTTATTTGCTCTTCATTGTTTACCTCCCTTGCATTTGAATAGGCAATAACTGCCTTTTGTTTTTCTTCGGCTATGGCATTATACTGGTTTTGTGCCATTGCAAACGAATCTTTATATGCAGACTTTTCAAGTTTTAAAATTTGTTTGGCATTAAAGAAAACCGGTGCTTTATTAAAAAGGTAAAAACTAAAAACCAAAGTGCCTATCAGCAATATCAAAAATTGCATGGGCACTTTTATCATCCCGTTCATTAACAAACCGACACGGCTTTCAGCAACCGACCTGGCCGTTAAATACCGGCCCACCTGCGACTGGTCGGTTCCAAAATAAGAAAGAGCAAGAAAGAAACCGCCAATGATGCCACTGAATAAATTATACTGATCGCTCCAGTTAAAACCATTTTTTGTGATACCTGTTGTGATAACATTCATTTTTCCAAGATGACCGCTTATGTGCAGTGCATCGGAAAAACCGACATGGGACGGCAGCATCTTTACCACTAAATAAGCTGCCAGGAACATGCCGGTGAAAATGATAATGAGCTGCAGTTGTTGTGTGTAAGCCACAGCTTTAGCGCCACCACTTACTGTGTAAATAATGAGCAAACCACCCATGAACATATTGGTCCAGTAAATATTCCAGCCGAATAATGAAGATAAAATAATGGACGGCGCAAAAACGCTGATACCGGTTGACAGTCCTCTTTGCAAAAGAAAAAGAAAAGAAGTGAGTGTTCTTGTTTTGCCATTGAAGCGGTTTTCCAAATATTCGTAAGCAGTGTAGATTTTTAGCTTATGAAAAATGGGAACAAAGGCAATGCAAATGACAACCATTGCCAGGGGAAGCCCAAAATAATATTGCACAAAACGCATTCCATCGGTGTAAGCCTGGCCGGGGGCAGAAATAAAAGTAATGGCACTGGCCTGTGTGCCAATGATGCTTAAGAGAATAAGGCCCCAATGCATGCTGCGATTAGAGAGAAAATAGCCATCAAGATTATGCGTTGTGCGACTACGGTAAACGCCATAAATAATGACGACTGCCAGTGTAACAACCAATACAATCCAATCGAGATGACTCATGCAAACGTTTTAGTGAACAGGTAAAACAAAATGATCAAAACAATTAAAAAACCAATCACCAGCACATACCATTGTGTCCATGTTTTGAAAAGTGGCGGTCTGTTGTTTTCCATAATTATTCAATTAGACAATGTGCTGATTTACTAATGCATCTGACTATTTGGAAGGCAGCACCTGCAATTTTCAGCAGATTCGTAAACTTTACCTTCTCCGCAATAAGTTTGATCCTAACAACCCAAGCACTAATCCGATGATCAATCCTACTTGCACACGACGTATGAAAATACCGATCACCAATCCTAAAATAATGACAAAAGCAAATGCTACTGTTCCCCGTTTCTGATCCGGTTTTCTTTCCGCCATTAAAATTCTTTTTTTCGATTTAATGCAATCAAATTAGCCATCAAGCGATAAGCCCCGGGCACACCTGCAGGCAACTCTCTAAAAAACACTAAACCGGTATAGCTAAAAAAACCTTTTCCATATTTTGCAATAATTAAACTACCGTCATCAGGTGCTTCGCCAGGATCGTTCATGCGCAAAATAGTTTCATATTTGTCGTCAAGATTAGTTGCATGATAAATGCTCCGCTCCTGTATCCACCCTTTAAAATCATCCTGGTTAATTTTATTGGGAAAGTTTAATACAGCATGATCGGGTTTTAAAAATGTAACCGCAGCATTTTCATCTGTTATCCTTCTTCCGGATAAAGTAAAATTATAGGGGCCAATTTTAGACCGGATATTGTTTGCCTGACTGTATTGCACAATATAGTTGCCGCCATCTTCAACGTATTTCATCAGCTTGTCGTAGTACCTGCCCATAAAATCATTAGCATTGAATGCCCGTACACCTGAAATGATAGCGTCGTATTGTTGTAAGTTATTTCTTGCCAATTCTTTCTCTGTAAGCAGCACTACCTCATAACCCATTTGCTCCAATGCCTCAGGTACTTTATCACCGGCACCAACAATGTAGCCAATCCTTTTTCCATAAGTTTTTAAATCAATAGGCAACAATTTCACCCAATCGGTATAGAAATAATTAATGTAAGGAATATGGTCATATTTAATGGTGGCCATGGCCAGATAATTCAATAACATTGATGTATCAAACCTAACAGTAGGTACTACCTTCAGTTCGTTCTGCAAGTCGTTTGATGTTACCGGAAATTGATAGAGGTGGTTAGAGCCTTTCACAAACGTTTTACTTGAATCTTCAACCGACCATTTTTTACTACTGCCATCGCCACTGATGTGTGCATACCTGAAACCAATATTTTTATTGGTTATGGTTTGAATTTGAAAAGCCTGTTTATCCTGCTCTCCTTTTTTCAGCAATAATAGTTCAGGGTTGGAATACACTGTTATAGGCGGAACAACCGTCACCGGCTGGTTCTGTTCTCCTTTTACCTGGTCCGTGAATTTATAATGCACCATACGGTCGAAATAATAATCATCGCCGTTAATGCTTACATGAAACGCTACGGTAAACGCAGGATCAATATCAGGCTGACCTACTTTCATTTGATCAGAAATATTGTAATATCCTTCTTCCATTGGCCGCTGTAACCAATAAGGTTGCGTTACCGGTGTTCCGTCAAAAACTTTTATGTTTTTACTGAAATTCAAATTTTTATTTGGTGATAAAACTGTAGTAAAAGAAGTATCGAAAGTTTCTACTTTAATATCTTTCAACTTAGCGCCTATGCCCAACCTGTCGTTAATAGAAAAATTAATTTTAACGGAGTCTCCCTGTGCAATTTAAGGCTCTGTAGTATAAGCCTCCAACCACAAACCACTTGCCTGCTCAATCAATTGTCGTATTTCTTTAAGTTTTTGTGTTTTCCAATAACCTTCCGGAAGACCTCTTATGGCTTTGTCAATTTTCAACAAAGCCGGCAAGGATTTTTGCGGCTGTAAAAAATCAAAATCTGTAACAGTTTTATTGATCAATGAAGCCACTTGCTCACCGCCATTTACTCTTTGCCAGCCAGTGTTTACATCATCAAATAAATCATTGGAAGGAGCACTGCCGCCGGTTGTTTTAAAATATTCTATTGCCTCTCCCCTGCTGGCCGCCACACCAAAGCCTTGGCTTTTATGCTGGCTGCGGCTTTGCGCTGCTATCTCGCCATAGCTTTTGCCCAGCACAGGGTTGTAACCGCCTACATCAAAATGAAATTGATCGGCGCTTGTAGTATTGGCACTTCCAAAATTGAAAGTGTTCCATACAATTCTTTTGGCCTGCCATGGTTTTACGTATGCTAATTGCTCAGGAAAACGCGATGGGTCGGCTGCAGCCGTAAAAGCTTCGTTGGCCAAGATAGCAGATGCTGTATGATGTCCGTGACCACCTTCGCCCGTGGTAGGGAAACGAGTAATAATTATATCGGGTTGAAATCTTCTGATCACCCAAACCACATCAGCCAGTATTTTTTCTTTGTCCCATTTGGTAAATGTTTCCTGTGGCGTTTTCGAATAACCAAAATCAAATGCTCTTGTAAAGAACTGCTCAGCACCATCTATTCTTCTGGCGGATAATAATTCCTGTGTACGAATTAAACCCAGTGCAATGCCCTGTTCATCACCAATTAAATTCTGGCCGCCATCGCCTCTTGTTAATGACAAGTAACCCGTTCTATACAACTTATCTTTTGAAAAATAAGTAAGCAGTCTTGTATTTTCATCATCGGGATGGGCTGCAATGTACAATACGCTGCCTAACACATTCAGCTTTCTCAAACCCAGATAAATATCAGCAGAAGCAGTGGACGTTTGCGCAAGCGAAATAAATGAAAGCCATAGACTACAGGCTGCAAGCAGTAGATTCTTTTTCATGCAGTTCAAGTTAAACAAAGGGTGAAATAAAACAAAAGAGTGAAGTTAATTTCACCCTTTGTAATAATTATAAAAAATTTGTGTTTAATAGTAAGGCTCCTAAACTCCTCAAAAATTCCTGAAGCCTTATTAAAATATCTTTAATAAGATTTATTGCCCCACTAAAAACACCGCATTGCTAAACATCAATTTTCCATTCTCCCAAAAGCTGCGGAAGAGCACATCGTCGGCCAGGTAAGTAATTGTGCCATTGCCTACATTTTCTACACCGAACAATAATCCGTCCTGCAAGCGGTCCTTTAATTTAGAACCAACGAAGCCGGCTACCTGCTTTTCCTTTTTAATGATGCCAACATTCCATCCATCTTCTTTAATAAAGTCATAAATGTTATCGTCCTGTTTTAATGTGTAATAGTAATTTGGATAGCCAAAAGCTAACGGATGTGTGTTATCCAATTCAACCCGGAATATAGAACCTGGCGTAAGATTGGGAATAAAATCTCTTTCACGGTTTTCATATTTTCTTAATGAAGTATACACGTCTTTCGATTCTTCATCATCTGCTTTTTTTAATTTAATAGCCCAATCGAGTTTAGACAGCTGCGATACAGCGCCTTCCATTGCCACTACATGCCCGCCGTTTTCTATCCAGTTTCTAAAATCGTCGGCCTGCGTTTTATCCGTTAAAAAGCGGTAATTGCCATCGGGCATAATGATCACATCATAATCACTCCACCTGATGCGCCTGAAATTGCTTGAATTAATTAAAGTGACAGGATAGCCAATTAACTGGTCGAAATAATGCCACACTTCGCCTGCCGCATTTGAACCAACACCTTCGCCCGTCAGTAAGGCTATACGCCGGGCTTTTAACGGATGCACTTTCGAACTTCCAAAATCGTAACCTTTATCGACAAAGCCACTGCTTACTGATGTAAGGCTGACCTTATTGTCATTAGCTATTTCTCTTACAACATTCCAAAGGTTTGGATAGAATTGGTTGCTTGTTTTTAAAACAATAATGGCGCCCCGGTCAAATTGTTTTCCGCCTAATTCAAAAGGTTCTTCGCTCATGCGCAGTTTAATGCCTTTTTGCAACAATTGTCCCATCAATTTTACACTTGATATTCCATTCCATGGAATAATATAACCGTAAGGGCTGGCATCAACTGCATTAGATTTAAAATTGTTGACAACATCGCTCCCGGCGGCAATAAATTGCTTGGCAGCATAAGCTTTTAATCCGTACACATAAGGCAGTGACCATGCAGTAATGTCGTAAGTGTTGGAGTCAACCACAAGTGTATTAGGTTCAAACAAAACTTTGACCAATGTTCCTTTGGGTTGCGCAGTAGTAACTAAAATATCTTTATCACCAACAGAAAAGTTTTCTTCTTTACCGGCATCGTAATTAAAGCCCTTGTAATTGCCGCTTTTTGCAGTGGTAAAGTTGATCTTGTTTTTTGTTAAAAGCTCCTGCAAAGCATTGATACGTTGTTCATCTCTGTCTGTATATTTAATGATATAAGATTTGTATTCACCTACGCCTTTGCTGCTTGCATCAGCATAAAATTTCTGGAACTCTGTGAGCAACTTGCTCCCATTTTGCGAAGCCGTTTCTATGGTACTTAAAGAAGTAGTGTAGTGATGATTGATGCGGTCAAGAAGTGTTAATGTATCTCCTATATCTGTTAGCGCTGCCAATCCGCCGGCGGGGCCGCCACCCTGTTCGTACGTCATGCCAATGGCACCGTTGTAAAGCGGATAAGTATCACCGTAAGAAGGGTACAAAAGATCAAACACTTCTTTGGTAAAATACAGCCAGCCCTTTTCATCGAAGTACTTTGCATGCGCCCTTCCTATCGTTTGCTGAAAATCTCTTTGCCAGTTAGTAATTACTTCATGATACGGCTGTGCGGCAGGAGCAAAATAGTAGGGATTATTTACACCTTGTTCGTGAAAGTCAACATGTACCTGCGGCAGCCATTGATTGTATAATTGCATCCGCTGTTGTGATTCTATTTGTGTTTGCCAGGCCCAGTCGCGGTTCAGATCAAAATTGTAATGATTGGTTCTGCCGCCGGGCCAGGGTTCATTATGTTCTCTGGCATCAAGCGAAGGATTTGGGGTTGCACCAACAACTGAATTGTACCAGTTCACATACCTGTCGCGACCGTCAGGATTCATGC
>JBQCJM010000041.1:0-32468 GCA_051952715.1 Flavisolibacter sp.
TGTTGGCCAGCCTACGGTGGAAGGTTTTCACCAGGATGGTAACCGCCATGTAGCCATGCTGATTGTGAACAGGAACAACATTACCGCCGATTCGGGTGTGAGCCAATATGTAATGGACGATAACGGCAAAAAAACAGACGACCTGATCTTCGATGCCGTTATTCCACCCGGGCAATTAATTTACTGGAATGATAAAAGAGTTTGGCATTACGGTTCACCGCTTACCGTGGCCAACCCTGGAGTAAATGGCGGACGGGGCGTAAGAGATATTATTATGAGTGCCAAAACGCCACCTGCCAACATGCCTATTGGGCCTGTGCCTGAAAAATTTAGAAAGTGATCATCTGCATTGTTTTTCTTTAATGGAATCTCGGGGGAAGGCAGGCCAGACCGTGTTCGTACTTGAAATGAAGAAGTAGGATGTAGAACTTAATCTTTTACCAGTTTCTTCCTGTTACCGTTAATATGATCAACGAGCATTGCGATACCGTCGTAAGCCTCGTTTAAATTAGACCAATACCAACTGTCAACTGAATTTATAGTTTGGTCATCCGTCAATTTATCAAGTATTTTATAAGCCTTCTTTATAGTTTCGAATTCTTCATTTGTCATCATCTCGTTTTGGTTTTAAGCGTTTCTAATTTTTAAAAGTTGGGGACATTACAAAACTATGCTGTGAGACTTGGAAAGGGAAGAAATAAAATCACGGGGTTGGCAGAGGCACACTCCGTTCGGACAGCAGAAAAAACCTATTGTACTAATGGTAAAAGATCGCTACGTAAAAGCGTAATTTCTTTTTCCGAAAGATTATACCTGATGTGCACATGAGCTCTTTGAGGATTATTGATTCGCAATCTTCGGTTTGTTTGGAAATATTTGTTGAATAAAACATTCTCGAGTTGTTGAACTTTTGAATTGCTAAGAGAATACCATTTTTCAAGTAAAGATTCTTTGGGGATGCAAGTAGCTACTTTTAATGGATTAGTAATGTTGAAGCTCGTAAATGGTTCTCCTTCTTCGAAAAAGACATAAGGTGATTGTGCTCTTTTTAACCAATCTGTGTGCATCTTTCCAAAAGGTTCAAATTGTTGACCATCCTTTACAAGAATATTAAAAAAGCCTCTGTATCTTTTATATAAATCATTCTGCCAAATATCTTCCCGATTTGTTAAGGTTTGTTTCACTGTTCCAAAGCCAATAAAATAGTAGGCCCATTCCCGGCTCACATCCTGCTTGCCACAAAAGAAAATAACAAGATCACCAACCTCCAATTGATTTCTCACCTCAGGCCGGCATACGCCCCAAGTAGCTAGATTTGGATCATTAAATTCTTGGTTTGCCATAAAGAAGGCGGGATCATCTCCCCAATCATATACGTTCCCTTGCTGGAAATAATCATAAACAAACTTATTAACCAAGGGTTCTGATTTCGCGATTTCAAGAACCTGCTTTTGATAGCTAGGCTTGATAGTGTGACGATATACACAGATAAAAACTTTCATAGTTTAAGGCGTTATTTCTTTTTCATTTCTGCTCAGGGCATTAGCTGAAATCATTGTGTGAATGTCAATTCTAATTACTTCTTTATTTTTTTCCTAGGCGAGACTTGCTCATTGTCTTGTGTATTGGCTGTGGTCTCGACGCTTGAAACATTGTCAAAGCCATCCGAGTTCACGCCACACAGCTCACGGCCGTGAGACTCGGAAAGAAAAAGAAAAAGTAAAGTAGCTTGTGCGGACACAAGCTATGGCTGAAAATTGTTGGAAGACTACGGATAGCTTGGGACTACTGATTAACAGTCAATTATTGAGTTTTCCAGGTCCAAACTTCGTTCTCAGTTGTACTCTGCAATGTGATCTTGTCTTTTGAAATGTTTAAAACCAGATAAGGGTAAGGGTCTCCTCCATCATAAAAAATGATTCTTTTATTATCGTCCACTAATTCCCAAGTATAGTTGTAAACCGGGTTTCCTGCTTCACATCCCGCCTTATACTTAAAGGCCCCATTTGATTGAAATGTCATGATATCGGCCGAATTGCAGGGATCGAGGTCATTATTGCCTTCATACAGCCAAGATTCCCATTTCCAGGTATGAGTTGTAAGAATTGAAGTAATAAGGTCTTTAAATGCCTGGTTAAGCGTGGTGGGATCTGGCGGCGTACCATTTGGGATAGAAGTTAGTTCGGATGCGGAAGCATCCTTTCCCCCTACAATGTCCAAAAGGCTATTAACTACTTTATCAAAAAGTTTAGGTGCAATACTCGAAGCACCTTTTACAGCAAAGAAATCCAGAGCAAAGCCGCCGATAATCAAAACACTTTTCGCTATCGTTACTCCAAATATTGTTACAGGAGCAGTTGCAGTTGCACCAGCTAGCACAGCTACCGTGCCTACAACCGTTAGCGCTGCGTACAATGCAAGTTTTATCTGTTCCGTAGTTCCCTGTTCTTTTAGTATCACATCAATAACCGAATAGTGTGGCAATTGGGCCGTCTGATTGAACAGGCCATTGGAACGAATTCTACCTGATTTTGATTGTTTTTTAAGTGTTTGCGCACTAATAGGAGAAAAACCGTTTGCATCCCCCTTTACATACACTTGCCAGCGAGCCCTTAAATTATTATCAGACCAGTTGGCCGCATAAGATGTGATGATGGTGGTGTCCTTTTTATAATCAAAGCCAAGCAGTGATGTGTCTTTCACTCCATTCACTGTTAGATAAACGGTTCTGACATTGTTTAATGAGTCGTATACAAAATTATAGACACTATCCAATGACCGCTGATTCGCTATAGTGAGTGCGGTTATTTGCTTGATCTCTCCGTTTGCTTCTGCAGATCCAAATATGTTGTAGGTAAAGCCTTCTCCATCTTTAATAGTAGAAATCAGGCTTTTAGCAGGTACTCCTCCGCCCTTGATGGTAATGTATTCTTTTTTATAGATATTGTCAGCGTTAGTATCATCAGAACCATCATCCTCATTTTTTTTGCAGCTGAAAATAGCCAAGGATAGAGTAAAAATCAATAATGCTTTAAAAAGTCCATTTAGCTTTTTGATACGCATATGAAGCCGGGTTTAATTTATTATATGGCTTCTCAAGGCAATGAAAACGCGTTTTAATAGAGAGAGATCATTTCAAATATACTGCAAACCGTTCATATTTTTTACTCTCTTTCCAGCCGAGACTCGCTCATTGCCTAGTGTGTTGCCTGTGGTCTCGGCGCTTTATACATTGTCAAAGCTATCCGGTCCGCTGCACTACGAGGCTAACCAATGCGATTCGTCGAGAAAGGAATTGTACTTAGATATTATTAAGATTCACAACTTCATTAATAGAATATAAAGAGCTTAAGGTTCCTGATTTAGTTCTGAAAAGGCTTCTCACTTTTACCTTTTGACTACGTTGTCCCGCTATGGAAAACTCAAGTTTAATTCCGGGGTCAAAATATATGTTCCCTAAATAAAGTTGATATAAAAATAGATTAACATCGGTATGACTGCCCAAGATAATCTTGTGTCCATATGAGTATTGAATCTTTTCAAAAGATTCATTTTTCTCATTTATTCTTTTTTGGGAAGGCACATAACAGGCATTGGTATGCTTGTCTATCCAGTGTTCGATAATTGATGTGAAAGACCATGATGCCGCTATTTCACCTTCTTTATCGATTAAAGCAACAAAGCCATTTGGTTTTTCTATTTTCTTCTTTTCTACATTAAAGCCGTCTATCATCAACTTCAATGCAGTTGTACTATGAACTTGGTCGTATTTATAAATACCGCCAAAATTCATTCTTGCTTCACGGCCTAGCTTATCGTTATAGCCATAGCGTTTGATGAATTCTTCTACTCCTTTTTCCTTAAACAAACCATGGGTTGGGCTATGATCCATTAAGGAAATAACAGTGGAGTTTATTTTTTCAAAATTTGCAACTGCAAATTGTTTTACTTCCCAACCCAAGAAATCTGGTTCAGCATTCGAATTTGTAGCAATCCCCAGTTCGGCCTCTAAAGTAAAACCTCCACAATTAGAATGAACGCAAGGGATGATTTGCCTTTTTGGAGTTAATCGCTTTGAATTAATCCAGCCATTTTGATTAATCCTCTTAAGTTCTTTTAATAATTTGCTTTTCGAATGCAATTCAACTTTATTCCCTGAAATCGCGATTGTATAAAAAACCCCATATCTTTCTAGGCTTCTATACGAAAATATTTCGTTAGCAATCTCACTTCCCGCTGCAGAAACAAAGCCAAATATTTCCCTTTTATCATTTGCTGCCATGAATAGCATTCTTCCTTCAGCCCGTGATGTAAGCAAGTCTGACGGAGCATCTTCACAATTTTTCAGAAAGCCAGAAAAGCGTACTTCAGGGTAATCCGGATATAAAATTAATTGCGAAGTAGGTGCATGAAAAATATTACCTTCTTGATTAACCCAGAAAAAATTCAATTTGGATTTAAAGCTTTCTCTTCTTCTTTTTCCACTTACATCAGTAAATATATTATTTGAAGGAAAGACATTGAGTATATCAAAGCTTCCGCCTAAATAAATCTGATTTTTAGAGTTGTCATTTGGTGACAGGACTTTAATATAAATAGTCTGACACCCTTTGTCACTCAAGATTTCTGTTAGTTTTGATAAATTCATCTTTATTATAATGCATCTGCTATTTTTTCTCCGATAGCTTCAATCAATGGTACTACCACAGAATTTCCAAACTGTCTATATGCTTGATTCATTGAAACAGCATCAACAATAAAATGTTCGGGATATCCTTGCAATCTTGCAGACTCTCTTACCGAAAGCCTCCTTGGATTGTGACCATGTTGTGGAATCAAAATCTCAGAACCATCTTTGTAATACCTTGCACTCATAGTTCTCGTAATGCCTTCTAGGTTTACCAGACCGTAACCAAAACCGTTACCTTTTTCTTTATGCTTTTGCGCATAGTCCTGTAGGTATTTCCATAAATGGTTTGTCAAGGTATACTTAGGTTCTACTTCCTTCTCAAGTATATCTTTTATTTTTTTCGTAGCAGGTGGCAATTCGGGAAATTCGAATTCTTCTTTATAATCATAAACCTCTGCATCAAAACCAACCATAAAGGTCCTTTCTCGATGTTGAGGCACGAAATGTTTTCCATTCAAAACTTTCCAATGAAATGAATAACCTAGATTAAGAAGTGTTTCTTTTATGACTTTGAAAGTGTTTCCCTTATCATGAGAAACCAGGTTTTTTACGTTCTCTAAAAAGAATGCTTTGGGCCTGTGCGTTTCAATTATCTCTGCAATATGGAAAAATAAATTGCCCTGCTTTTCATCGTTAAAGCCATGCAGTCTTCCCAAACTATTTTTCTTTGATACGCCAGCTATTGAAAATGGTTGGCAAGGAAAGCCACCACATAGGATATCAAATTTTTCAGGTATCCAATTTTTTGTTTCTTCCTTAGTTATATCTCCAAACGGTATTTCTCCAAAATTTGCGTAGTATGTTCTTTGGGCCATTTTATCCCATTCGGAAGAAAATACGCATTCACCTTGTTGTTTTTGAAGTGCTATCCTAAAGCCGCCTATTCCTGCAAACAAATCAATAAAAGTAAACTTGGGTCTATTTGGAGTTGGGAAAGGAATATCATCCTGAAAGTTTATGATGCTTTGAATTGCTTCTTCTGCAACTTGGTTCGTTATTTCCTCTTCAAGATATCCACCAAGCAATTCCCTAGAATATTTAATCGCATACTTTTTTAGACTCTTATTCTTTGTGCGGAAGTAATGACTAATTACTGCAGCCTTATAATTATCAGGGCCAAACAACGCGACCTTCCATAACCTATTTGCAACAACGTGAATCTTTGCACTTAATAGTGCTGGTTCATTTGCTTCAATCATTTCTTTGCCCTCCTTTTTCCATTAAAAACATCAGTGTCAAAGAACTCTCTGAAGGTTGTTTCTAATCCGCTGCAAATGACCTTTTCTAATGTCTCAATGGAAATGTTTCTTTTTCCATTTTCAACATGGTTCATGAATGTTCTATCTATTTCTGCTTTGAAGGCAACAGCTTCCTGCGTGAGGTTTTTTTCTTTACGGATATCCTTTATTCGCTGCCCAATTTTGACCTGAATGTCCATTAGGCAATACTATTTCATGTGACCTAAATACAATTTGCATTTAAGTCACGTTGAATAAGTTTTCGGAGAATAACTAGTTTAATTTTTTCTGAAGCGAAGACAATGTCCGAGATAGTTTGAGAGGCTTTAAATCACATTCCCATAAATTAATCACCTTCCAACCTTCTTTTTTTAAAGCTTTGGTGGCTTTAATATCATTAGCAATGTTGCCATTTATTTTATTTAACCACCATTCGGTTCTTGTTTTTGGAACAACGTAATACCTACATCCTTCATGCCCATGCCAAAAGCATCCATGAACAAATATTACAGTCTTGTATTTCGGTAAAACTATATCAGGCTTACCAGGCAAATTTTTTACATGAAGCCGGTAACGAAATCCATTGGCATGTAAAAACTTTCGAACCAGCATTTCAGGCTTTGTATTCTTGCCTTTTATCTGGCTCATATTATAGCTCCTCGTCTGCTTATCATGCACATCAGCCATGCGGTAAAATTAGCCCAATAAACTTCCCAACCGTACAAGTGTGCGACCCATTCACTTCGACTGGCTCAGTGTAAACGCTCCGCTCAGGGTAAACTCCACCGAAGCCCAATAGCAGCAACACTCCCCGGCCCATAATATTTATCTACACCATTCATACATTGATCCATTAAAAACCTCTTTGTTCTTTATACCCTATTCAAATAAATGGCTCCAGTCAATAAGGCCCATTTGTAAGGCAAACTGTATTAATTCGATAAGGTTGGTTACGCCGCAGTCCTTCATGAGCTTAACCCTTCGCTTGTTAATGGCGTGGCGGCTGCGGCAAGCCTTGCTGGCAATGTATATTGATTTTTCCCCGCAGCAGATCATGCGTAGCAGTTCTTGCTGCTCCTCGGTAAGGTTACACAATTTTTTGCCGCCGGGCAGCATGCCGGTAAACTCCTTACTGAAATGGGTGCCACCCGCTGCTACAAGGCGTATGGCCAGCAATATCTCTTCGTCCTCGGTGGTGTTTTTGAGCAGCATGCTGTGGGGGCCGGCGGCCAGCATTTGCTGCAGCAGCGGTTTTTGTGTGCATGCCGTAATAACTACAATGCCTATATGGGGATGGCTTTGGCGCAATTGCCTGCAAAATTCAATGCCCTCGTGCACCTTGGGCAGGCGCATTTCCATAAGCACCACACCGGCATCTACCTGCGGCAGCAAGGACATCACCTCTGCCTGGCAGCCGGCCGAACCCGATAGCACCAGGCCATCGGTGTCGGTAACAAGGCGGCAGAGTATTTTGCGAAAAAGCCCATGGCCGTCGGCTACTATAACCTTAACAGGAGATTGCAAGGGGCAGTAAGTTTTAATAAATATAAAAATAAAATTGCATAGATGCAAGACTAATGAGAAATTTTTTTAAGGCATGGGGTTGGGGGCGGAGGAGTTTCGTTTTGGGTTTTGGGTTTTGGGGTTTGGGTTTTGAGTTTTGGGTTTTGAGTTTTGGGTTTTGGGTTCTAGGTTTTGGATTAACCGCAGCGGGCACGGCGAACGCAGTGGTTTTCTTTTTTCGGGCTTAGCGATTTGAGGGGTTCTCTTAGCCAGTAAACCTCTTGCTTGTTGGTGCTGGCGGCAAGTAATGACTGGTTGTTTGTCTTCCCGACGGAGGAGGGACCTTTGGTAACAGCTATAAGCAGGTTGCAAAAACTAATACTGGCTGCATTATTTCTTAAGGTTCTTGGTCCAAAAGCCCTTCTCCCGGTAGCCGTCGGGATCAGGGTGACAAGGAAGCGTATTGCTATAGCAGTCTTTTCAATTTTCGGAGTGTTCAGAAATAATGATGGCTGGTTGTTTGTCTTGCTGACGAAGGAAGCATCTTTGCCAACTGCTGTAAACGGCTATGCAAAGAGTAATACTGGCTGCATTATTTCTTAAGGCTCAGTCCATAGATCCCTCCTCCGTCGGGAAAACAAGCAAAAAACTTTGCTTGTATTGACCTCTTCAATTTCGGAGCTGATTGAAACAAGTAATGAATGATTGTTTGTTATGCCGGGGAGCGAGGTGTCCTTGAACTGTATAGATGTAACCGCGGCGAACGCAATGTTTTTTGATGTAAATGAAAACAGCTTGTGCGGACACAAGCCATGGCGGAAAAACCATCCAAAAGAAGCTAACGGCCTTCTTGCCCAAGATGCCAGTGCATATTACAGCATTCGTTTAAAATGCTGTTGGGTTTGCGATATGCTGAAGCGTTGCACCATTTTATTATGTATATTAGTAAGGCCGGGACTGCGGTTCTGGCAGCCTCGCCCCTGGTGTTTCGCATTAGGGGCGTTGTATTTTCAGTGGGTGCAGAACGTTGTTCTCATAGGGTATGTTCCGGTTTTGCAAGTTGATGTTTGACCACTGCAAGATGAGGTTTGACTTTCGCAAGAAGGCATGTGACCACTGCAAGATGAGGTTTGACTTTCGCAAGTTGATGTTTGACTGCCGCAAGAAGAGGTTTGACTTTTGCAAGAAGACATGTGACCACTACAAGAAGAGGTTTGACTTTCGCAAGAAGACATGTGACCACTGCAAGAAGAGGTTTGACTTTCGCAAGCTGATGTTTCACTTTCGCAAGAAGAAGTCTGACTTCCGCAAGTAGAGGTCTGACTTTCGCAAGAAGAAGTTTGACTTCCGCAACTTGCGGAAACTGGTATATTGCCGGTTTTTAGGCTTAGCGGGCCCGGGTAAGCGCTTCGGTTACTACCATTAGTACAGGCCCTTACTACTATTTGTAACCAAAAGGGTTACTCATGGCATTTCAAAATTTGTAAAAAGGTGGAAGTTTTGTTGCGTTAACTGATTTTTTAATTAAATCCTTTATCCCATGAGAAAAATTAATCTCAGCTTCGGCAAATACAGCGATGCCGATCTATTGGTGCAAGCCCAGGCCACCGAGGTAGCCCTTACCGGCAACAGCTATTTTCCCACCACCTCGCCAACAATTGCAGAATTTCAAACTTTTATCACCAGCTACTCCGGTTCTTTAAGCGCAGCAAAGGACAGGAGCAAAAACAACGTTGCGGCAAAAAATGCTGCAAGGCTTGCTCTTACTAATGCTATGGTAAGCCTGGCAATGGACCTGATGAAAACCGCTAACGGTGATCTGCAGGCCCTTATTTCCACCGCTTTGCCTTTAAACAAGCAGCGGCAGCCACTGCCACCGCTTGATAAGCCACAGATCCTGAAAATGGAGGATGGCATTAACAGCGGTGATCTGCTGGTAACCATTGCTACTGTGTTGGGCTCCCGAACTTTCGTGTACCAATACACGCTGGACCCAATAACAGACGACACCGTATGGCAGGGCCAGAACGCTACTACGTGTAAGGTGCTTTTTTCGAACCTGGAACCGGGCAAGCGGTACTGGATTCGTGTAATTGCCTATGGCATTAACGAGCAGGAGGTGTACAGCGAGGTGATCTTATCGCCCATCATTCGCTAATAAAAATCCTCTTTTATTTAGGCCGCTTCGGTAAGGAGGCGGCTTTTTTTTGTTTGGGGGTTTGGGTTAACCGCAGCGGACACGGCGAACGCAGCGGTTTTTATTTTTCAATCTCCCTGATTTGCGGAATGCTTTTAGCCAGTAAACCTCTTGCTTGTATTGACCTCTTCAATTTCGGAGCTGATTGAAACAATAATGAATGGTTGTTTGTCGCGGCTCCAACCATTTCCAGGATTAATACTGGTAATATCATTTCTTAAAGAACAATCCAAAAACCCTTTCGTCTTCCCTATAAATTCTCAGCAACGAATTTTTTGCAGTAGTCTTTTATTTGCTGCCGCACCTGGCGAAACTGCTCTTTGATGGCTTCTTCCGTTCCGGTTGCTTTGGCAGGATCCGGAAAGTTTTGATGAAACTTTTTTGCTTTTGATGGAAAATAAGGGCAATGTTCTTTAGCATGGTCGCACACAGTGATGACGAAATCAAAATCAATGTTGCGGTATTCATTAATGTTGTTTGAAGTGTGCTTTGAAATGTCAATGCCATCTTCTTTCATTGTTTCAATCGCTTTTGGATTGACACCATGTGTTTCAATGCCGGCACTATATATGGCCGCCTTGCCGCCTGCCAACCGCCGCAGGTAACCTTCTGCCATCTGGCTCCGGCAGCTATTGCCGGTGCAGAGCACTAATATCTTTTTCTTCATGGTTAACCGATTTGCTTTTTCATTACCGTAGCACTTACAGGGCACACATGGCTGAATTCGGAAGAGGCCCTGAATGGCTCCGGCACTTCGTCTCTTGTTATTTGTTGATAGCCTTTTCTTTCAAAATATGGCGCTGCGGTTTCGGTAAGCAGGTAGATGGTGCGGATGCCTGTGCTGCCCGCATAATCTTCTAAGCGCTGCATTAACCCTGAAGCAATGTTTTTGTTTCTGTGAGCCTCGCTTACGGCCATGGAGCGTAACAAACCACCATCGCCGTAAGGCTCCAGGCCAATGGTACCAACTACCTGCTGATCATTCACCGCTAAAAAAAAATTGTCTATTGCTGCCGGCAGATCGTCAACAGGTAATTGGGCCGCCTGCAGCAGCCTGATAATGGCTGGCCGTTGGTCATTGATAGCCCTGGTGATGGCGGTTTGATGTGTAGCGTTCATTTTTTAATGTATTATTAATTGCAGCATTCAGGACCGCAACAGGTTTTCTTTTCTGCAGGTTTTTCGGCATACACAGTAATGCTTCTAATGCCTGTTCCTGACTGTTTAAATGTTGATAGTTGCTTTTCGGAAAGGTATTGTTTCAGTATATCGTCCGGAACAATAATTGGCTTGTCCTTTTGCACTGTAATGTTTGTGAAACCGTTGGCCTCAATCAATTGCAGGTACACTTGTTTCTGAATAGCACCGGCAACGCAGCCGGCATACATTTCAGCGGCTTCTTTAATGCCTTGTGGCAACTCGCCTTCCAAAACAATATCCGAAATAGAGAAGTGACCACCCGGCTTCAGCACTCTGTAGATCTCCTTCATTACGCCGTCTTTGTTGGGCACAAGGTTGAGCACACAGTTGCTTACAATTACATCAGCCATGTTGGCCGTTACCGGCATTTTCTCAATGTCACCTTGCCTGAACTCAACATTGTTAAATCCACGAACTTCTGCATTATGTCTTGCTTTATCAATCATGGCCGGTGTAAAGTCAATGCCGATGACCCTGCCGTCGGGGCCTGTTTCGTTTCTTGCAATGAAACAGTCGTTGCCGGCGCCGCTGCCCAAATCAATAACAGTATCGCCCTGCTTTATGTTGGCAAACTGCGTGGGCAGTCCGCAGCCTAAGCCCAAATCTGCATCGGGATGGTAACCCTCCAGTGTGCTGTAATCATCGGCCATAATGTTATACACTTCCGTTGAGCAGCAGCCGGAGCCGCAGCAGGATGATTGATTGGTTTCCTTGTCCTGCAAAGCGATCTCGCTGTATTTCTGTCTTACTATTTCTTTTAATTGTTCTGAAGTTTCCATGTTGATTCTTTTTATGATTAACAACAATTGTTTTTCTTTTCAAGTTTGGCGGCAATGTTTGAAAAATAGAGTTGCAGCTTGTCAATGGCCTTTTCATCAATGCAATAACAGATGCTGTTGCCTTCAACATTGCCTTTAATAAGCCCTGCGTTCTTCAGTTCTTTCAGGTGTTGCGAAATGGTGGGTTGTGCCAGTGGCAGTTCGTTTACAATGTCGCTGCAAATGCAGGTGTCCACTTTTACAAGGTATTCCATAATGGCAATGCGTGCCGGGTGGCCCAATGCTTTGATCATAGCGGCAATGGTATTTTGCCTGCCTGTAAAATGTTCGGTCTTTGTTGCGCCCATCAGCTTTAATTTAATATTGCAATATTACGATAAAGATGTAAAAACAAAATTTTTTTGCAGGATTTTTTTTTGAGTGTGGCTGATTGCTTGTTTCTGGGGAGAGCAATTGAACCGCAGCGTACGCAGCGGTTTTCTTTTTCAGACTTAGCGATTTGAGGGGTGCTTCAAAACAATAATGCCTTTTGTTTTGTTATGGCTTTCTGGCTTTTGGAGTGCTGGCGGCAAGTAATGACTGGTTGTTTGTCGTGGCTCTCCGATAGCATCAGAAAGCAATTGAACCGCGGCGGACACGGCGTTCGCGGCGGTAGTAACTCTAATCGTCAAGCCCTTTTCCGTCGAGTATCTGCGGTATGTATTTTTCAACCCTTGCTTCACGGGTTTTAGATTGTTTGGCCTGCGAGAAATAAAAAATGTAGGCTCTTTGCCGCCCCGGCGTTAATGCTTCGAAGGCGGCTTTAAGCGCAGGGTTCTTTTTTAATTGGCTTTGCAGCTCTTCCGGCATCTTGAAGTCGGCAGTCTTTTTGAGCGGCACTTTCAAACCGGCTTTTTCTACTTCAATGGCTTCATACACATAAGCCTTCAGTATTTTTTTATTCTTTACTATTTCGTTCAACCCGGTAAAGCGTACCTGCCGTGCTGCCTGCACATTTTCGGTTTGCTGTACCAGTATGCCATTGGCATCAGCCATTAAAGCACCTTTAAAAAACAGCAGGGCACAGTAGTCTTTAAATCCATGTATCAAAACCACGTTGCTGTTATTAAAGGTATAGCAGGGGCAGCCCCACTTCAGTTCTTCGGTGAGGCCGCAGCTTAGAACGATGGTTCTTAACTGTTCATATTCTTTTTGCCATTTGGTGGCTTCCTCAAAAAACCAATCAACTTTTGGGTTTGTTTGCATGTTTGTTCAATTTGCTGTGGATGTTGTTGTAGTAAAAATACTTCGCTTACGGCTAAAGACCGGCGGTGCTGTTGTGGTAACCGCAATAAGAAAGTTATAAAAGGTACTAATGGTGGTAACATTTCTCAAGGAACAATCCAAAGACCCTTCGTTCCTCAGGGTGACAAGCGAGAGTGTTTTCCTTTGTAGCCTTCTTCATTTGCGGAGTGGTAGCAACAATAACGTTTCTCCTTGTCATGCTGACGCAGGAAGCATCTTTGCACTGTATTGTAAACGACCATTGCAAAACGGAATACTGATGGCAACATTTCAACAAAGCGGCTTGTGCAGACACAAGCCGTGGCGGAATGATTGAATAAGCCATAGCTTGTGTCTTTACAAGCTACTGCAGCAAGTACAACCGCAGCGTACGAAGTGGTTTTCATCATCGGCCCTTTGGCACACACAAATAAAAAATCCCGGCTTTCACCGGGATCTTTTATTCATTCAATTAAAACGTGGGCATCGCCGTTCTTGGATCGCTTTGCTGTTTCAATTCATATTCCTTTGGTGGCTCGGCACCCAGTAGGTTCTTCACGAAATAATCCCACCGCCTGCGCATCATGTAGGGCGAGAAAGCACCATAGCCATGATGGCTGTTGGGAAATACAATAAGGTCATAATCCTTGTTGGCTTTTTCCAGCGCCTCTATCACCAGCATGGTATTGGTAGGCGGCACATTATCGTCCATCATGCCATGGGCCAATAATAATTTTCCTTTTAAATTTTTTGCATAGAGCTGGTTAGCCTGTGCGGTGTAGTTGTCGGTGCCGTCAGCATTTTTGGTAAGGAGGCCAATATAGCGTTCGCCCCAGTCGTCTTCGTAATTGCGGTTGTCGTGGTTGCCGCTTTCGCTGATACCTACTTTAAAGAAATCGGGGTAACGGAACATGGCTGCCGCCGTGGCAAAGCCGCCGCCGGAGTGGCCCCAGATGCCTACACGGCTGGTATCGATATAACCATAGCGCTGCGATAACTGGCGTATGGCTGTAATTTGGTCGGGCAGGGTGTTCTCGCTCATGTTGGGATAATACATGTCGTGAAAACTTTTGCTGCGCAAAGGATTGCTGGTGCCTTCCAAAACAAGCACACAAAAACCTAATTCAGCCAGCGACTGGTTATCGCCGCGGGATGCATTGAAGCTCCAGTTGCCCCCCATGCTGCCGCCCTGCGGGCCAGGATAGATATAATCAATGATGGGGTATTTTTTTTGAGGATCGAGATGGGTGGGTGTGTACAGCAAGCCGTAAATATCGGTGGTGCCGTCGTGTGCTTTCACGGTAATGGGTGTAGGCGCCTTCCATCCTGTGGCTTTCAGTCTCGACACATCAGCTCTTTCTACTTCTACCAATTGTTTTCCGTTGAGGTCACGCACCACGGTCACCGGTGGCACGTCGGGTTTGGAGTAAGTATCAACAATGTATTTTCCTGAAGGCGAGAACACAATGGAATGGTAGCCATCGCCGGGAGTCAGCAGTGTCATGTTCTTGCCGTCGAAACCAATTTTATAGGCTTGTTCGAAATAAGGATTTTCTTTTTGCAGACCGAAAGCATAGAAATAAATGGTGCGGCTTTTTTCATCCACTTTCAAAATTTCACTCACCAGCCAGTTGCCTTTGGTAATTTGATTTTTGAGCTTGCCGGAAGTGGCATCATACAAATACAAATGACCCCAGTTGTCTCTTTCCGAAAACCAGATGATCTCGTTGGTTTTGGGCAAATACCGCCAGTTGATAGTGCCCCAGCCCGATTCGTATTGGGTGGGAACGTTTTCTTCAAACACTTCACGCACCTCGCCGGTGTTGGCATTGGCAATGCGGAACTTTTCATTTTTATGATCACGGGAAGTAGAAACAAATGCCAGCCAGTTGGCATCGTCGCTCCAGTCCACGTCATCAAAAGTGCCGCTGCTTGAAATGTCATCACTTAATGTGGCACGGTGCGGATCGGGGGGAACATTGAGTGTAATAACTTTAGGAGCATCTACATTGATAACCACACGGGTGATCATAGGAATATGTTCGTCGCCGGGCAAAGGATATTTCCATGCTTCCAGTTTGGGATGGCCCACATTGGTAGTTACCAGGTACATCTCTCCTACCTGGCGTTGATCCTGTTTAAAAGTGGCGATCTTTTTTGAATCGGGCGACCAGCGCAAAATGGCGGCATCGCTATGCTTCCAGCCTGCATTATCAGTAGCATATCCAAAATCTTTAACCCCGTCTGTTGTAAGCTGCGTTTCCTTTCCCGACTTTACATCTTTCACCCAAAGGTTCCAGTCTTTGATATAAGCGGCTTTAGTACCATCGGGAGAAAGCACTTCGTTGCCACCCCTGCGGGGAAAACGGCGGCCACCCCCGTTCACATTCATAGCAGCTGCCGTGTCTTTGGTGATGGTGTAGTTTTGAAGGCTGGCCCTCCATTGTTTTCCATTGCTGCGGAAGATGATGTTTTTATTATCGTCCGAATACGAAAAAGAATTAAAAGGCAACATGGCAGCAGTAACCTGCCTGCCGGTTGCGGTTGAAATAGCGGCTGCCAGTTTTTGCGCATCGAAGGCTGGGGTTCTTGTTTGCTTCACCGGGTCTACCACAATAAATTCACTTCCCTCCGGTGTTAATGTTCTGTACCAGAAGCGATCGCCGGGGAGCCAGTTGGGGAAAGAAAAGCTGTGGTCAACATATTGCTGCGTTTTATAACCCAGCATGCTTTCCGCATTTTGATAATCTTTTTCTGTTAATGCTTTTGTTTGTGCATGCACAACGGCCATGGATACAGCCGCCATAAAAACAAGCAGGACTTTTTTCATCATAGAAGTATGTGTTTTGAAGTAATGTGCAAAAGTGTAATCTCAAATGTATGATTTATTAAAAAGCCAACACAGCAACCGCAGGCACTGCCTTTGTTGCGTACACGCATTTGGTTCAACGCTTATAACAAAGCCGTAGCTCAATCATACAACCAAGGGTGCTCTCGCCAATCAACTGCAATATAAATGAATGGGGCATTTATACACATCATCCTTGTTGCCATGTTGTGCATCTGTTTTTGCGCCGGGGGCACAAATACAGCAGCTGCCTAACTTTGCCCTTATGCATCTTTATATTAAAAACATGGTGTGCAACCGCTGCATACTGGTTGTAGAACAGGAACTGGAAAAACTGAACATAGACAGTTGCAAGGTTACATTGGGAGAAGTGGAAGCAAGATCAGACGTTCCAAAAGAAAAACTTGAGCAGCTTGGTAATAACCTGGCTGCGCTTGGCTTTGAATTACTGGATAACTCGAAGCAACAGCTGATAGAAAAAATAAAGAACATCATCATACAGCAGGTACATCATAGCCAGGATGAAAACCCTCATAAGTTCTCAGAAATTCTTTCCGCATCATTGTACAAAGATTATTCTTACTTAAGCAATTTATTTTCGGAGGTGGAAGGCATCACCATTGAAAAATTCATTATTAATCAAAAAATAGAAAAGGTAAAAGAGCTGATCACGTACGATGAACTGAGCCTTAGCGAGATCGCTTTCCGGTTAGGCTACAGCAGTGTTGCGCATCTTTCGAACCAATTCAAAAAAATTACGGGACTAACACCAAGTCATTTTAAAAAAGTGGGACAAAACAAACGCAAGCCTTTAGATAAGGTGTAAATGCTGGACTACACTTTCCCATTTTGCTTCATTGAAAAATGCTGTGATAAGACGTTGCGTTCGCTATGTACGCAACCGTTTCATATTCCTATTCCAAAAATCTTACAAAACATATCCATAATTGTGTAACAACACCGGGTTAGCATGAAAGTAGCTTTGCCATATCTAATACAAGAATCATGGCAAGCGCAGATAATAATAACATATTCGATCTTCCTGTAGAAGGCATGGACAGTGAGCATTGTGCCCTGATCGTTGACAAAGGCTTAAGCAAGGTAGCAGGTATACAAACACATAAGGTAGAACTGAATAACAAAAGAGCGGTTATCAATACCAATGATGCAACAGAAGTATTACCTAAAGCAGTACAAGCCATCAGGGACCTGGGCTATGATGTTGACACGGTAAAAAAAATATTCCCTGTACTCAACATGAGCTGCGCCTCCTGCGCAGTAAGTTCTGAAAGTATCTTAAAAAGCCAGCCCGGCGTGATCAACGTAGCAGTAAACTATGCCAATGCAACAGCGCAGGTTGAATATATTCCTACGGTTACTAATGCACAGCAATTGAAAACAGCATTGCAAAGCATTGGCTACGATTTGATGATTGATGAAAGTGCCACGGCAAAGGACGAGTTGGAAGAACTGCACCGCAAAAAGTTTGAAACGCTAAAGAAGAAAACCTTTGGTGCCATTATTCTTTCTGTGCCCATTGTGCTGATAGCAATGGTTTTTATGAACCTGCCTTATGCTAATTATATTATGTGGGCATTAGCCACGCCTGTAGTGATCGTATTCGGGCAACAGTTTTTTGTAAATGCATGGAAGCAGGCAAAGCACCGTTCGGCCAACATGGATACCCTGGTAGCATTAAGCACCGGCGTAGCGTATTTATTCAGTGTGTTCAATACGTTGTACCCGGCTTACTGGCACAGCAAGGGCCTTGAGGCACATGTGTATTTTGAAGCGGCGTCGGTAGTTATTGCTTTTATTTTATTGGGTAAGATGCTGGAAGAAAAAGCCAAAGGCAATACTTCCTCCGCCATTAAAAAATTAATGGGGCTGCAACCTAAAACCGTTACGGTGGTGCATCATGGCGGCCACCAGATGGAAATGCCCATTGCCAGTGTAAAAGTGGGTGATGTGTTACTGGTAAAGCCAGGCGAAAAGATTGCCGTAGATGGTACGGTAAGTTCGGGCAGTTCTTTTGTTGACGAAAGCATGATCAGCGGCGAGCCGGTGCCCGTTGAAAAAAAGCTGGGCGAAAAAGTATTTGCAGGCACGATCAATCAAAAAGGCAGCTTCCAGTTTACAGCCGACAAAGTAGGTGGCGACACCGTATTAGCGCAGATCATAAAAATGGTGCAGCAGGCGCAGAGCAGTAAGGCGCCGGTTCAAAAACTGGTAGATAAAATTGCAGGCGTCTTTGTTCCTGTAGTAATTGCAATTGCCATTATCAGTCTTGTAGCCTGGGTGGTTTTGGGTGGAGAAAATAGTGTTACACAAGGCTTGTTGGCAATGGTAACGGTATTGGTCATTGCCTGTCCCTGTGCACTGGGTTTAGCAACGCCTACAGCCATAATGGCCGGCGTGGGCAAGGGTGCGGAGAACGGCATATTGATCAAAGATGCGGAAAGCCTGGAGCTGGCAAAAAAAGTGAACGCGATAGTGCTGGATAAAACAGGCACCATCACGGAAGGCAAACCTGTTGTTACCGATATGGTTTGGCTGCATGATGATAAAAGTTCTTTAACAGCGTTGGCATCGCTGGAAAAAGCTTCGGAACATCCATTGGCAGAAGCGGTGGTAAAATATCTCGGGCAAAAGCAGTATTTACCGGTGCACCATTTTCAAAGTATTACAGGCTTTGGAGCACAAGCATACATAGGCGATAAAAAATATTTTGCCGGTAATACTGCTCTTTTAAAAACGAACAATATTGCTATTGCGGCCTTATTGGAAAGTGCTGCCGCAAAATGGCTCAGTGAAGCAAAGACCGTTATCTGGTTTGCCGATGAAAAGCAGGCTTTGGCAGTGATGGCCATTGCCGATACAATCAAACAAACTTCGGTAGACGCAGTAAAAGAATTGAAGGCTGCAGGCATAGAAGTATATATGCTTACCGGCGACAATGAAGCCACTGCAAAAGCTATAGCACGGCAGGCAGGCATAGAACATTACAAAGCAGAAGTATTGCCTGCACACAAAGCAGATTTTGTAAAAGAACTGCAACAACAAGGCAAGGTGGTAGCAATGGCAGGCGATGGCATTAACGACAGCAATGCTTTGGCACAGGCCGACGTTAGTATTGCCATGGGCAAAGGCAGCGACATAGCAATGGACGTTGCAAAAATGACCATCATCTCATCTGACCTTTCCAAAATTCCGCAGGCTATACAATTATCGAAGCGTACGGTGGCCACCATTCAACAGAACCTTTTCTGGGCCTTCATTTATAACCTTATAGGCATACCCATTGCGGCAGGCGTTTTGTATCCTGTTACAGGCTTTTTACTGAACCCGATGATTGCAGGGGCTGCCATGGCATTGAGCAGCGTAAGCGTAGTTACCAATAGCCTGCGGCTGAAATGGCTGAAACTGTAGCATCGTTTTCAAAAACTTTTCTAAACCATTTTTAAACATCAAAAACATGAAATATCAATTTAAAACAAACATCAATTGCAGCGGTTGCATAGCATCAGTCACTCCTTATTTGAATGCTAACAATGAGATCAAACATTGGGAAGTGGATACCCAAAATCCTGATAAAATTCTTACAGTAGAAACAGATCATCTCACCGGTGAAATGATCAGGGAAATTGTAAAAAGTGCCGGTTATAAGGCAGAGAACCTTGATTAATAAACCAATTATCAGGAATACCTGACTTTAGAATACTACGTTCTACCTCACATTACATACTATTTAATGTAAGGCAAATAACATCATCATGCAATCAAGAACAAAAATTATTCAGCAAGGATTAAGAAACTACAATGAAAAAAATATTCTCTCTCTTAATAATAAGCACTCTATCTATTTATAGTGCATACGCCCAGCATGAGCATAACCATATGCAGGACACTGCAATGCCACTACATTCAATAGCTGATACCACGAAGATGCATGGCATGAACAGCAACAAACCAATGATGCACCACATGAGTATGAGCCATGCATATTCTTTAAACCTGCCAATGGGCCGCAATGGCTCTGGCACGGGATGGCTGCCTGATGCTTCGCCCATGTACGGATATATGTTTCATACACCTAAATGGATGTATATGCTGCATGGAAATTTCTTTTTGCGTTACAACAACCAGGATGTTAGTAACAAGGGTTCAAGAGGCGGCAGTGAAATAGATGCACCCGATTGGATCATGTTCATGGGGCAAAGGCAGGTAGGTAAAAATGGCCTTTTTCACTTCAGCACTATGGCTTCGTTAGATGCCCCTTTAGGCGGCAATGATGGCTACCCGTTATTGTTTCAAAGCGGTGAAGCTTACAAAGGCAAAGCCATCGTTGACCGGCAGCACCCCCATGATCTGTTTTCTGAATTATCGGTGAGTTATGCGCAGGCCTTATCTAAAAAAACCGATGTGTTTTTATACCTTGGCTATCCCGGCGAGCCGGCTTTGGGGCCTGTAGCTTTCATGCACCGTCCTTCGGCTTTAAGCAATCCCGATGCACCTATTACGCATCATTGGGTTGATGCCACACATGTTACTTTTGGAGTAGCCACTTTAGGTGTAAGATATGGCGATCTTAAATTAGAAGGTTCTTCCTTCACCGGCAGGGAACCGGATGATAAGCGTTATGATTTTGACAGGCCAAGATTTGATAGCTGGAGCGGAAGGCTCTCATATAACCCTTCTGAAAATTGGGCCTTGCAGGTATCGCATGGTTTTATTAAAAGCCTTGAATTATTACATACAGGCGAAGACGTAAACAGAACGACAGCTTCGGCTATTTACAGTACTTCATTAAAAGGCAACAGTACCGTAAATGCTACGGCTGTTTGGGGCATGAATAAAACAGCAGGACATGACGGAGAAAATGCTGCGCTGATTGAGGGTGAGTGGAGAAAAAATAAATTAGCCATTTACAGCCGTTACGAATGGGTGCAAAAATCGCTTGAAGAACTTTCTCTGGATGAAGCAGTGTATGGGCATGATGCCGTTTTCCCGGTTAATGCGTTTACAGCAGGCTTTAATTACGATCTTTTAAAAATAGGCCAAACAAAATTGGCAGCCGGCAGCCAGGTCACTTTTTACCATGCAGATGAAAGATTGGATAATTTATACGGCAAAAATCCAATGGCTGTAGAAGTATACTTAAGGTTATATCCATCCATGATGCGGATGAAAATGAAAAAATAATCTCTTCTCCTATTGGGTTTGGTTATCTGGAACCTTTTAATTTTTCCAAAAAAAAGCGCATTTCAATTTTGAATGAAATGCGCTTTTGTATAATCGCAATTGATTAAAAGGTAGTAGGAATTACTTTGCTTTTGTAATCATAATATTTCTAAACTCAATAGGCCCGTGATCGCCTTGCAACATGATAGGCCCTGGTTCAGCTTCCTTACTATCTAAGGCGCCGCCGGTGACGCCAGGAATGGCCTGGTTGCAAATGATCGTTTTACCATTAGCCACAACCGTTACCATTCTGCCCACAAGTGTAATATCGTACGACTGCCATTCTCCCGGCGCCTTTGCTACCTGTTCTGTAGGTGTAATAAATCCATACACGGCTCCTAGTTCGTCTCTCAGTGGTTCATGGCCTTTGCTGTCTTCTATCTGCACTTCGTAACGTCCCCGCAGGTAAACGCCGCTGTTACTGCCTTTAGGATAACGAAACTCAATATGCAGTTTGAAATCAGTAAAACTTTCATCGGTTACAATGTTAGAACCGGATTTAGGGCTTTGCAAAATGCCATCTTTTGCTTGCCATTGATTGTTGCCCAAAGCATGCCAGCCTTTTAAATCTTTGCCATTGAACAATGGAACCTGTTTTCCCCAAACAACTGGTTGGCTACGCACAAGTAAAGGTGCACGAACGGCAGACCAATTGTATTTTTTCCCACCAGGAAAAATGACAGAACCTGCTAAACCATCGCCTTGCACTGCGCCTTCGAAATACATATCCTTATCCCCTTTTTCCCATTGTGGCGGTAATGAAAAACTGATCTTATCATTGGCAAAATTTATACGGGAAACAGGGCGGGCACTTCCCCACACGCCTACCAAATCTCCTACCAATGTATTATAACCCGAATGCCGCACCTCGAGCCAGGAAGGAAAATCTTTTCCATCCATATTGATCGTCATATCCCACCGGCCTTCAATGGAAAATGGAGCTGGCTGCTGCAAAGCATTATTCATGGCATGAGCAGCAGATAGCAGCAGCAGAAAAGCAAATAAAAAAGAGACTGATTTGAGCTTTATCAACATGTTATTTATTATTTAGCGTTTATACAATTGCTTTCAATTTACTAATTCATTACAATTTGGAATCGAAAAGTGTTAGTTGTCCGGGAAGACTTTCCTTAGGCAATTTTATTTTTTGTTCTCCAAAATTGGAAAGCGTAATTCCGAGCAGCCGTATCTTTTTATTTTGTGGTTCGGTAGCCAATAGTAATTCTTTTGCTGTTGCTACAATTTTTTTCCTGTCATTCAATGGCTCATCAAACGATTTACTGCGGGTGATCTGCCTGAAATCGGCATACTTTATTTTGAGTGTTACAGTTCTGCCATTTAACTGGTGTTCGTGCAGGCGTTTACATACTGTTAATGCAATCTTTTCTAAGGCTTCATTCATTTCTTCAATGTTGGTCAGGTCTTGCGGAAAAGTGTCTTCAGCACCAATTGATTTAGTTTCCTGGTTAGGTTCTACCGGCCTGTCATCAATGCCGCGAACGATTTTGTAATAGAATTTTCCTGCCTTGCCAAAATGCTGCACTAATTCTTTTTCCGTTAATTTTTTAAGATCGGCGCCGGTGTGCAAATTCATTTGCTTCATTTTCTCGGCTGTTACTTTTCCCACACCATAAAATTTTTCAACGGCCAGCTTTTCAACAAATGATTCTACCCTGGAAGGGCCGATAAAAGTGAGCCCATCGGGCTTGTTCATATCTGATGCGATCTTGGCTATAAACTTATTGATAGAAACGCCTGCCGAAGCCGTAAGATGTAGCTCTTCTTTGATCGCTTTTTTGATCAATCCTGCAATGTCAATGGCCGAGCCTATTTGCTGCTTATCTTCTGTCACATCAAGATAGGCTTCATCTAGCGACAAAGGCTCGACGATATCTGTGTAACGATGAAATATTTCACGAACCTGTTGCGACACCTGCTTGTATGCATCGAACCTTGGCCTGACAAAAATAAGATGCGGGCAAAGTTGCAAAGCTGCTTTAGAAGACATAGCAGACCGTACGCCAAATTTTCTTGCTTCATAACTTGCTGTGGCTACCACGCCGCCTCTGCCTTGTGGCAGGCCTCCTACAGCAATGGGTTTCCCTTTATACAGTTCATTGTCTCTTTGCTCAACCGATGCGTAAAAAGCATCCATATCAATATGAATGATCTTACGATGTGCTTTAAATGTTGAGTCATCGGCATGCATAGAAGAAAATGTCTTTATTATAAAATTATCAAAACCAGATGTAACTAATGGCGATTGCGTACATCTATAAATGGTCATTAAGTTGTCATGTTAACAACATCCAAAAAATACAATTTAACAAGGCAGCAAAAAAATACATTGCAATTTTGCAAAAGAGGGCTTTGTAAAAAATGTTTGGAAAGCTTATTGCTATAATTAAAAACCTTTTATGAAACAAGCGTTTGCCATTACTTTACTATTTACGGTCCTCCATAGTTTTGCCCAGGCAAGGGTAATACCCTTAAAAAAAGATAAAAAAGAAAGTTCTTATAAAGTAATCCACGGCGCACAGCCTGGCGATACTATTCTATTGGAAGGACATTACAGACTGATCAACCTGACTAATGTAAACGGCACAAAGAATAAACCTATTGTAATTATCAATAAAGGCCTGGTTACTGTTTCGGGCTATGCCTCTTATTGCTTTGTCATCACCGGCAAATATTTCAAGATATTGGGCAATGGCGATCCTTCTATAAAATACGGCATACAAATTTCCGGTTTCGACTCTGTGTATTCGGCTTCTGGCTTGGGCCTTACTACTTCATCGGATTACGAAGTAGCTTACGTGAAAATATCGCATACAAAAGTTGGCTTTTTTCAAAACCCTGTTAGTGATGCCGACATGACCAACAACTATATTCACAATTGCTATATTTCAGACCTTGACAATCCAAAAGAACTTGGCAGGGCAGAAGGATTTTACATTGGTAACACCCATAGTGTTAGTCCCGGAAAATTTAAAAACTTCCGCATTGAAAACAATGTACTTGAAAATCTTAGTGGCGACGGCATACAGGTATGCCAGGGAGATTTTATAATAAAAAACAACACCATACGCAACTGGGCAAAAGCTCAATTGCGCTGGCAGCGCAATGGTATTTTAGTAGGTGAAGGCACTACCTCCATAGTTGAAGATAATGTATTAGATGGCGGCCATGGCGTTGCCTACGAAAACTTTGGCGGAGGAGAACATACATTTAAAAACAACACCATCAAAAACGTTGATGTTTCCATGTTGCCGCATGAAGATATTGTTTATTTAGACGGACGTGGCGGCAACTTTAAAATTGATTTTTCGGGCAATAAGTTTGAAAATGTAAAAGCCAACCGCAAGGTCATTTACAACCAAACTGCCGACTCGCTTACTACAGGATCTGTTTTTAAAAACAACACAGGCCTGGCAGCAGATCAATTATTACTTTATAAAAAAGATACGCTTACCCAAAAAGAAACAGAGAAATAACAAATTGTTGAGTGGTTTAAATAAAAAGGCGGCTACAAATGGCAGAAGCTCTTTAAAAAAGATCCAGGCTGAAATCACTTTGTGTCTTCCTTCCTCGGCCTGATGATCAACCGCAATGTAGGATCGTTGGTAATAAAAGACCAGAACCAGCTAAAGGCAAGCTTCACTTTATTTCTAAATCCAACAAGCGGTATAATGTGAATGAAAAGCCATACGATCCAGGCAAAGAAACCTGTAAAAGAAAATTTCGGCAAATCGGCCACAGCCTTGTATTTGGCAATAATAGCCATGCTGCCTTTGTCGTTGTAAGTAAAAGGTTTTAAGGGTTTATTGTTTTGGAGGCTTTCCAAATTTTCGGCCAGCAACCTTCCTTGTTGTATTGCCACCTGCGCCAGTTGCGGATGTCCTTTTGGAAAGTTCTTATCTGTTGTTTGCAAACATATATCGCCTATGGCAAAAATATTTTCCGTGCCATTTACTTTGTTGTATTCATCTACCTGTATTCTTCTGCCCCGTGCAATGACTTCTGCAGGCAAGCCCTGCACTTCTCTGCCGGTAACACCCGAAGTCCATATCAATACATTGGTTGGAATGGTTTCGCCATTGGCCAGCAAAACTTTTCCATCAGTATAGTCTTTTACGGCAACATTAAGTTTGATATGCACACCCAATTTGCTCAGTACAGAGGTTGCTTCCTGTTGCGCTTTTTTACTCATTGGCCCCAGCAGTACGGGAGAGGCGTCAATCAAATGAATGTGGCCTTGCAAATCTTGTATTTCCGGATATTCTTTTACAGCAATATTGTGCCCCATTTCTGCCAGCATACCGGCAATTTCTACACCTGTTGGCCCTCCGCCCGCAATCACTATATTCAGTAGTCTTTCTTTTTCTGCTGCATCTGTTGTTCGCACCGCTTCTTCCATGCTTAGCAGCAAGTGGTTGCGCAGGTTCAATGCATCATCAATCGTTTTCATAGGCAATGCCTGCCGTTTTACATTTTCTAACCCAAAAAAATTGCTTTCAGTACCTAAAGCAAAAACCAAATAATCATAACTGAGAATTCCCGTATCTGTTTCAATAGTATTGTCCTGCGGATGAACTTTTACGAAAGAACCCAGGTGAAAACGCAGGTTCTTTTTTTCCTGGAACATCCGGCGAAATGGATAGCTGATATTAGAAGGTTCTATAAATGCAGCCGCTACCTGGTACAAGAGAGGCGGAAAGAAATGATAATTATTTTTATCAACCAATGTTATATGAAAACGTTTGTCTTTGGCCAGACGCTTTGTAAGATTGATACCTGCAAAACCACCGCCTACTACCACCACTCTTTTTGTTGATTGCCCTTCCATAGTAATTTCTTTTAGTTGAATGAATCAAATAGCTCATGCTAAGTTACATGCACAATTTTAAAGCCGTGCAAGCTGCTTTGCTTGTGCAATAAATAATAGAACACATGAGCAGCGTTCATTAATTGGCTATTATAATTTGAAGGCATTCTTTAGTAACAAAAATTAAATTATGTGCTAAGCTGCATTGCTGTTATTAAACTTTTGTTGCGTCGCACTCTTCTACGCCTTGTAATTCTACCCGGCATTAGGTGAAATAGTATTGCTATATACAACAGGCTTTACCTTATACTTGCAAGCGTCCCAAACACTTTATTCAATTTATACACCTTCATGAATAGTCATCCGTAAAATCTCAATCTATATTTGAAGTCATAATAAATTATGCCAACAGCCATTAAAATAAAAAAGCGATCACAGCTGTTCTTTATAGTTTGTTTCTTTTTTGTTTCTATTGCAAAAAGTCAAAGTGATATAAGTTCGTTTAAAGTCATTGTGTTTTATACTGCACAACACGATCCTGCTCACATCAGTTTTGTACACGAGGCTAACAAATGGTTCACAAAAATGGCACACAACTACCATTTTGATTATGACTCCACCAACGATTGGAATCAACTTAACGACGAACTCCTCTCCCACTACGAAGTAGTTATTTTTTTAGACACAAGGCCTGAGTTAGCAAAGCAAAGAGCTGCATTTGAAAATTACATAAGCAACGGCGGTGCCTGGATGGGCTTTCATTTTTCCGGATTTGCTCTTACGCCTTCCGATTATCCACAAAACTGGGATTGGTACCACAATCAATTTTTGGGCGCAGGGGAATACAAAGGCAATACATGGCGGCCTACATCTGCTATTCTGCGTGTTGAAGACAGTGCACACCCATCAACAAAGCATTTGCCCCAGATCTTTCGTTCATCGCCAATGAATGGTATAGCTGGAAGAATGACCTGCGCAAAAATCCGGACATTAAAATTCTTTTATCAATTGATTCTTCAAGCTTTCCGCTTGGCACAGGCCCAAAGCCGCATGAAATATGGAACAGCGGTTATTATCCGGTTGCGTGGACAAACCTGCATTACAAAATGATTTATATAAACATGGGCCATAACGATATAGATTACGAACACAAGACCAACAAAGAACTATCATTTACATTTGGAAATGAAGTACAAGACAGGTTTATTATTAATAGTTTACTGTGGCTGGCTAACAAAAAGCGATAAACATTTAAAACTTATACACCAGGCTTATACCATTACTGCTGCCCATTATGGGCACAATAGTTAAATTAGAATCTTTAATCGATTTGTTTTTATGAAAATGAGGTACCAGTATACCCGTTAACGTACCTACCCCTACTCCAATCAAAACATCGGTTGGAAAATGTTCACCAGCCTTGTATCGCAAATACCCTGTTGTTCCTGTGGCTCCTGCCGCCAAAGTATAGAGCAGCCATTTTATTTTTGATTCGGGATGATAATCTGAAAGCACTTTAGCTATAAAGAAAGTTGATGTACCCACCAATGCCACATGACCTGCAAAAAAGGAGTTTTTAGCGCCACCCCTTAACCGCCGCACCATAGGTGTATTAGGATTGTAAGCATAAGGCCTGTACTTGTCGTGAAAATAAACTGAGCCGGTATAAAGAAAGCCTGTAATGCCCATTGCTTCCAGGTATAAAAACCCAATTTTTATAGCGTCTTTTCTTATTTTTTTATCAAGCAGTAATACCAACGGCAACGGCATAGAGCCATAGAAAAAAATATTGCTATTGTCGAATGCAGTTTGTGAATACTGGTCAATGGCGCTGCGGTTGAAACGGCTTACATTGTTCCTGTTCAAGGCCATGATCTGCGCCAGCGTAGAAGTGTCTTTACTATAAATCTTTGTGAATGCATATAACGACCAGCCAACCCCTCCAACTGTAAGTGGTATGTCAATCCATGGTTTGATGTGATAAACATTTTCATTATGTGGTGTAATTGCTACAGGTTTAAAATGAAAATTGGTATCGGCCGACTGAACGCTTGTATGTATAATTGAAGGCAGCGTATCGTTTTGTGCATAAGATGAAAGAAACAAAACCAACACGATAGCAAACAGCACTGCCTTTTTCATAAAAAAAATATTAAACCATTAATTAAAGCCTGTTTAAAGTTTTGCAATGTTTGTACCAACAACAAATGAAGCCCTTCTTAATCGAAGGGCTTCGCCGTATTCAGTAAGTACCGGATCAAGGATATTGATCTTAATTTCTATAACCTCTTATATATCTATCCAACTCGTCGCGGCTGCTTTGGTAAGAGAACACATCATATAATGCATAATAGCTTCCCTGGTCAACTGTGTTTCTGTAAGCTTGTTTTGCTAATTCCAGTTTATCATTATCGGCGTTAAACAATTGCAGCAACTGCCTTACCTGCGCCGTGCTGAAATAATTGCGGCTTACAGCATCCCTGGCTGTATTTAATTTTCCACTGGCAAACAATTGTCCTCTGATACGCGAAACTAACTGGTTAAACTCTGAACCATTCATTGCCTGGTTATAGCCATTGTTGTAACCATCATTATTCCATTTGCCATTATCATAGCTACCGTTATTGCGGCCATAATCATTGTCACGCCTGTCGTAATTGTTGTTACGATCATCCCTCCTGTCCCTGCCCCAATTGTCATTGCTTCTGCCATAATCATTATTCCTTCTTTCATCCATTTGCAGCCTTCCCTTTTTATCTACAGTAATAAAAAGGTCGTACTGTGGCCTTAAGATAAAATTGGATGAATACACCGTATTATTATTTCCATTCCATTTTTTGCTTGCCTTGTACACTTGTATGGAATGCTGGCCCGGACGAAGATTATTGAGATTAACCGTATTGCCATAATAACCATTGGCACTGATACTTCTGCCGTCAATAACAACTGTGTAATTTTTATTTCCTGAAAAAGTGACCGTAACGTCGCTGGCATGGGCAGATACACTCATCGCCCCGCCAAGTAAAAGAGTAAAGATGATGTTTTTCATTTTTTAAAATCCTCCGGTAAATCAGAAGGTTTATCGTTGAGCATGTTTATTTTCTTTTAGATAAACAATCGTTAAAGCAAACAACCTTCACATCTTTTTCACGAATTGGACAATTGTTTATGTAATTCTGTATGTTAGCGCATCACAACGGTAACTAAACGAATAAGCCCTTTTATGAAATCAGCGAGCTACATACTCTTTGCAGTGCTTTTCAGCATTGGATCTTTAAAAACTTCGGCACAGGCAAAAAAATATGATGCACAATGGAAGAAAGTAGATGAATTGATCGAAAAGAAAAATCTTCCCAAATCGGCGCTGGCAGAAGTAAAAAAAATTTATGCGCAGGCCAAAAAAGAAAAGCAGGACGCACAGATCATCAAATCGCTGGTTTACATGACAGGACTGCAACAGGATAACCGTGAAGACAATCAACAGCAGGCTATAAAAGACATTGAAAAAGAAATTCAATCAGCTAAAGAACCTGCAGCTTCCATTTTAAAAAGTTTGTTGGCCAATATGTACTGGCAATATTTTCAAAACCATCGCTGGCAGCTTTACGACAGAACAAATACATCAGGCTTTAATAAACAAGATATTGCTACATGGACCATAGAAGACTTTCATAAAAAAATCAGTGATCTTTATTTGCAGTCCATTAAAAATGAAGTGCTGCTGAAAAATACGAAGCTTGAACCTTTTGATGCGATTATTATAAAAGGAAATGTTCGTTACCTGCGGCCAACTTTGTTCGACTTGTTAGCCCACCAGTCCCTTGATTATTTTAAGAACGATGAAAGAGATATTAAAAAGCCAGCCTACGCCTTTGAAATAATACAACCCGAAGCTTTTGCACCTGCGGCAACATTTGTAAAACATCAATTTCTTACAAAAGATTCGCTGTCGCTGCAACACAAAGCTTTACTCATTTACCAGGATTTAATTGCTTTCCATTTAAATAATAAAACAGCCGATGCCCTCATTGACGTTGACATTGATAGAATAGAATTTGTGCACAACAATTCAGTAAGCGAAGCCAAAGACTCCCTTTATGTGAACGCTTTGGAAGAAATTATACACCGCCATGCCAATAACAAAGCAACTAACCAGGCAGGTTATTTATTAGCAGCTTATTACAACCAGCAAGCCGCACAATATGATCCTCTAAAAGATTCATCGCATCGCTATGACCGTGTAAAAGCAAAAAACATTGTAGAAAAAATTGTAAGCGATAGCCTGGCCAATGGTTCGGCAAAGCTCACCATGGAAGGCTGGACAAACAGTTATAACCTGTTGCAGGAAATCAACCGTCCTTCTTTTTCATTCCAGATAGAAAAAGTAAACGTTCCCGCAAAACCTTTCAGAGCCTTAATTAAATATAAGAATGCAGCCTCGCTCAACTTCCGTTTAATTAAAGCAACTGAAGCTTTAAAAAAACAAATGGAGATCAATGATGGAGAAGAAAGATATTGGAGCAGTTTAATAAATGCAGTTCCTGTCCGTTCGTGGCAGCAGGTGTTGCCTGTCACTAACGATTGGCAGGAACATAGTGTGGAAATAAAAATTGATTCTTTGCCGGTGGGAGAATACTTTTTGTTAGCGTCTTCGAATGCGCAATTTGACGGAAAGAACAACCCTTTGGGTGCGCAACTATTTTATGTTTCTAACATCAGCTATATTAATCAGGGCAACCAGTTTTTCGTGTTGCATCGCCAAAGCGGGCAGCCATTGGCACAAGCAAACGTGCAGGTATTTAAACAGGAATATGATTATAAAAAGTACAGGTATATCAAAACTGATATTGGCAATTATGAAACGGATAAAAACGGATTTTTTTCTATTCCCAAAAACAAAGACGAGAGAAATAACGGCTATTTTTTAAATGTCAGTTACCAAAACGACAGGCTGGCGTTGAATGACCAACTATATAACTATTACTATTACGACCATTACAATAAAGAAGAAGACCCGGCAAAAAAAATATTCTTCTTTACAGACCGTTCTATTTATCGCCCCGGACAAACGGTTTATTTCAAAGGCATTGTTGTAACAAAAAATCAGCGGATCAATTACATTGTAAGCAATTATACAACAAAAATTTTCCTGGGAAATGCCAATGACGAAGATGTTGATTCGCTAACGCTAACGACAAATGAATTCGGTTCTTTTTCAGGCAAGTTTCAATTGCCCCAAAACTTATTGAATGGTGAATTCAGAATTTATGATGATGAAGAAGATAATGAATACCGATTTTCTGTTGAAGAATACAAGCGTCCAAAATTTTATGTTGAGTTCGAAAAAATAAAGGACAGCTACAAAGTAAATGATACTGTTACAATAACAGGTATTGCCAAAGCTTACGCCGGCAACAACATTGATGGAGCAAAGGTTGCGTATCGTGTAGTGCGGCAGCCACGGTTTATTTACACATGGCTGGTGCGTAAATGGCTGCCGCCTGTGCAACCTATGGAAATTGTTCATGGCGAGACCACAACAGACAAGGACGGCCGATTCCTTATTGAATTCGCAGCCATTCCTGATAAAAAAATTGACGAAAAACTTGATCCTGTTTTTGATTATAAAATTTATGCTGATGTTACAGATATCAATGGCGAAACAAGAAGCGGGGAAAACAATGTTACGGCAGGTTACAAATCGTTGTTATTAAAAACAAATTTGCCACAAAGGTTAGCTGTTGATTCTTTCAAAACAATTTCTATTCGTACAGAAAATATGAATAGAGCATATCAGCCTTCAACTGTAACGGTTACAATTTCAAAATTAATTCCTGAACAACGTTTGATCCGCAGCCGCTACTGGCAGCAACCTGACCAGTTTGTGATGAGCAAGGAACAGTACATTCGCTATTTTCCACACGACGAATACAGCAATGAAACGGATTATAAAACATGGCCAAAAGGAGCTACAGCGTTTAGCAAAACAGACAGCACAAAAGTGAATGGTGAATGGTCAATTGCTAATAGCCATCTCTCACCAGGCTATTATGAAATTATTATTGCAACAAAAGATAAAGATGGCCACGACATAAAAGATGTGCAATACATAGAGTTATTTAATGCTGACGCAAAGCAATTCAACAAACCGGAATACCTGTGGGCCAAAGGGGAAGACATGGCTATTGAACCGGGTGAGAAAGCAACAGTTCAAACAGGTTCATCGGCCAATGATGTTTTTTTAATAAGCAGTATCAACAAACCAGGAAAAAATGATCAGTTTTCATTTACGCATTTGAGCAATGAGAAGAAGTCATTTGAATACAAAGCCACCGAAGAAGATCGTGGCGGCTATGGCGTCAATTTCTTTTTTGTAAAAGATAATCGTTTTTACCAGTTCAGCGATGCGATCAATGTTCCATGGACGAACAAACAATTAAATATTGAATATGCCACTTTCCGTGATAAAACCTTACCCGGCAGAGAAGAAAAGTGGAAACTAAAAATTACAGGATACAAAAATGAAAAGATAGCGGCAGAAATGCTGGCCAGCATGTACGATGCATCGTTGGATCAGTTTAAACCACATGAATGGCAACAGCCCGGCATCTGGCCTGTGTATACACAATTATTTGCGTGGAATGGCAGGCAAAATTTTGATGATGTGCAATCGCAGGAAAAATG
>JBQCJM010000042.1:0-4298 GCA_051952715.1 Flavisolibacter sp.
CATTTCACCGCTGTTCACTCTTCTTTCCAATTCGTTCAATCCGCGTATGCCGCCTACAAAATCAATACGCTTATCGGTTCGCTGATCTTTGATGTTTAAAAGCTTATCTAAAATATTGTCCTGCAAAATGGTTACATCCAATACGCCAATCGGATCGTTTTTATAAGTTCCTTCTTTCGCCGTTACCTTGTACCATTGATTATTCAAATACATTCCGAACTGGTGCAGTGCTTTAGGCGCAACAGCAGCATCGGATTTTTCAACTACAAATGCTTCGTTTAATTTTTCAAGAAAAGCTGCATCGCTTAAACTGTTTAAATCTTTAACCAGGCGGTTGTAATCCAAAATGGCCAACTGGTTAGCGGGGAAGACGGTGGTAAGAAAATATTTTGCGTCTTCACTGTCGTTCAACTGCTGGCTTACTTTAGCCGCTGATGCTGCACGGTGATGACCATCAGCAATATAAGTGAAGGGAATTTTTTCTTTAAAAAGATTGGTAATGATATCAATGGTAGGAATGGCATTCACTATCCAAACCGTATGTGTTACGCCATCATCAGCAGTGAAATAATAATCGGCATTGTTGTGCTCCTTCCAATGGTCAAAAACATCGTTCAGTTCTTTGATGTCTTTGCAGGCTAAAAACACATTGCCTGTTTGTGCCCTTGTGGTACGTATATGATTAATACGGTCTAATTCTTTTTCAGGCCTTGTGAACTCATGTTTTTTTATAACGTCATTAAAATAATCGGCGATTGAAGAGACACAAACCAGCCCTGTTTGCGTACGGCCTTTCCAGGCTAGTTCATAAATATAATAGCATGGATAAGCGTCCTGGAAAAGAATGTGCTTGTCAATAAAGTTCTGCAGGTTTTCTTTTGCTTTTTGATACACAGTATCTGTGTGTATATCAATGTCTGCCGGCAGATCAACTTCTGATTTTGTCACGTGCAAAAAAGAGAGCAAGTTATCCTTCGTTTCTTTTCTTGCTTCTTCCGAGCTTAATACATCATAAGGTTTAGAAGCTACCTGCGCTGCAAACTCGTTGTGCGGCCGCAAGGCTTTGAAAGGTTTGATTTCTGCCATAGCTATATTTTGTGAGCCGCAAAGTAACGCATTAAATCTGTCAGTGCTTTTACACTTTCTATTGGCAATGCGTTATACATGGAAACCCTGAAGCCGCCGGTAGTTCTGTGTCCTTTCACACCAACCATACCTTCTCTTTCGCAGAGGTTTGAAAACTCTTTTTCTACAGCAGCATCATCTACTACAAAAACTGCATTCATTTTGCTGCGGTCTTCTTTGGCCACTGTTCCTTTAAAAAGCGGTAGGGCATCCAGCGTATTGTAAAACAGATCTGCTTTGGCATTGTTTCGTTTTTCTGCCTCCGCTACGCCACCAATACTTTTTAACCAGCGCAACGTAAGCATGCACACGTAAATGGCAAATACCGGTGGTGTATTCAGTAAAGAACCTGCTTCAATATGATTGCGATAATCAAGCATAGTAGGTAAAGTTCTTTGCACTTTGCCCAAACATTTTTTATTGACCACTACCACATTTACACCCGCAGCACCAATATTTTTTTGCGCCCCTGCATAAATTAAATCAAACCTGTTGAAATCAACTTCACGACTCAATATATCGCTGCTCATGTCGGCTACCAGTGGCACATCCTTATTGTAAAACAATGACAGGTCCTGCCATTGTGTGCCATAAACGGTATTGTTGGTAGTAAGGTGCAAATAAGCCGACGAAGGATCAACAGTAAAATCTTTTGGCAGGTAAGTATAGTTAGCATCTTTAGAACTGCACACCACATCTACTTTTCCAAACAACTTTGCTTCTTTAATGGCTTTTGTTCCCCAAATACCTGTGTCGGTGTAATCGGCAGATGCTTTATCATCCAGCAAATTCATAGGTACCTGGAAGAACTGTGTAGAGGCGCCACCGTGAAGAAACAATACTTCATGATCTTCATCTAACTGCATCAGCTCTTTAAGCGTATGAATGGCTTCATCAATCACCGCCTGAAAAGTTTTAGTACGGTGACCAATTTCTAAAATAGAAAGACCTGAATTGTTGAAGTTGATCAATCCCTGGCTGGCCTCTTCAAAAACTTCTTTAGGAAGAATGGAAGGTCCAGCACCAAAGTTGTAAGGTTTTCCTACTGTTGTTTTAAGCGGAACACTTAGGATGCTTTCTTTATTTTCCAGTTGCATTTTTTTCGGTTGAGAGTACAAATTTAAGTTCTTAGTAAAGAACATCCTTAGGAGTGTGAACATGCAAAGAAAAAACGGAATATTTCAATAGGGTCTTGCACTCTTCCCTGATTCGTGTTTAGTAAGCTCATTCTTCTCTTCCTTTTATAGCACCACTGCGCCACGCCTGGTTCAATTGTTCAAATTCTTTAAGGTCTGCATCAGACCAATTTTTATTAGAAATTTTCGAAAGGTCGGGCTGGCCTGCATTTACCCAGGCTGTGTACCAAAAAGAAGCAACGGCGTAAATAGATTGGCGCATTCTGCGCTCCACCATACCTTTCAATTCGCCATCGTAGGCCTTTGAAAAAGCAGAAGAGTATTGGCGCATGATTTTACCATTACGGTCTTCGAAGGAAAATTTTTGATCGCCAGGGAATTTCAGAGATAATTCTTTTTCGGCTTTCAATACAGTGTCCGAAGCTGCGGCACTTTCCAGCACCCGCTTCCAGATAAAGTCCGAAGGATTCTTTATGTACTCAGCCTTTCCAATAAAAAAGCTCCATTCTTTTTCGGCCAACAATTCGGGGATGCGGCTTTCCCAAAATCCATGAATGCCTTTTTGATTAGTGAATTGGCCGTTGTGATTGCTGTTGGCATGCAATGGCACATGAGCATCTGCAATGTAATGTCCTAATTCGGCAGAGAGCCTTAAAATTTTTGCCCCATTCTTTTCTTTAAAAGCCGCAATTAATCTATGCTGCATTACCTGTACCCACCAGGGCACAATGCCGTTGGCCATCAGCGAATCTTCCGAATACTTTTTTACGGCATCTTCCCATTTGCGTGGAAGCGAATCGAATGGATATTTACCATATAGATCAATGTCAATATAATGCCGCGGACCTTCTTCGGCTACAGCATATCTTCTTTTGTCCGGATCAACGGCATGCTCTGTTATAAATTGGACGTTGGGTTTGTAGAAGACCATCATTTCCGGCGGCAATAAAAAGACAGCGTAGTAATTGATTTTTTGATGCCCGTAAAAGCCCCAGCAAAAGCAAGTGGTAAAGAAATGCAAGGAAAAAATAAGCAGAAGAATTTTTTTCATGGCATTCAGTTAGCAGTTAGCTGATTATATTTCTATTGTTTGATTATTCCGTTAGAATGCATTCAACGGCCAACTTCAAAAAGTAAGTTAACAATTAGTAGTGAAATCTTTTATTCAACTGCTAACCGGTTTCTCATCTTCCGCTCCGCTCACACCGCCGCTGATAGCAAACTTCATAGCTTCAGAAGCACCCATATTGGTAACAGGCTTCACACGATTCTTGGGTAAAAGATAAACGTTTCCGGCGATGGAATAAGACATGGGAATATATACGGCAACGTATTCATGCAATCCGAAATCAGATGCGTCTTCATGTGTAATAAAACCGATGCGCCATACATCAGTATCGTCAATATTGGCCAACACGGTTTTATTGAATTTCTTTTTTTCACCGGCAAAAGCTTCAAAAAAATCTTTTACCGAAGAATAAATAAAGCGGATACCCGGCGTTTTCATCAACACACTATCAAAAAGATGAAAGATGCGGTTCTTGATAAAGAACGAACTCAGATAGCCAATGAGACAAATGGCTACGATCACAATTAAAAAGCCGAGGCCGTAATTGCGGATATAAACCCTTCCGGTTTCATCTTTTGCTGTAAAAATAGGAATGAGGCTGTCAACAGAAGAAACGATCCAGTAAACAGCATAAGCTGTGATAGCTAAAGGTGCAATTACCAACAACCCCTGCAAGAAATACTGAAACAGTTTGCCGAATCTGAAACCTTCTTCTTTTAACGGTGTATCATTCATGAAGACAAAGTAACAGCACAATTCATCCTTAAAAAAATGCCGTTGATAAAAAAATAACGCAGGAAACTTTGGTAACACAAAAAGTTTCCATAGTTTTGCGCCTCATTTTATGGATCCCAAAGAGAGAATATTAAAAAAGGCAGACGAACTGTTCAACCGGTATGGTATCAGGTCTGTTTCTATGGATGACATTGCGGCCCAGTTGGGTATGTCGAAAAAAACGCTTTACCAGT
>JBQCJM010000043.1:0-2838 GCA_051952715.1 Flavisolibacter sp.
ATAGCAGCCAGCGACAGTAAGATGAAAGAATATATAATTGTCTTTTTCATTGTGCTAAATTTTGATGTCTGTTCTTAAAATTTTAAAGAAACCGGTTATTGTTTTTGCCACCACACTTCGGTAGAGATCAGATCGGGGCCCTGTGCTGCTACTGCCTTTTTATAATTAGTGGGATTAGTAGATTGCACGTAAACAGGATAGGTCATTCTTGCAGGCATCACACCTCCGTTTCGTAAGCCCGTTCCTTTCGGCAATACAGGATAGCCGGTGCGGCGGTACTCGAACCATTGTTGCAGGTCGGTAAGGAATAAAGCATAGTATTTTTGCAAATGGATCTTTTCCATTTTTTGATCTAATGTTTGCGCATCATCCCATTGCATATCGGCTGCAGTAAGATAGGTGTTGACATCAACCGGCCAATTGGGTAACCAAAGCTTAATGCTGTTTAAAACACCCTCATTATAATAAGTTCCGGCATCACCGCTGATCCATCCTTTTGCAGCCGCTTCTGCTAAAATGAATTTCAGTTCAGCATAGTTCATAATCATCCCGGTCAATGGCTCTGTCATCAAAGACGGCCCGGTGCTATTATTATTGGTGTTAGAATAGAAATATGATTTTCTAATGGGATTATCTCCCGGAGAATAGCCGCTTGGAACGCCTTCAAATGCGCCCTGGTAAGCTGCAATACCCCAGCGGTTTGTTTTATTGGGAGAGCCGGTTCCATAACTAATGTCGATACGGGGGTCGTTCCACACAACTAAATTGTCTATAAAGAATTTGCCAATTCCCGGTGCCCTGAAATCCTGCTCTCTTACAGTAAGGTAAGGTGATGTGTAAGGCGCTACGCCAGTCCACCTTAAGATGGCCGATTCATCGTTACTCGTCATGATGGGATAGGTAGATGGATTGTCTACGATCTCCCTGATTTTTGCAATGCAATCCTGAGCTACTTCTGCCTTGCCGGAAATTCTAAGCAGCAATCTTAAATACAGCGAGTTGCCAAATTTTTGCCACTTTTTAATATCGCCATTATAAACCGGATCGCTGGAAGCTACGATGCTGGTATTGGTACTTAACAAAGTGTCTGCTGCTTCCAGCTTTTTAAAAATATCTAAATAGATCTCTTTTTGAGGTGTAAATGCAGGTTCGTACAAGTTGCTGTCTCTTGCAAGGTTCGATTGAAAATAAGGCACATCCCCATAAGTATCGGTCAATAGCGAATATATCCACGATTGACAAATAAGAGAGATGCCCATGTAGGACCGGTTGTAATTTAGCTCCTGGCTGGCAATTTTATAGATGTCTTTAAAATTTGTCAGTTCAGAGTACCAGCCATTGTACAGATAATCAGCCCAGTTGGCACGATAATCATACCTGAACACTTTGCCTTCTGCATCGCTCATGTCCACCGTTACCTGCATCAATTCGTTATTGAAGTTGCGGTTGCGGATCATGTTATAACTTACTGTACTTACCAGTGCCGGCGCCAAAAGTTGCTGCGGCAAGGCATTGGTTGTATTATTAGGATCGGTATTGATCTCCTGGAAATTTTTTGTGCATGATGAAAATGCGACGCTAAACATCAATGCAACACCGGTGATTTTATATATGATCTTCTTCATTTTTTTAAGAATTAAAATCCAACAACTAGATTCGCTCCAATAGTTCTTGTAGAAGGGAATTGGCCCACTTCAAATCCACGTACAATATCAGTTCCGCTAAGCGTACCAAATTCAGGATCAAACCCTGGCCATTTCGACCATATGTACAGGTCGCGGCCATAAACGCCTACTGTTGCTTTTTGCAAGCCCAATTTTTTCAGAAGTTTTGCTGGCAAAGTAAAGTCGAGGCGTGCTTCCCTGAACTTGATAAAGTCGGTACTGAATGTGCTGCCTTCTGCATTATCAATTCCAAAATGCGAACGGTAATATTCATCAATGTCTGTAGCAATTACATCATTGGTCCTGTATTTGCCATCAGTGCCAAGCACCACACCATTTCCAATGATACCGTTATATCTTCCGGGAAGTGTTTCTTTTAGTTTTCCCTGTTCCGCTAATTTATAGTGCGTTAATGAATGTGCTACTGCGCCATATTGTCCATCAAACAACAGGCTTAAGCGAAATCCTTTAAATTGAAATTCGTTGGAGAATCCTAATTTCCACTTCGGTATGGTGTTGCCGAGATACACAACATCCTGCGTAATTTTAGCGAAGCCGGTTTGCGCATCGTAAACCACTTGTCCATCAGGAGAACGTTCGTATCCTCTTCCATAAAGATCACCCATGCTACCGCCAACTTTGGCTACTATTTGTCCGCCGCCTACGGGTCCTGTTTGCAGCACTACAGAGCTATCGGCCAGTTCTTTAACCGTATTGGTATTAGCAGAAAAAGTAACGCCTGTTGTCCATTTAAAACCATTTTTTACCGAAACGGGACTGCCGCTAAGGGCTATCTCCAATCCTTTATTATTTACTTTGCCTGCATTGATGACAGCACGGGTATAGCCTGAAGACCTGTCAATAATGCGTTGCAGTATCTGGTCTTTTGTATTTCCAGTGTAAACCGCCACGTCAAGGTCCAAACGATTTTTGAACATTCTTGCACTGATACCGGCTTCGTAGGTTATTGTTCTTAGCGGCTTAAGATCAGGGTTAGCCAATTGAGAAGGATTTTGCAAGCCGCCACTGTATAAACTACCCGCAGTGGTATAATTATAAGCAGTGAGATACGGCGTAGTACCTCCGCTACCAACACCGGCTACTGAAAATCTTACTTTTGCAAAGTCCACCACACGAGGTAATGTAAGAACCTCGGACGCTATAAAACTGAGGT
>JBQCJM010000044.1:0-23735 GCA_051952715.1 Flavisolibacter sp.
CTTACTTAAAACATCTTTCAATGTGCGAACGTCTGTAGCATTTCCCAGGGGCAATTTTGTTTCTATATCATAAAAAATAACCTTCATGCCCAAGGCCTCTGCCAAAACGCTAACCTGCGAACCAATATTCCCATAACCAATAATGCCGAGTGTTTTACCACGCAGTTCGTAACTGCCGCTCGATTCTTTCAACCACACGCCTTTATGTGCCGCAATGTTTTTATCCGGGATCCGGCGAATTAACAAAATAGCTGCACCCACTACTAATTCGGCTACAGAGCGGGTATTGGAATAAGGTGCGTTAAACACCGCCACACCATGTGAAGTAGCAGCAGCCAGGTTCACCTGGTTTACACCAATGCAAAAGCAGCCAATGGCCTGAAGCTTTTCGGCAGCTTCTAAAACAGCCGATGTAATTTTTGATTTGGAGCGGATGCCCACAAGATGAACATCTTTGATAGCTTTTATTAGTTCTTCTTCCGGTAAAGCCTTTGTAAGTTTTTCTACCTGTGTATAGCCGTTTCTTAAAAAATTTTTTACAGCAACCTCACTTACATTCTCTAATAATAAAATTTTAATCTTTTCTTTGGGATAACTTGTTTTTGCGGCATCCATATTGCAAATATGCGCAATAATGAAAATAATAGTGGGGAGAAATTAACATTTTGGATTTGTTTTTGCTGACATTAATTTTAATTTTAACCCATATCCAATAATTATAAAAAACGATTCATCTTTTGAAAAACGTTCTAATTGCTGGCCTGGCCTTGTGTTTCGTGTGGGGTTGTCAATCCTCTTCACAGGAAAATAAATTGATAGCAAAGGCAGAAACTGTTCAAAAAGCACCATTATTTCCTGCTTTAACCGACGCTGAAAAAAAACACTACCACGACGCAGTGGAAGATGTGCTCAATCACTCTTTGTATCGCAGTGCATTTAATGGCGGTGTATTAGTAGCCAAGAATGGAACAATAGTGTACGAGAAATATACCGGTTTTCATGACCTTAGGCAGAAAGATTCGTTAAATGCCGACGTTCCTTTTCAAATAGCATCTACAAGTAAAACCCTAACATCAGCTGCCATTTTAAAATTAGTACAGGAAGGCAAGTTGAGCCTAAATGATTCCGTTACAAAATTTTTTCCGCAATTCCCTTATACGGCCGTTACTGTAAAAATGCTACTTGATCATCGGAGTGGTTTGCCAAACTATTTGAATTATATGGACAGAAGTCCATGGCCAAGAACACAATTAGCCAGCAATACTGATGTGCTCAATACGCTGATCAACTGGCATCCTAACCAGGCCTACCAACCCGACAGGCATTTTAATTATTGCAATACTAACTACGTGATGCTGGCTCTTATTATAGAAAAAGCAAGCGGCCTTTCTTATCCGGAATACATGAAGCAAAACTTTTTTGTTCCGCTGGGTATGACCAACACGTTTGTGCATACCATGAAAGATTCATTAATTACACAATCATATCAACGCAACGGCGCTTTATGGACGCTGGATTTTTCCGATGGTCCTTATGGCGATAAAAATATTTACTCTACACCCCGCGACCTTTTAAAATGGGACCAGGCTTTATATGAGGGAAAAATTATTGGCCAGCCTATGCTGGATTCTGCCTTCACACCTTACAGCAATGAAAAGCCCGGCATTCACAATTATGGTTTGGGTTGGCGTATGCTATTGCTGCCAAATGGCAAAAAGGTGGTTTATCACAATGGTCACTGGCATGGATTTAATTCAGCTTTTGCCCGCCTTACAGATGAAAATGCAACAATCATCATTTTATCGAACAGGTACAATATGAATGTTTACACCGCTGCAAAAAAGTTGTACAATATTTTTGGTAATTACGATGGCAAACAAGATGATGGTGAAGAATAACTTTATGTAACCACGGTATTTCTTTGAGCTAAACTACGTCACCACTATTAAACTTCTGTTGCGTCGCACTCTTGTACGTACAATTATCTATTGAGCACTTAGCCCCATTATCACGTTTATAACCCACAGAATTGAATTCGTGTTTTAAATTCGTGTAATGGTCTCTCAAATTTTAAACAGCGAAGAAATAAAAGCATGGGATCGATATACCATTCGGCACGAACCTGTTTCTTCAATTGATTTAATGCAGAGGGCCGCAACTAAATGCTTTGAGTGGATCAGCAAACAAAATTGGCAGGAAAAACAATTCCGGATTTTTTGCGGCAAAGGAAACAATGGCGGTGACGGGTTAGCCATAGCAAAATTGCTGTTTGATGCAGGACACAATATAGCAGTTTATGTTTTGGAAGTTGGAAAGCCCGGCTCCGATGATTTTCAGACCAATCTGCAACGCCTGGTTGAATTGCCGGTTGATATTCAATTTATACAAAACGTTAAAAGCTTTCCTCCCCTTACTTCCAGTGATATTATTGTTGATGCCTTGTTTGGTTCAGGCCTCAACAAACCCTTGTTTGGATTGGCTGCGGAATTGGTTACTTATATCAATAATGTCCAGGCTACCGTTGTCTCCATTGATTTGCCAAGCGGCTTATTTATTGATGCTTCATCAAAAAACAACACTGTAATTAAGGCCACCTATGTATTGACATTTGAATGTTATAAGCCGGCGTTGCTGGTGCAGGAGAATGCTCCATTCATTGGAGAAGTGCATGTACTGAATATTGGTTTGCATTCAGGCTATTTAAGTAATCAATTTCATCGGCAGTTAATTGATGAAGGTTTAGTCAAATCCATATTTCAACCACGCAATGCTTTTGCACACAAAGGCAGTTACGGTCATGCCTTATTGATTGCAGGCAGCTATGGAAAAATGGGTGCTGCCACTTTAGCTACCAGAGCCTGCCTGCATACTGGCGCCGGACTAACAACAATTTATACTCCTAAATGCGGTTATGCTATTTTACAAATTACCACTCCGGAAGCTATGGTGTTGACAGACGAAAATGAAAATTATTTGTCTTCTTTGCCTGGGGAAATTGAAAAATATTCAGTAGTTGGCATTGGTCCGGGTATTAGCACAAGAGATGAAACACAAAGAATGTTCTCATTCATTATTCGTTGTTGTCATAAGTCTTTGATAATTGATGCAGATGGCTTGAATTGTTTATCACTGGAAAAGGGACTTTTGCAACAACTTCCTCCCTATTCTATTCTCACGCCACATCCAAAAGAGTTTGATCGCTTGTTTGGTGAACATGAAAATGATTTCGAAAGAATAAACACAGCAAAAAATAAAGCAATAGAACTCAATATCGTCATTTTATTAAAAGGCCATCACACTTTAATTGCTACGCCTGAAGGGGAATTGTTTTTTAATACTACCGGGAACGCAGGCATGGCCAAAGGTGGCAGTGGTGATGTGCTAACAGGAATTATTACCGCTTTCGTAGCACAAGGATATCAACCATCGCATGCTGCTATATTAGGTGCTTACATTCACGGGTATGCAGGGGATCTGGCAGCAAAAGCTTTATCTCAGGAAGCAATGGTGGCAACTGATCTGATCACATTTCTTTCGCAGGCATTTTTGGAGCTTTACTAATGTCATACAAATTCAGCAGATGTAGTGTGAACGATTACCTGAGAAATTAGTCTGTATATGTTTAAAAACTTCTTCTACAGAAATAAATTTCCTTTACCCGCATAACATTATTTTTGCTTAATGGGGCAATATAAAATTGGTGATGCAATAAAGCAATTCCTTCAGCAAAGCCGCATTAAAGGCGATGTGCAGGCCTTGCAAATTGAAGATGTGTGGGAACAAGTGATGGGAAAAACCATTGCCCGTTACACTGACAATTTAAAAGTAATTAACCGGACTCTTTTTATAACAACAAATGTTGCTCCGTTAAAACAAGAACTCATTTACCAAAAAGAAAAAATAAAGCTTCGTGTGAACGAAGCTTTAGGCGAAAAAGTTATTGATGAAATTGTAATTCAATAATTCCAAGGATAACCTTGCCGAACATAATTTTTTTCTTCAAAAGTTTCTTTACGTTTGTTCAATGCCTGCTGAATAATGTCGTGAGAGGAAACAACTCCTTTAAAAATAAAAGAATCGTACACAGCCAAATGCCTGGCATTAAAACGCTCCATCAATTGCATACAGTGTTCCAATGAATCTTCAGATGTAGCTACCGGAAGTGTACGGTTCATAAACTCTTTTACAGGAATTTTTTTCAAAGGCCTTTCATCAAACAATACTTTACTGGCAATATCATGGTCGGTGAGTATGCCCATGAATTTTTCATCTTCCAAAACAATAAGATGATCCACGTTTTCAGAAGCCATTTGATACAGCGCATCGCTTACAAGGCAGTTGGGAGAAACAGTGTTGAACTGAGGATATTTACGGTCCAATACATCAGCAACTTTTTCCATAGATAAAGCTTTTAAAAATGATAGAATTGTGGTGGCATTCTATCGGTGGCTTGCTTAATAAAGTTAAGGCTTTACCCCGGTGAAAATATCAGTCCCTTCAACAATTTTAATTGCCTTAAGCCCGGCTGTAGCAGTAAAAATTAAAGATGTAAAGTCAGGTTCGTCTTATTCGCGGATCAACAACGCCATAAAGAATATCGGCTAAAATATTAATGACAATAAAAAAAGTTGCTGAAATTAATACAGAACCCATTACTACAGGAAAATCGAGTTTTTCAAGTGCATCAACGGTTACTTTTCCTATGCCTTTCCAGCCAAAAATGTATTCAGTAAAGAAAGCGCCGGCCAACAGTTCGGCAAACCAACCCGTAATGGCTGTAATAACCGGATTGAGTGCATTGTGCAAGGCATGTTTCCATATCACTGTTTTTTTGCTTAACCCTTTTGCATACGCTGTGCGAATATAATCCTGGTCCAATACATCAAGCATAGCACTTCTTGTTAATTGAGTAATAATAGCCAGCGGTCGAATGCCCAAAGTAATGGCAGGGAGAATAAGATTTTGAAGTGTCAGTCTTTTTACGCCGTGTTCGTCAATGTCAAACCAACTCCCTGTAATGTGCAGCCCCGTCCAATCGCTTAGCACAAAACCAAAAATGTAAGCTATAATAATGCCTGTGAAAAATGAAGGCGCCGATATTCCAACGATGCTTGAGAAAACTGCCGTGGTGTCCATCCACGTATTTTGTTTTACGGCTGCAACAACGCCAAGCGGAATTCCGATCAGCACTGCCAGAAACATGGCAGCGGTGGCAAGCAATAAGGTTCCGGGTAAGGCTTCCAACAACACTTCACTGACCGATTTCTTTGTTTGATACGATTTGCGCAGGTAGGGGAACTTGATAGCCAATTTTGTTTCACCACCAATAAAAATTCCTTTCAGTTCTTTTTTTTGTATTTCTTCTTTTGTGTGAACACTTAAAGGAGACACATCATTGAGATACAAAAGAAACTGTTTCCATTTGGGTTGATCTAAATACAGTTCTTTGCGAATGTTAGCCTCCGTTGCTGCGTCGCCAGTTTGTCCCATTACCAGCCGCGCCGGATCACCGAATCCCTGAAACAATACAAAAACCAACACCACTACGCCAAGTAAAACCAGCAGCCCATAAAAAATTTTACGAAGTATGAATTTGAGCACAGTGCTTTATAGTTTTTGAGATGACAAATCTTTGATCACTTTATCAAATTCCTTAGAACTGTATTTGTTTATAATCGTTCCGTTCTTCAAAATATAAATTGCAGGATCAGTGCGGGCCGCTGTTCTAACAACTGTAAAATCACAATTAAAAGATTGCACATTGCTGATATTTGCTTTTTCAAACAAATTCAATGCATCCGTTGCTGAAGGCGAAGCAACGTAAAGAGGCAGATTTTTAGTTTTGGCCTCGTCGGCAATCTTCTTAAAATTGTTTATCCAGCCGGGCGACTGAACATTTTGCATGAAGACAAAAACAGCTGCTGGTTGTGTCAATACAATTTCAGTTGAATCAGCACCGCTAACGCCGGTCAAAGAAAATCCTTTGATAGCCGGTTCTGCATTCCCCTTCCGAATTAATTTATCTTTCCTGTCAATGAATTTGTAAGTGTTAAAGTCAGCCGGTAAATTTTCTGGTGCAAATTCATATTGCTTCCCCCCTTTTTCGTAAATAAACCTAATGGCAAAACTATCAGGAACAGCACCCGGGGGCGGTTTAATTTGCTGTGCAATGTTATTTCTTTTTTTAAATGGCAGGCAATCAGCCAGGGGCAAATAATTTAAAACATACCATTGCAGTAACACCGTTACTAATAAGGAAAGTCCAAGAATAAAGCTTCTTGCTTTTGTACTCAATAAAGGAGTAATGTACTTCTTGCCGGTAAGAAGAATTAAAATCATCAACAATAAAATCAAATCTTTTGTAAAGGAAGTGAGTGGTGTTATGGGCAAGCAATCACCAAAGCAACCACAGTTGGTGAACTTTCCTGAGAGATAAGCATACCCTGTTAAAAAGCTAAAGAAGATGATCAGCAAAAGCAGCAACCATAAAATGAAATTCTTCATCCAGCCGAGCAACAAGGCCACGCCTGCAAAAATTTCAAGAGTTATCATGAAAATGGAAAGAGCAAGTGAACTTTCGTGCAGCAATTCAAAAAAAGAGATCAACCCGTTTTTCAAAAAAAAGTGACCTGCCGCCAATTCACTGTTCCAGAGCTCAAAGAATTCCTTCATTTTATAGCTCAACCCAAGCGGATCGTTTGCTTTTACCAAACCCGAAATAATAAAAAGAACACCAACAAAAATTTGGATGATACGAACAAAGATTCTCATTACACTTGTTTTGATTCCTGCATTAATATTAAGGCAAAAACTGCATAGTTAATCATGTCAAAGTAATTGGCATCTAATCCCTCGCTAATAACTGTTTTTCCTTTGTTACTGATGATCTGCCGCATGCGCTGAAGTTTCATCAGTATCAGGTCAACAAAACTTTCCTGTGTCATATCACGCCATGCTTCACCATAGTCGTGGTTTTTGCGTTGCATGAGTTCTTTTGCCTGTATAAAATAAGAATGATACAGGCTTTCAACTTTGTGCAATTCCAGCTCTTCAGGATCAGCTTCAGTTAGCTTCATTTGCATCAATCCAATAATGGAATAGTTAATGATGCCGACAAATTCAGAAGCAATGTCATCTCCTACAGCACCAACTTTTTGCTCTCCCTTTTCCTGTATGGTGCGGATTCGTTGCGCTTTGATATATATCTGGTCTACTATAGAAATGCTTCTCAAAACCCTCCATGCAGTTCCGTAGTCTTTTGTTTTTTTGAAAAAAATTTCTTCACAGTTCTTAATGATGACATCATATTGCTGGTTGGTATCGGGCATATTTTTAAATTATTCTTGACAATTCGTTTTAAATAGTGTAATTCGTATTTTAGAATTTGTGCTTTCAAAAATAACAAACACCGCTTAATGTTTACGCTTAATTGTAAAGGAAGGTTATTAGTGATTGATAAAGCCATTGCAATGGGAATCATCAACACTACTCCCGATTCATTTTATCAAGGCAGCAGAACAGGGCAAAGAGACGATATTCTTTTTCGTGCAGAAAAAATGCTGAAGGAAGGCGCGACTATTTTGGATATTGGTGGACAAAGTACACGACCAGGAAGTGAACAAGTTGACGCAGCGGCAGAATTAAAAAGAGTGATCCCTGCTATTGAAGCTATTGCCAAAAGATTTCCTGATGCTATTATTTCTGTTGATACATTTTACGCTTCGGTACTAAGAGAAGCAGTAGCAGCCGGGGCAAGCATAGCCAATGATGTTAGCGCCGGCAGCATTGATGGAGAGTTAATTCCTGCTGTTGCAGAATTAAAAATTCCTTATGTATTGATGCACATGAAAGGCCATCCGCAAAGCATGCAAATAAATCCAACTTACCAAGACGTAGTTACTGAAGTTTTCGATTCAATCAATTTTAAAATAGCAAAACTTATTACGGACGGGGTAAATGATATTATCATTGATCCGGGTTTTGGTTTTGGCAAAACTTTTCAACATAATTTTCAATTACTAAAAAGTCTTTCTTATTTCCAACAGTTGCAAAAACCTTTAATGGTAGGGCTTTCCCGTAAAGCTACTGTTTACAAAACCTTGCAAACAACGGCGGAGCAAGCGTTAAATGGATCAACCGTATTGCACACAATTGCTTTACTCAACGGCGCTAACATTTTACGTGTGCATGATGTAAAAGAAGCTATGGAAGCAATTAAGCTGGTAACGGAATGCACCGTCTAAATCTCATTATCTTTTTAGTTGAACGACACTTGCAATACATTAATAAAGAAAACGCAGCACTCTTGAGCACTGCGTTTATAAACCAAAACCAAATATGAAAAACTTATACTTGCTTTACTAATTGAATTTCCGCATGAATACGGATTTCATCGCTTACAACAACTTGTCCTGCCTCTGTAACGGCACTCCAGGTAAGACCAAACTCTTTGCGGCTTAATTTACCAGTTACTGTAAAACCAGCTTTTGTTTGCCCATAAGGATCTACCACAATACCGCCAAACTCTACATTCACAGTAATGGGTTTTGTAACTCCTCTTATTGTCAGGTCACCGGTAAGCTTAGCTTCCTCACCACTGCCTTCATATTTTTTACCAACAAATTTTAATTGGCGATGCTCTTCGCCGCTAAAAAAATCTGCCGACTTAAGATGCTGGTCACGTTGCTGATTATTAGTGTCAATGGAATCAATATCAGCAGTGAATTCTATACGTGAAGCAGAATTAAAATCTTCTGTTTGTGTTTCTACGTCTAAATCAAATTTTCTGAAATAGCCTGTCACGGTAGTAATCATCAGATGTTTTACTTTAAACTGTATCTCCGAGTGTGCCGGATCAATCTTCCATTTAATTGCCATAAAGTTGATTTTAGAATGTTTGCAAATTTAATTAATGTTGTAACATCAAAACGAAATGATTTGTCATTTTCATGTAGATGTTTAGTATCAAAAACCCTACCCTTTACTGTTAGCCAAGTTTTACCGAGGTCATGGTTAGCGAACCACCGACCACTTTGTCCTTAAAGAATACGGGTGCATCTTTTTTGCTTTTCAGGCCCAGTGTATAAAGCAAAGGCAGGTAGTGTTCAGGTGTTGGTATAGAAAGCAATGCTTCCCTGCCAAGGTTTTGAAAGTTGATCAGCTTATCATGTTGGTCATTGCCGATCAGCTCTTTAAAAGTTGTGTTCATTGCATTAGCCCAGTCATAACCATATTCCGGCTCTTCAATCTTGTCCCACGCAATCATCCTAAGGTTGTGCACCATGTTGCCACTACCAATAATTAGCACGCCTTTTTTTCGTAACGAATACAGCTCTTTCGACAGATCGTAGTGATATTGTGGACTTTTTGTATAATCAATGCTCAATTGTAACACCGGAATATTTGCTTGGGGATACATGTGTCTGACCACTGTCCAGGTGCCATGGTCCAATCCTCAGTCATGATCCAGTTCTATCTTACTTGATGTAATGATAGATGCTGTTTCTTTAGCCAACTGACTATTGCCTGGCGCTGGATATTGCACATCAAACAAAGCCTGCGGAAATCCGCCAAAATCGTGAATGGCTTTTGGAAAGTCCATTGCTGTTATTTTGTTCCTTTGGTCAGCCAGTGTGCTGACACCACTAAAACAGCTTTGGGAACAGGCATTTCTTTAGCCAGTTGTTTCCAATAATTGCTAAAAGCGTTGTTTTCAATTCCATTCATCGGCGAACCGTGGCCTATAAATAATACGGGCATTACTTGTTCCTGATCTTTCAAATCACTGGTAAATTTTTTAAACTGTCCAAAACTTGTCATTGTTAATGCTCCTTTTAAAATTTATATGACAAAAATTAAAAGCTAATTGTGCAGTTGTATATTGTCAACCCGATTAATCAAGCTCTTGCTTTAGCCAAATTTTTTGTAAGTGCGGCGTCAACACTGGCTTTGCCGCCACCCGAAATAATGAGAACAAGTGCTAATCCAAGTAATAATAAAAAGTATTCTAAGCCTTCACCCTTTTGATTGCCCGCCCAGTTCATAAAAAAGCCGTTGGCTGCATGGATTTGAAATACAATACCGGTGAAAAGACCAAATATTCCAACCGCTGCAATTCGTGTCAGAAATCCGAAGATCAAGAACAATGAGGCAATACTTTCAATAAGGATAACTAATAGTGCTACTATGTATGGAAGCCCTGCTTGTGTAGTTAAGAAACCCATAGTTCCTTCGAAACCATAGCCGCCAAACCAGCCAAATAATTTTTGTGCTCCATGTGGAAATACTACAATACCCAGTGCAAGACGTGCAATTAAAGCAGGCCAGTTGTTTGCGTTTGTTACGAGTAAATTTTTCATTTCTTTAGTTTTCGTTTATTGTTTTTAATTATTGATGTAATATTTTCCAACCGGCTATCCAGTTGTAATTATTTTTTATTGTTAACTGTATTAAAAGTAACTGCATGGCCTCCAGTGTACGGCTTACAGAAAGCGGTCCTGCTATGACGGGATTAAATCCGGTTTTGACAACTACTTCCTTTACCGTTTCCACTGCCTCTTCATCATCTCCTGCAATAAAAGCGTCAACTTGTTTCTCTGCAATAACCGGCTGTGCAAAATCAGCAGCATAGGTTGTGTTAAAAGCTTTCACCACTTTTGATGCCGGCAATAATTTTTGTAATTCTTCAGCAGCACTCGTGGCTGGCGCAGTAACCATTTCAGTAAAATCTTCATTAGCCGGATTAGCAATGCTGATCACAATTTTTTGGGTAGCCACCTGTTTAATTTTTTTCGCCACTTCTTTTTCTGCAGCGTAAGGAACGGCTGCTATAATAATATCGGCTTCCCAGCTGGCTTCCATAGCACAGCCCATGCAATCAACATCTGCATTTGAATTAATGCTTTTTATTTCGCTGTAGAGCTCATCCAGTTTTTCTTTATTATGAGCAAAAAGCAAAAGGCGGTAATCAGCATTTGCCAAACTCTTTGCAATAGCCGATCCCATGTTTCCTGTTGCTCCTATTATTGCTATTGTCTTTGTCATTTTGCTTTGCTTTTGTTCCACAAAGCTACTACGACGGCTATGCTGCTTCCATTGAGATAAGCCAAGAAATGGCATTGACATAGGTCAAGAAAGTTGGGAGAATCTGGATTGGAGCAACACTTTGGAAGTAACCTGTCAACTCAATTAACTTTTTTCAATCAACTATTTCTTAAGGGTAATTTGCCTGCGAATACGGCTCAGCGTTTCTGGTGTAATACCAAGATAAGATGCCATCATGTGTTGAGGCACTCGTTGCGGGATGGTTGGACAAGATTGAACTAACTCAGTATATTTTTCTTCTGCTGTATGGCTTAAAGAACTGATCAGTCTTCTTTGCATAGCAATCAAACTATTTTGTAAAAGAATTCGAAAATAGCGTTCCATTTTTGGAATTTTTGCCATCATTTGTTCTTCTGCGTTTTTTGACAGCAGTAGCAATTCGCAATCTTCCAGCGCATCAATATTATACATTGAAGGTTCTCCGGTTAAAAAGCTATATTGGTCGGCAATCCACCAGCCTTCAAAAGCGAATTGCATTACATGCTCATTTCCTTTTTCATCCACAGTGTACGAACGCAGCATGCCTTTTTCCACAAAAGCCACATATCTACACGGATCGCCTTCCTGCAAAAGATATTGTCGTTTGCGCAATTTTTTTGGTGTAAAAAAAGATTTGCTGATCTCTTTTTCCTCGTCTGTTAGTTGTACTTTTTCATCAAACTTTTGAAATATTAATTCAATCATGCGTTGGCTTTCTGATAGGCAAAAATAACAGAGTTCGTGAAGGAAATGGCAATTAAAAATTGCTGTCTTCACCGAATAAGTTCTGCTATTTACCGGTAAAAAGCCTTTGTATTACCTATCTCTTCTTGCCTTGCAGCAAATAGCATATTTACTTTGACATAAACTTTAAAAAAATGAACGAAGATTTTAAAAATAATATCGAAAACAGATGGCAGCAAATTGAGAAGAGAAGAAGGCACGGCCGTGTTTGGGCTGGTTTGTTTCTTTTAATAGTTGGGGGCCTATGGCTTTTGAAAACAATGAATATTGTTTTCTTTCCCCCATGGTTTCTAACATGGCCTGTATTTCTCATTGCACTTGGTTTGTTTATCGGCGCTAAACATAGCTTTCGTGGCGGCGGATGGTTGATACCCATCATCATTGGCGGTTTTTTATTGATGGATAATATAAATCCCTCGCTTAATTTGAATCGTTTTATTGCGCCTGTTGTATTGATAACGATCGGTCTTGCTTTTATACTTCGGCCCAGGCGAAATAACTGGCGCAGGTGGAGGCATTATCATGAAGGCGATTGGCAACAAGTGCAACAAAGTGGTGCACCGGCAGATAAAGCTTATTATAATGGTGATCGCAGCGACTTTATCGATGTGACAGCAGTTTTTGGAGGTGTAAAAAAAAATGTTTTGACCAAAAGTTTCAAAGGAGGCGATATCGTAAGTTTCATGGGCGGTTCTGAAATCGATCTGACGCAGGCTGATTTTTCAGGAAGAGTAACAATAGACGCTACTAATATTTTTGGCGGCACCAAATTAATTGTGCCCTCCACCTGGGATGTGCAAAGTGATATCACTGCCATTTTTGGCGGTGTAGATGATAAGCGGCAGATCAGCGGCATCAATATCGATCCTAATAAAGTGTTGATACTTGATGGAACCTGCATGTTTGGCGGCATCGAAATAAGGAGTTTTTGATGACGGAATGCTGAATAACGGATAGAATGTACAAGAGTGCGACGCAACTGGGCTTCATAGTAATCCAGGAGTTGAGCTCATTATAAAAAAGTTCTATTCCCGGCTTTTCACCAACAATTGACTTATCAGTAAAAAAATTTCTACTTATGAAATGGTATTTAGCAAAAATGGTTTACCAGATCGTTTGTGGCAACGGTGAGCACACAGCGCAGTTTGATGAACAATTACGTTTGATAGCTGCTAACCATGAAGACGAGGCATTTGAAAAAGCCTGTAGCATAGGCAAAGAAGAACAGGAATCTTTTTTAAACCAAAAAAATGAATTGGTGCGCTGGCAGTTTATCAATGTGTCTGAGTTGTACAGGCTAAGTAAATTAATTGATGGCGCAGAAATTTATTCTCGCATCAATGAAGTAGATGATGCCGGTGCTTACACTAATTTCGTGCATAGAAAAGCCGAATCCATCCTGGAAAAACAAACACATCAATTGCTGAATTTAATTTAGTTCATTGGCCACCTCACCACTAAAAACACTGCGCTTCCGATTAGTATTTGCCATTTGCTGGCTGCTGTGGAGCATTATGCATGCTTTTGTGCTTAACTGGTTTGGGTTTTCGTGGAAGATGGCCGTTTTAGACAGCGCCGTTAGCAATTTTTTATTGGTCAGTGCATCGCTTTTGATAACCGTTACCCTGCAATTTTATATTCCACAAAAAAACAAGTACGGTTATATTTTAGGATTATGCGTCGCATTGTCCGTTACCTGGCTTTTGGTTAGCCGCAGCATTTTAAAACTTTTGTCAAATGATTCTGCAGATTATACTCAGTTTTTTTCACAGTCAGTTCCCGTTCGTTTGGCTATTGGGTTTCTTATTGTGGGTTGTATGGCTTTGGTAAGTGTGTTGTGGTACACCATACAAGACCAGCAGGAAATTGAAAAGCGGAAAACAGAAGCAGAGAAATTATCAAAGGAAGCAGAATTATATAAACTACGCCAACAACTGCAACCACATTTTCTTTTCAACAGCCTTAACTCTATAAATGCTTTGATAGGGTTACAGCCCCAGCAAGCACGGATGATGATTCAACAATTATCAGATTTTTTGCGAGGCATTTTAAAAAAGGAAGATCACCAGTGGACAAGCCTTAACGAAGAATTGCAACATTTGCAGTTGTATCTTGAAATAGAAAAGGTTCGTTTTGGGCACCGGTTATCTACCCATGTTAATAACAACACAGATGGCCCTTTGCGCCTGCCGGCTATGCTTCTACAACCTGTGGTAGAAAATGCTATCAAATTTGGATTGTATGATACCACCGATGCAATTACCATTAGCATAGACGCAAAAAAAGATGATGGCGATTTATTGATAGAAGTAAGAAATCCGTTTGATCTGCAAACCAGCTTACCCAAAAAAGGAACAGGCTTTGGCTTAAGTTCGGTACAAAGAAGATTGTACTTGTTGTTTGCAAGAAATGATTTGTTGAAAACGGAGATCGATGAAAACATATTTATTACAACGGTTAAAATTCCACAATAAATGATCAAGGCGATAATTATTGATGATGAACCACTGGCACGGTTGATTGTAAAAGAATATTTGCAACAGTTTTCTCAAATTGAAATTGTGCAGGAATGTAACGACGGCTTTGAGGGTGTAAAAGCTATTATGCAGCACCAGCCTGATCTTATTTTCCTTGATATTCAAATGCCCAAGATCAATGGCTTTGAAATGCTTGAATTAATTGAACAACCGCCTGCCGTTATTTTTACCACAGCATTTGATGAATATGCCATTAAAGCCTTTGAGACACATGCAGTAGATTATTTGCGAAAGCCTTTCAGCAAGGAAAGATTTGATAAGGCCATAGAAAAATTTGTCAGTCAATCTTCATTACAGCAGCAGAAAAAAGCCACTCAAGAGTTGTTACATGCCAATGACTTGCCTGCACAAAATGAACGCATTGTTGTAAAAACCGGTGGTAAGATCAAGATCATTCCTGTACCCGAAATTCAATACATAGAAGCAGCCGATGATTATGTAAAAATATTTACAGCGGAAGGCAGTTTTTTAAAGAATAAGACCATGGGCTTTTTTGAAACGGCGCTTCCTCAAAATCAATTTGTGCGAACACATAGATCGTATATTATAAACGTGCAGGAAATAACAAGAATCGATCCCTATGAAAAGGAAAATCATTTAGCTATTTTAAGATCAGGTGCAAGAATTCCGGTAAGTAAAAACGGTTATGGAAAATTGAAAGTTGTTTTAGGATTGTAACAGACCGCTACGGTCAATGGACGGGCCGATAAGTGGCGTGGTAACCGGTGCATTGATCATTTCGTAAGCGTCACTTGTCAAACTTGCATTGATAAATTTCACCCCAAAACTTGCAGTTGTCCCATACGACTCATGAATATGGCCAAACACATGCAGTTTCGGCTTCACTTCTTTTATCCTGTTCAGAAGATCTTTGCACCCTACGTGATGACCACTGGCAACCTGGTCTAAAATTCCGTAAGGTGGCCCATGTGTAATAAGTAAATCCGTATTGTCAGGAATAAGCTTCCAATGTTTGGCTATGGCTTCTCCCCTCTTTTCATTAAAAGCCCAATTAAAAAATTTAGGTGTAAAAGGCGAGCCCCAAATATTGATGCCGTTGATGATGGTGCCGCTGTCGTTTAAATAAGTAACTTTTTCGGGAATGATATTTTCCAGATCTTTTTCTTTCGCTTTTTCAAAAAAGAAATCATGGTTACCGGCAATAAAAATCTTATGTTCAAAATCTTGCCTGGCAAACCAAACCAGAAAATCTTTTATTTCCAGTTTTTCTCCGCGATAAGAAATATCTCCTGCATGAATTAACACATCACCCTTAGGCAACCTGATGCTTCTATGTTTTCCATGTGTATCGGCAATTATTACAAATTTCAAAGGCCTGTTTAGTTGTTAAAGCCGTTCAAAATAAGAACGGCTTTGTATCATGAATGATTTAATCTTTTTCTTTATCAATCGCCTGATTCCGGTTGCTGGATTGATCTCTTTGTTTGTGCTCAGGCTGCGACCTTTTACCTCCGGTTTGCTCACCGTGGTTTGATTTTCCCTTGTCTGCTGCTTGCCCAAATGCCTGGTTACTTTGATTGCTGGCACCTCTGCCTGCGCTGCCATGTTTGTTATTATCTCCTCTTCCTGACATAAATGTATTTTTAATTGTGAACAATATTCGGTCGTTTGTGCAATGGTTGTCATTGGGTGGTAGCCTGTATTTACAAGTGCGGCACAGCTTATAAAACTGTTTTGAACTTTTTCCATATCAGGCTTAATTCGCTTAAATTCGTGCACTTTGTGATTTATCAGCGCAGTAATTGTGCCATTAAATTCTAAATCAATGTCAGCTTTGAAAACCAAAACTATCTTCATCACCTGCTCGTTATTTGCTCATTTTTTTTCCCATGCTCAAACCGATACGGCTAAAGAAACACAACTGCAGGAAGTAGTGATAAAGGCCTATGAGCAAAACCGCAAGCTAAAAGATATTCCTGCTGCCGTAAACTATATCAGTCAGCGAAATTTACAAAGGTTCGGAACGACGTCTATTGTTATGGCTGTAAATGCTACGCCTGGAGTTAGAATGGAAGAACGTTCTCCGGGTAGTTATCGCTTTAATATTCGCGGCAGTTCTTTGCGTTCGCCATTTGGCGTACGCAATGTAAAAGTGTACTACAATGACATTCCTATTACAGATCCTGGCGGCAACACTTATTTAAATCAATTAGGCTATTATAATTTTAGTTCACTTGAAATTATAAAGGGACCGGGCAGCAGTTTGTATGGTGCCGGCACAGGTGGGGTTTTACTTATAGAAAGCTTGAATCAAAAAGAAGAACCATCAGTATTGGCGGCATTTACAGCAGGTAGCTATGGCCTGCAAAATATGTATGGCGCAGTTACAACCGGTTCTGAAAAGTCAACAAATAAGATTGGTTTCCAACACCAGCAAAGTGATGGATACAGAAACCAATCTGCGTTGAAAAAAAATGTATTTATTTGGGATGGCAACTTCAGATTTGATGAAAAGCATCAATTAAAAACAACTTTTTTGTATGGCGACCATTTTTACCAGACACCAGGCGCATTGACATTGGCCGAATATAAAAACTCTCCTAAAATGGCACGGCCCGGTGCAGAGCAAAATAATACTTCTATCCGGCAAAGAACGTTTATTACGGGTGCATCTTACCTGCAGCAATTTAGCAGCTCGTGGCAAAATAATACAGTGCTTTATGGCATGTTTACCGAGCAAAGAAATCCTGCATTGAGAAATTACGGCAAAACGTCTGAGCCGCATGCAGGGTTAAGAACAAGCTTCCATTACAACCATAATTTCGGAAGCACAGTTTTGCATGTAACAACAGGTGCAGAGTGGCAGGAAGGATTCAGTTCATTCGATACGCATAAAAATATTGGTGGCAACGAAGGCCCATTGGATTCTTTGGATGAAATCAATAACCGTCAGCAATTAATTTTTTTACAAGCCGCTGCAGATGCCGGAGAATGGAGTTTTATTGCCGGAGGAAGCTGGAACTATCTGCGGGTTCAAATACAACGTTTTAATCCAGCTACTACCGGAATGCTGGAAAGAAAGTTTACTAACGAAATAGCACCGCGGTTCTCTGTAGAAAGAAAAATTAAAATTGTAACGATATACGCCAGTGTATCTAAAGGTTTTTCACCGCCAACAGCAGCTGAATTAACGCCTTCGGGCAGTGCTATCAATTTAGACCTGAATCCGGAAAAAGGCCTGAGTTATGATGCGGGTTTGAAAGGAAGTTTTAGAAACGGCTTGTACATTGATGTGAATGCTTTTAGCTATTCATTAAGCAATACGATAGTGACACGCAAAGATGCCGGTGGCGGCGATTACTACATTAATGCCGGTAAAACAAACCAGCATGGTATTGAAACTTTCATTAGTTACCCACTTCTTCAATCTAGCTCTTTTGTTAAAAGAAGTTTGTTCTGGCTAAGTCATACCTGGCATGATTTCCATTATAAAACATTCAAGCAATCGGGAAATGATTTTTCCGGAAATAAAATGCCTGCCGAAGCGCCTCATACCATTGCGTCAGGTTTTGATTTTGCAGCGGACAATGGTTTGTTGGGAAATGTTGCTTACTACTTTAGTGATAAAATTCCATTGAATGATGCCAATGCGGAATACGCTGATGCTTATCATTTATTAAGCGCAAAAATCGGGTATGAAAAAGTGATAAAAAGCAAAGTCAGCATAAAAATACTTGTAGGTGCTGAAAACTTATTAAATCAAAAATACAGTTTGGGTTATGACGTTAATGGTTTTGGAGGCCGCTATTATAATGCAGCAGCCGAAAGAAATTATTACACTTCTTTAATAGTGCAATGGAAATATAAATCACGAAGCAACACGAACTAGAATAACATTGTAAGAAATTTATCTTTACAATTTGCGTTCATTTATGCAATACATAATTAAAAAAGTGCACAGCGCTATGCCATTGATGACGTGACGAGCCTTTGCTCCCAGGCTTTGTTTCTCTTACTTTTTTTCTTGTCTAATAATTTCATTACGCCTGCTGCCACCAGGCCACCAATTACATATAATCCAACGGTCATAATTTTTGTTTCAATGGTGCGATTGCTTGCCTCTTCATTTAGTCCAAGAGGTTTGGGTAATAATACAGCGCCTAACCCGGCAGCCAATCCTAAAGCCGCTCCTTTCACCAAAGCATTTTCTTTTTTCCCTATTCCGGCAAAGCTGTAAAAAATAGTATTGCTGAGCAGATCGCCGGTTAATGACCAGCCATAAAGTTCTCTTTCTCCCGGTGTTCTGGCGCCAATCACCTTTAGGCCTTTTGCCATGGCATTCATACCTAACAAATCCATGCGGGGCGCATTGGGAACAGCTTTTTTTACGGTTTCATGTATCAGCGTAAGTGCCGCTGCACCAGCAACTCCGCCTTCTAAGGCATATAAAGCTTTCATCTTTTAGAGTTTGTTGTTGAAATTTCCCTGATACCTAAAAAATCAATGCCAAACCTTTTTAAGGCAGCAGTTCAATTTGTTATTGCAAAATTGTTGAATAGAATTACCAATTGTATAAGAGTGCGACGCAAGAGCAGGCGAAAGCAGCAATAAAGCCGGTAACCAAAAAACCTATTTGATTACAACGCTACCGAGCTTTTTAGAAAGTTCGATCTCCATTTGTTTTAAATGCACGTGTGTGAGAAATAAAGTTTGTTGTTCGGCGGGTTCGGCCTTTTCCATGTCGGCCTGATTTTGCAACAATAATCTTTTGATCTTGCGAAGTTTTAAATAATTAATAGCACTTTCCACCTCTTCATTAGTGGTGTCCTTTTGCATTTTTAAAAAACGCATAAGATCTTCTTCATTTTCGGGACGAAGCGTATCAAGAAAAGCTTTGTAATCCTGTTGAAACAAACTCTTTTGGTAACCTGTCGATTGGCTTAACTCTCTTTTCCAATGCACACTTTCTTCGTAAGGAAAATAAACAAGAGAAACAGCTAAAGTGCTGATAACAGGATCGGGATGATAAAGAAAAAAGTTCTTTTCAGGCTTTACATGCTCTGTCAAAGCCTGTTTATATGTGTGAATAAACCTGATGATTGTTTCGTTGTCAATTAAATCTTCTTCCGGCAATTCGGACAAAATATGTTCAGCAATTAAATGCGACGTATCCCATTTTTTATATCCATGCTCTAAAAGAATTCTTGCAATTTCCTTTTCCTGCAATTCATCTTTAAAAAGAAGATTAAAGGTCTGATCGCTGTAATCGTTATCGGCGGCCTTTTTGGCGTTTTCTTCTATATATTTTGCTTCTTCAAAAGGCAATTTATTTTCCTGTATCGAAATACGGTTGCGGATAAACTTGTTGACAAGGTTGGTGAAGCCCGTTTCATCAATGTGCAGCAGTTGCGACGTTTGGCGAATATAATCCTGTTGCCTGGTGAAATCTTCTGTCTTATCAATTTTAGAAATGGTTTCAGCAATTTGATTTACTACTTCTGCTTTTTTATTGGCATCACTTCCTGCATCTTTTAGTGCTATTTCTGTTTGAAAAAGAATAAAGTCTTTTTTATTGTGCAGGATAAAGTTTTTCAACGCAGTGGCCCCAACCTTTTTTACATAGCTATCCGGATCTTCTTTATCAGGAATTAAAACCAGTTTCACATTCAGACTTTCTTCCAAAGCCATATCAAGCCCACGCATGGCGGCTTTTACACCTGCCGCATCGCCATCATAGATAATGGTAAGGTTTTTCGTATATTTTTTTATCAGTCGCAGTTGGTCCTGGGTGAGAGAAGTGCCGCCACTGGCCACTACATTCTCTACTCCCGCCTGGTGCAGCGATGTTACATCTGTATAACCTTCTACCAATAGACATTCGTCGGCTTTGTCAATGGCATGGCGGGCAAAATAAGTTCCGTACAAGATTTTACTCTTTACATACAACTCATTCTCCGGCGTGTTAATATATTTCGGCGCTTTATCGTTGTTTTTGATAAGCCTTGCACCAAAACCAATTACTTTACCGCTATTGTTATGAATGGGAAAAATAATTCTGTCGCGATAATTATCTACTGACTGACCACTACGCTCAACAACCAATCCAGCTTTTTGCAAAAGCTCAAGGTTATACTGATTATTAAGCGCCTCTCTCGTAAAGGCATCTCTTTCATTAGGCGCATAGCCAATACCAAATTTTTTAATCGTGTCTTCTGTAAAACCTCTTTCTTTTAAATAAGCCAACCCAATGTTTTGCCCGTCTTCCGTTTTAAATAATTGCTTTGCATAAAACTTTTGTGCAAACTGGTTAATGATAGACAGGCTTTCGGAGGTTTGCTGTGCTAATCTTTTTTCAGGGGATGCTTCCGTTTCCTCCACTTCAACATTGTAACGATTGGCTAACCATTTTAAAGCTTCCGCGTACGAAAGCTTTTCATGCTCCATTAAAAAGCTAATGGTGTTGCCGCTTTTGCCACAACCAAAACATTTAAAAATTTCCTTGGTTGGCGATACCGTAAATGAAGGCGTTTTCTCATGATGAAAAGGACAATTACCAAGGTAATTAGCGCCGCGTCTTTTTAATTTCACAAAGCTGCCTACTACATCAATAATGTCAATGCGTCCAAGAATTTGTTGTATGGTATTTTGACTGATCAAGTTGGCAAATATAGGTGTAGTGTTGGGTTTTAAGTTTTTGAAGTTGATGTTTTGAGGTTTAATAATTTAGGGCTTTCAAATTCCACTTGTTGACACAGCTTTTGTCCGGGCTGTTCGCTCCAAGTCCGGCGGCAGATCCACGCACAGCATCTTCACCGTGCTTTCCGCTTCCATCCCGCAGCCCTTCAACTATACATCCTTGTTTAGCTTTCTAAAACAATTCGCTTTCAGTTTACGAAAAACTTCAATTAGGCTGAAAACGGTGAACTATAAATCAGATAATACAAAATGATTCGAGCTAATCTGTGGTCAGAATTTAATAATTAATGATGAGAAAAATCTTCTTTTTTTAGCGTAAAGAGTTTTAAATTTATTACACCATCCTACACCTATGGGAAGATGAGGTAGAAACTACAATTCTTTAACCTTAAATTTTCATCCCATGGTTCAGACAGACATCTCGCAGCTTTCAGCCGAATGTACCGAATGGCGGCAAATTTTACGCAATTATCGCGACGAATTGCAAGAGTACAAAAAGGCGCTTCAGGAAACATGCCGCAACTCTCTATCAAAAGGCCAGTTACAGGAAGTAGAACATTACGACAACCAGTTTCACATCCAGCTCATCAACATCCACGACATTAAGCATTCCATTAAAAATCACGAACGAAAGGTTCAAATAGAAGGAGAAAATATTTCCGAAGAGACGTACTCCGAACACGAAAATTTGCTTAATGATTTCTTAAGCCAGGAGAGCACACTCCAGGAACTTCGCAACGATTTCAAACAATTTATCAGCAAGATAAGTTGTCAATAACACCGAACATAACCTGCTTTTTAGTGCATACAAATTAGTATGCTGAATTTTTATTGCCTCATTCAAAACATTTTTTTATGCCAGAGTTTGATACCTCACACGTAAAAAATATTGTTTTGCTGGGCCATGCCGGCTCTGGCAAAACAACCTTAGCGGAATGCATGCTGTATGAAGCTGGATTGATTAATCGCCGCGGTTCTGTTTTTGAAAATAATACAGTGGGTGATTACCATCCATTGGAACAGGAACGCGGCAATTCTATTTTTTCTAAACTAATGCACACAAAATGGCGTGGATATAAGATCAACATTCTTGACACACCAGGCTACGATGATTTTGTTGGCGAAGTTCTTTCTGCCTTACGTGTAGCCGATACCGGTGTAATGTTGTTAAATGCTACAATGGGTGTTGAAGTAGGAACAGACATCATTTGGGAATACACGGAGAAGTTTAAAACACCAATGATTTTTGCTGTAAATAAATTAGATGATGATCAATCTGATTTTGACAAAGCAGTGCAGCAGGCTAAAGATCATTTTGGAACCAATGTAACCGTTGTACAATATCCACGACAACAGGGCGCCGGTTTTCATGAGATCATTGATGTATTGCGTATGACAATGTACAAATTTACCGACACAGGTGGTAAGCCTGATAAGCTTTCTATTCCTGACGATGAAAAAGATAAAGCCGACAGTCTGCATAAAGAGTTGGTAGAAGCCATTGCCAGCAACGATGAAAGTCTCATGGAGAAATACTTTGACCAGGGCGAATTGACAGAAGATGAAATGAAAGAAGGCTTGAAAAAAGCCATGATACAACACGATTTATTTCCGCTTTTTTGTTTGAGCGCAGAAAGAAATATGGGCAGTGGAAGGTTGATGGGATTTATAGATAATGTCTGTCCAAGCGCCAATGAAATGCCGCCGCAAAAAACTACAAGCGGTGAACAATTGCCTTGCGATGCGAATGGTCCTGCCTGCATTTTTATTTACAAAACAATTTCTGAGCCCCACGTGGGAGACCTTTCTTATTTCAAAGTTTTTTCGGGCACCATTAAAACAGGAATGGAATTAGTGAATGAATCAAACGGTGTAGTAGAAAAAATCAACCAGTTGTTTCTAATGGAAGGTAATAAACGCATGCCTGTAAATGAATTGGTAGCAGGTGATATCGGGGCTACCTTAAAACTCAGAAATACGCATGTAAACAATACTTTGCATGTAAAAGGTAAAAATTATGAGCTGCCTCCCATTGAATTTCCTTCTTCCAATATGACCGTTTGCATAGAGCCTGTTAATAAAGGTGAAGAGGAAAAATTAGCCCAGGCTCTTCATCAACTAAGAGAAGAAGACCCAACTTTAATTGTAGAAGTTTCGCAAGAGTTAAAGCAAACTTTAATTCATAGTCAGGGTGATATGCACCTGGCTGTTGCAAAATGGAAAATTGAAAATTTGCATAAAGTGCCTGTCAAATTTGGCAAGCCCCGCATTCCATATCGTGAAACAATCAGAAAAATGTCAGAAGCTAATTATCGCCACAAAAAACAAAGTGGCGGAGCCGGCCAGTTTGGAGAGGTATTTATGCGAATTGAACCTTTTTACGAAGGCATGTGGGAACCATCGGGTTTGAACGTAAGAGGAAGGGAAATTTTCAATTTGGATTGGGGAGGAAAGTTAGTGTTTTATAACTGCATTGTTGGTGGTGCTATTGATACCCGTTTTTTACCTTCTATATTAAAGGGCATAATGGAAAAAATGCAGGAAGGACCACTGACAGGTTCTTATGTTCGGGATGTGCGAGTTTGCGTGTACGATGGTAAAATGCATCCTGTAGATTCCAATGATATTTCTTTCAAAATTGCCGGCATCATGGCTTTTAAACAAGCTTTTCAGCAAGCCGACCCACAGGTGTTGGAACCAATTTATTCTGTTGAG
>JBQCJM010000045.1:0-4886 GCA_051952715.1 Flavisolibacter sp.
TACCGGTTATTTGGGAAAGAAAAGAATCACAGTAGTATCAACCGGCATTGGCCCTGATAACATTGACATTGTGCTGAATGAACTGGATGCCCTGGTGAATATTGATTTTGAAACAAGACAGATCAAACAAAATCTTACCTCTTTAAATATTATCCGCATCGGCACTTCAGGTTCGTTGCAGGCTGATGTGCCTGTGGACAACTACGTGGCTTCAACACATGGACTTGGTTTAGACAATCTTTTAAATTATTACAGGCAGGAACATACCGAGCAGGAAAAACAATTGCTGCAATCTTTTGTTACGCATACGCAAATGAATGCAGGCAGCCAGCCTTATATTACCACTGCCAGTGCATCGTTAATGAAACATTTTGTTGAGGGTTATCACCAGGGCATTACGGTTACCTGTCCGGGCTTTTATGGGCCGCAGGGGCGAGTGTTGCGGTTAGGCATTCAAAATCCGCAATTGATTGACAGGCTTACAGAATTCACTTTCGGCCAGCACCGCATTACCAATTTCGAAATGGAAACGGCGGCCATTTATGGATTAGGGAAATTATTAGGCCACCATTGTTTATCGTTAAGCGCTATTGTAGCCAACCGGATCCAAAAAACATTTACAAAAAACAGCGAAGCATTAATAGATAATTTAATTAAACAAGCGCTGGAAATAATTGCTGATAAGGTAAATGGTTAGTGGGAAATGGCGAGTAGCGAGTAGCAAAAGCCTTTGATGATCAAATTCCTATTGCTTAAGTATAAAAAATTAACCATGCTGGATTTATCACATAAAAAACTCGATGTTTATCATCTTGCAATTAATCTTGTAAAAGAAGTTTATGAGTTGACAAAACATTTTCCAAAAGAAGAACAGTTTGTACTTATCAGCCAGCTGAGAAGGGCTGCCGTTTCTGTTTGCAGTAACATTGCAGAAGGATCGGCGAGACGCTCAAAAATGGAAAAAATTCGTTTTTATGAAATTTCAAGAAGTTCCATTGTAGAAATTGACACACAAATAGAAATTTCTTTAGTTCTGGAATATCTTACTAAAAACCAAATTCCTGAATTAGAAAAGTATCTCGAATCAGTTTTCAGAATGCTAAGCAAAATGATTTCAAACTTAGAACGCCCTACTAACCACTAACCTTTTACCACTCCCCATTTATGACAATTCAATTTTACAAATACCAGGGAACAGGAAATGATTTTGTGATCATGGACAATAGAGATAACAAATATGATTCCCTTACAAGAGTGCAGGTTGCTTTTCTTTGCGACAGGCGTTTTGGCATTGGCGCCGATGGACTGATGTTGTTAAATACACATCCTGATTATGATTTCGAAATGAAATACTATAATGCTGATGGAAGAGAGAGTTCGATGTGTGGCAATGGCGGCCGCTGCCTCGTAAAATTTGCGTTTGACATGGGCATTGACAGATCAACGTATAAGTTTTTGGCCATCGACGGGGAACATGAGGCCAGCATCAATGACAATGAAACCGTTGCTTTAAAAATGAATGATGTTCCCGAAGTGAAACATACCCACGGAGATTATATCTTAAACACCGGCTCGCCGCACTTTGTTCATTTGGACAGTGGTGTAATGCACATGGACGTGTATAAAAAAGGAAGAGAAATACGCTACAGCAAAGACTTTGAAAAAGAAGGGATCAATGTAAACTTTGTTGAACAAACAGATAATCCCGGACGCATTATCGTACGTACTTATGAGCGTGGTGTGGAAGATGAAACTTTTTCCTGTGGTACCGGCGTTACAGCCGCTGCACTTGTCTGCTCGCATAACGACAGCGGGTTTAACCGGGTGGAAGTAAAAACCAAAGGTGGTTTGCTAAGTGTGGAGTATGATAAAAATGGCAATAGTTATAGAAACATTTGGCTTAATGGCCCGGCAGTAAAAGTTTTTGAAGGCAGCATCGAAGTGGCGTGACGAATTGTATAAACGCCATTTTTGAAAAACCACTTTGTTTTATAATTTACTAATCCGTAAAAAACTACCACGTGATCAGATACTTTATCAATCAGAATCATTCAACCATTGAAATTGATAAGCCCGATGTTGGCTCGTGGGTCAATATTTCACCACCACTGAAACAGGAGGAGTTTTTAGAATTATCATCTAAATTAGATATTCCTATAGACTTTTTAACCGACTCGCTTGACATTGATGAGCGCAGCCGTTTTGAAGAAGAAGATAATGTGCGGCTGATTGTTTTAAAAACGCCTACGCAAAATAATTCCTTCAGCGAAAGCGATGCTTATTACATTACGATTCCTATTTGCATTATTCTTACCCATAACCAAATTGTAACGGTAAATTCTTTTGAGAACCCTGCCATCAAAGGCTTCCTGAACACGTTGCAAAACCGTCATCCCGATAAAAGGACTATGATGGCGTTGAAAATATTTGAGAAGATCGTGCAGGATTTTATGGAACACCTGAAAGAGATCAACCAAAAAAGAAATTTACTTGAACAACAATTGTACGATGCCAATCGCAACGAGCAATTGTTGCAACTGCTGCGCATACAAAAAAGCCTGGTATATTTTGTAACAGCCCTTCGCTCCAACGAATTGCTGTTTATGAAGTTAGAGAGAACCAATTTTCTTGGTTTGAATGAAGAAGAAAAAGAGATCCTCGAGGATCTTATTATTGATACTTCCCAAGCCCTGGAAATGGCCAATATTTATACCAACATTTTAAGCAGTACACTTGATGCGTATGCCAGCATTATTGCCAACAATCAAAACCTTGTTTTAAAGAGATTGGCAGTGATCACCATTGTGTTAACCTTTCCTGTATTGGTTTCAAGCTTGTTTGGGATGAATGTACCCAGCGGTTTTGAACACTCACGGTATGCCTTTTATATTGTAGCTGTGTTGTCGCTTACCATTTCTGTTTTGGTGGGATGGTTCTTTCTTCGCAAAAAATTATTTCAATAATGTTCCGTTTTAATGTGAGAGTGTATGGTATTTTGATCAACGATCAAAAACAGGTTTTGGTCAGCGATGAATTGATTCGTGGCAATTGCTATACAAAGTTTCCCGGTGGTGGCTTGGAATATGGCGAAGGCACAAGAGACTGCCTGCACCGCGAGTTTTTAGAAGAGATGAATTTAAAAGTGGAAGTGGGCAAACATTTATACACCACTGATTATTTCCAGGTATCTGCGTTTAATCCCGATCACCAGATCATTTCCATTTATTACCTCGTTAAACCTTTGGAAGAAATATCAGTTCGATTAAGCAATACTGCTTTTGATTTTGATGAACAGCAAATGAACCTCTATCATCAAAGAAACGAAACAGAGAGTTTCCGCTTTATTGATTGGGAAGTTTTTTCTGAAGAAAGCGTAACGCTGCCAATTGATAAGATTGTAGCCAGAATCATGAAAGGACGGGAATGGTAAGTGGTCAATGGTGAGTGGGTTGCTAAACAATAATCATTCTTAATCCGGTTATTAGTTCATTGCTTATTGAACATTTTTCTGTTTTAAAAAACATTTATCCACTTCTTCATTCAACATTCCTTGTTCGTTATTTGTTTCCTCATCCCGCCGCAGGAATGTTTACAAAAGCATCTTCCTCCTGCCCCATAGCGGCCCGTTTCATTTTCTTTGCCGTGTCATGCCCAACATATTTTTCAATGCGCTTTTCTACTACCACAATAACCGGTGTTAATATCAATGCCATGGTAGCTTTATAAATGTAGTTCATGATGCCAAATGCAAGTATCTGCTGCCAGGTAAATATGCCCGCAAACGCAATGAACAAAACAATATAGCTATCTACCAATTGCGATACCAACGTTGATCCGGTGGCACGCAACCAGATCTTTTTATCGCCGGTGGCTCTTTTTATTTTATGAAACACATACACATCAACCAGTTGGCTTACCAAAAATGCGATCAGGCTTCCTACTATAATCCTCATGCCCTGGCCAAAAATGGCGTTGAAGGAATTTTGCATGTTATCAATTCCATTTTTAGCACCGCTGCTGATCCAGAAATCGGCAGGTGGCACACCTATGGCCAGGAAGTACATCAAAAAAGCATACGAGATAAGTGCAATGGCTGTAAAAGAAATACGACGCACCGCTTTTGGCCCGTAAAATTCATTTACAATATCCGTCATTACAAACTCCAGCGGCCAAAGCAACACACCGCAGGTAAGATTGAAGCCTAAACCGCTCTGGCCAAAAAGTGTAAAGTTGGCCGGCGACCAACCAAATAATTTTTCCAGTGAAAAAATTTTAGTGCCGATGGATTCTGCAATCAGGGCATTGCAACAGAAGAATGCAGTGAAGCCCAAAAACAGTTTGGTTGGTTTGTCCTTAAGTATGTTTTGTATCATTGAGGTATAAGATGTAAAAGATTTGCATCACTAAAAATAAGATGTTGGAAGCAATCAACCACGAAGGCACCACCGTCCAGAATTTTTTACGGACGATGAAGAGAACAACATAAAGAATGTTCACCAGCGGGTTAAACAACACCACCATAAAATAACCAATGACGACAATGGTGGCAGCAATATCCAGGTTGTGTATCCAATTAGTTAACTGAAGCGAAACAGCCAGCAGGAAAAAGATGTTACAGATAAAAGCCAGTCTCGATAAAAATAAAAGCCAGCGCATGAGTGTTCAAGTTCAGGGTTTGAGGTTTGAAGTTAAGTTGACATGTTGAAAAGTTGATAGGTTGATACGCTGATTCGTTTCGACATAGTGCACCGATAGCTATCGGGGCAATTAAAGCTAAATAGTAGTAAGGCCGCTAAGCACATAAAAATTCCCAAACTAAACGTTATCATCATTCACATTGCCGAGAACTGCCATCAATCATCTGTCAACTACCATCTGCTATCCTA
>JBQCJM010000046.1:0-4278 GCA_051952715.1 Flavisolibacter sp.
ATAATAGGAGCCGCTGTGCAAACACAATTGAAAAACAGGAACAGCATACCAAGCAACTTGTGCATAAAACCAGTATGTAGCTTTCCTGACATTTTTTGTGTAAAAATTATCAGGCAAATCTATCAGAAAAAGGAAGTGGTAAATGTTATTATTTTAATAAACCGGTGCGATTTATCAGTGAGAAATAGAAATATCAAACAATGCAAGGGTTCATCATAAATCAAAAACGGTTTAACAACAGGCAACCAGTTTTTTTAAAACACAAACTCCCTATATTTGCAGCGGCAGGTCTTATACGGCCAGCTCCTGCTGAACTCCCCCAGGACCGGAAGGTAGCAAGGGTAGGCGGTTGTAGCGGTGCGATGTAAGTAGCCTGCCTTTTTTTATTTAAGATTGAAGAAGTAATATTTAATATTTTTGATTGCCTTCAATCTTTTGTATGACTTCTCAAGAATTACAAATGCGCCTCAAGACGTTTGCGTATAGAACGGTTCCTCTCTGCGAGTCGCTGCCTTCAAAAAAAGTTTCAAAAGTTATAGAAGACCAGTTATTGCGTTCCGTGTTTTCGGCAGTTGCTAATTATCGTGCGGCCTGCAAGGCACAGTCGGATAAAGCATTTAAATCGAAATTGAGCATAGCCTTTGAGGAGATAGATGAAGCCTTGTTTTGGCTGGAAACTATTAATGATTTGAAATTGCTAAAGCAGGAAAAGATAGCTTTGCTTTTAAAAGAAGCCGACGAACTAACAAGAGTGTTGGCTGCTACCAGGATAAAACAGGAACAAAAGGAGCGTACGACAAAATCTTTAAATATTCAATCTTAAATATTAAATGAATCATGAAATTCTTCATTGATACAGCCAACCTCGATCAAATTAAAGAAGCTAACGAACTGGGAATTTTAGATGGTGTTACCACTAACCCGTCATTAATGGCCAAAGAAGGTATTCGCGGGCAGGAAGCCATTAACAACCATTACAAAACCATTTGCGAAATGGTAGATGGCGACATCAGCGCAGAAGTATTTTCAACAACCTTTAATGAGATTGTTGAAGAAGGAAAAAAGCTTGCGGCCATTCACCCGAACATTGTAGTGAAGGTGCCCATGATCAAAGAAGGCGTAAAAGCGATTAAGTGGTTTACCGATAATGGCATCCGTACCAATTGCACTTTGGTATTCTCGGCCGGACAAGCCATTCTTGCTGCTAAGGCAGGCGCTGCTTATGTTTCGCCATTTATCGGACGTATTGATGATACTGGTTGGGACGGTATGTTATTAATTGAGCAGATCGCCACCATTTTTGCCGTTCAGGGATATAAAACTGAAATTCTTGCTGCCTCCATTCGCAACTCCAATCATATTGTAAAAGCGGCAGAATTAGGCGCCGACGTGATCACCTCTCCGCTGGAATCTATTTTAGGATTATTAAAGCACCCATTAACCGACATTGGGTTGGCGAAGTTTTTAGAAGACGCGAAGAAGACGATGTAAGATGAAAGCAAGTGTTAGCTGCGAACTGTGAAGGGTTTCCCACTTGCCACTAACTACTTACGATTTTCTTTTCTTTTGCATCTCGTTCAATATTTCATCTTTTGTTTTAAGAGGCTCTGTGAAGCCTCTTTTTCTTATACAAATATTTGTTTCTTTCCAAATAGCCGGATTGTTGATCAGCACGGCTTTTACATGCACAGTTTCACCTGTGTAAGAGCTGTCAATGAAGAGATCGTTTCCTTTAAAAAAACCTGTGTTGCTGGTAAGTTTTATGCGGGTTGAGTCAAGAGGCAACCAACTGCCATCCGACAATTTTCCATCCACGTTAATATAATTGTAAAAACCTTTTTTAAGACTGTCTGTATACAAATGAAAATAAATGCTGTCAACCTTTTGGGCAGATGCGCTTCCGTAAGCGGCTACAAATAATAAAACAACAATGATCTTCTTCATTTTAAGCTTTGTGCAAAGTTCAGAAAACAGACGTTAATAAGGGTTTAAGGGTTGGGTGAGAAACTACTATTTATGATAGATTTTAAGATTTCCGCACTGCCATTTCAGGCGCAAAAATTTCATGGAGAAACGATTTTTGCAGCGAAAGGAAGAATCTTTTTTTGCATGGTAAAAAATGAAAGCTATTTTTGCGGCTCAATGAAAATATTTGTACATATCCATCATCATGTACTTGCCTTGTGGTAAGCCGGTGATGTTTTGTACCATCAATAAATTAAAGGCTTGCCAAATGGTGAGCCTTTTTTATTGCAGATTATAAATGGATTGCACGGATTTTGTGCAGCCACAAATTATTGAATTATGGCTTTAAAGATCGCTATTCAAAAATCGGGACGCTTGCACGATGACAGTATTCAGTTGTTGAAAGATTGTGGCATTGCCGTAAAGAATGGTCATAATCAATTAAAAAGCGTTGCCGATAATTTCCCGCTGGAGGTTTATTTTCTGCGTGACGATGATATTCCGCAGTATGTGGAAGATAACGTAGCGCATATCGGCATAGTGGGAGAGAATGTGTTGTTTGAAAAAGATAAATCTGTTGACATGATAGAGCAATTGGGCTTTGGCAAATGCCGCCTGTCCATTGCCGTTCAAAAAAATGAAACATATACAGGGCCGGTTTTTTTGCAACAGAAAAAAATCGCAACAAGTTATCCTGTACTTACACAAAAGTTTTTAGACCAAAATAAAATAAACGCGGAGATACATGAGATCAGCGGTTCGGTGGAGCTGGCGCCCAGCATAGGTTTGGCCGATGCAGTTTGCGATTTGGTAAGCAGCGGTTCCACTTTGTTCATGAATGGCTTAAAGGAAGTGCAAACCATTTTAAAAAGCCAGGCGGTTTTAATCCGTTCTAAAAGTTTGGAACAAGAACAGCAAAGTTTACTCAATCAATTATTGTTTAGAATAAGGGCTGTTAAAAAAGCAAAGAACAATAAATATGTTTTGCTGAATGCACCCAATGAGTCGTTGGATAAAATTATTTCTTTACTGCCAGGAATGAAGAGTCCTACTGTATTGCCGTTAGCGGAAAGCGGCTGGAGCTCGGTACACAGTGTGTTAAACGAAGACGAGTTTTGGGAAAAGATCGAAGCTTTAAAAAATGCAGGCGCACAAGGCATATTGGTTGTGCCAATTGAAAAAATGATTGTTTAATGCACCGTTTAAAAATGTGCAAGTATGCAAATGATTAAAAGCCCTGCAAGAACACAATGGAAAGAATTATTGCAGCGGCCTTACGTTGATAACAATACTGTAATTGCTTCGGTTCAAGGTATTTTAAATGACGTGAAGCAACGTGGCGATGCAGCCATAAAAGAACTGTCGCAAAAATTTGACGGCGTTTTGCTGGAGGAATTTGCAGTCAATAAAGAAGAAATTGCTGAAGCAGAAAGCAAATTAAGTATTGAATTAAAGAATGCCATTCAACAGGCTAAAGAGAACGTTGAACGGTTTCATAAAGTGCAATTACCTAACGAAGAAGTTGTCGAAACAATGCCTGGTATTCAATGTTGGCGCAAAAGTGTTGGTATTGAAAAAGTGGGCCTTTATATTCCTGGTGGAACTGCGCCGCTTTTTTCGACTGTTTTAATGCTGGGCATTCCGGCCGGGTTAGCGGGTTGCAAAGAAATTATTTTATGTACGCCATGCAATAAAGACGGAAAAATCCATCCGGCGATTTTATATGCCGCACAAATGGTTGGTGTAACAAAGATTTTTAAAATTGGGGGCGCACAAGCTATTGCTGCTATGGCTTATGGAACGGAAACTATTCCGGCTGCGTATAAAATTTTTGGCCCGGGCAACCAGTACGTAACAGCAGCAAAGCAGTTGGTGCAAATGCAGGGTGTGGCTATTGATATGCCTGCGGGCCCTAGTGAAGTTTGTGTGCTGGCCGATGAAACAGCAATACCTTCGTTTGTTGCCGCAGATTTATTATCGCAGGCAGAACATGGAGCCGACAGCCAGGTATTGTTAGTTTGCAGTTCAGAATTTATAGTTAATAGTTGCCTGAAAGAACTTGAACTGCAGTTAAGTCAATTGCCAAGAAAAGAATTAGCGAAAAAAGCATTAGCGAACAGTAAGGCAATTGTTATTGAAAATACGGACGAAGCTATTGACTTAGTAAATGAATATGCGGCGGAACATCTAATTATCAGTTGCAAGAATGCTGATGGCATTGCAGAAAAAATTATCAATGCGGGTTCTGTTTTCATTGGCAATTATTCGCCGGAGAGTGTGGGAGATTATGCAAGCGGCACCAATCATACGCTG
>JBQCJM010000047.1:0-10431 GCA_051952715.1 Flavisolibacter sp.
AAAAAAACATGCTTGTTAAATGGCTATGATGATATTGATTATTTGATAAGCATGAAAGGTGAAATAGAAAAATACGAAACAATACATAGCTAATTATGCAAAGGAAGATAGCCGTTATACTAGGCGATGGCATTGGTCCTGAAGTAACATACCAATCCATTAAGGTGTTGAATTGCATTGCACGACAATTTCGTCATCAGTTTACCTACAACTACGGTTTGATGGGTGCCGATGCCATTGATAAAACTGGCAATCCCTTGCCAGATGAAACACTTGAAATTTGTTTGGACAGCGATGCTGTTTTGTTCGGTGCTATTGGTCATCCAAAATATGACAATGATCCTACTGCCAAAGTGCGTCCTGAACAAGGCTTGCTGAAATTGAGAAAAGGCCTGCAGCTTTTTGCCAACATCCGGCCGGTAAGCACTTATACGGCGCTGCATCATTTGTCGCCATTAAAAAGTCAGCAGTTAGAAGGCGTTGACTTCATTATTTACCGTGAACTGACCGGCGGTATCTATTTTGGAAAGAAAGAAGTAAATGCTGATTATACAGAAGCATCTGATTTATGCATTTACAATAAAGAAGAGATTAGCCGCATTGCACACCTGGCTTTTCAATCTGCACAGCAGAGAAGAAAGAAATTAACGCTTGTTGATAAAGCCAATGTTTTAGAAACGTCAAGGCTTTGGCGAAAAGTGGTTCAGGAAATTGCTTCGGATTATCCTGATGTTGCCGTTGATTATTTATTTGTTGACAACGCAGCAATGCAAATCATTTTGAATCCTAAACAGTTTGACGTCGTGCTTACTGAAAATATGTTTGGCGATATCATCAGCGACGAAGCCAGTGTGATCAGCGGTTCGCTGGGCTTGTTGCCATCGGCTTCTGTTGGCGCTACCACGGCTTTATTTGAACCCATTCATGGTTCTTATCCGCAAGCTGCAGGAAAAGACATTGCCAATCCTATCGGCTCTATTTTGTCTGCTGCCATGATGCTGGATCATTTTAAGATGCACGAAGAATCCAACCTCGTTCGTGCTGCTGTGGACTGGACACTCAATTCAAAATTTGTAACAAAAGACATCGACCCGGTGAATTATTATTTCACTTCTACCATTGGAGACCTGGTCTGCGATTTTGTAACCGAGAGATTACCTTCTGATATTAACCTTTCCAATATTGAATTAAGAAAGTCAACATTGATTTGATTACACAAATTTAATCCCGATAGCTATCGGGACGAATTACAGGAATTAGAACGAAGGAAAACGAATAATGTGTGTTTGCAGTGTAAGTTTTGCATGAGCTATGAACATTGAATGCTGTAAAGAAGGATCGCTGTGTGTTGAATAGAAATACAAAGTGTACAAGAGTGCGACGCAACGAAAGTTAAATAGTAGCAGTGTGGTTTGGCACAAAAAATAAATGCATTAGATACTGGTTGTTTTCAATTGATTTAATTAGCAGAAATTCGTGTAATAATTGATTGCCCGCCGTATGCAATAGAGAAACCAGCGAAAGCTTGTAATTCTTTTTCTTTAAATTTATTGCTATGGATCATCTTTCAGCCCGGGCATTGGAGAATTTTAAGAATCATGTTGGCATAAAGTTTCAGCTATACAACAGTCTCTTCACTTCGCTTCCTTTCCATCGCATTGAAAAAACGGGTATTTTACTTTCGCTGTTTTTAAATCATGCAGAAGAAGGATACAAAAAAAAGCAAAGCCCTTCTGCTATTGTTGAAGATTTTTTTCAGCGCTTTACTACTGTAAAAACGGAGCAGGAGAAAACCGATCTGCTGTTTCGTTTTGTGCAATATGCTGAAAGGCAGGTAGTGTTATTTGATGCGCTGGAAGACGCGGCTTTTAAAGAAACCAACGATACGATCGGCATTGGAACGCTAAAACAATTGGAAACCGATGTGGTGCAGGAAGGTTTGCAAAAAGCATTGATTGAAAAACTTGAGGACTTTGCTGTTTCGATTGTATTGACAGCACATCCAACGCAATTTTATCCGGGTTCTGTATTGGGCATCATTAATGATTTGGCTAAAGCATTGAAAGAGAACAATGCTGGCTTGATCAATATGTATCTGCAACAGTTGGGCAAAACACCTTTGTTTAAAAAACAAAAGCCAACGCCTTATGATGAAGCTGTGAGTTTGATATGGTATTTGGAAAATGTTTTTTACAATGCTATTGGAAAAATAATTTTTTATCTGAAGGAACATTTTCCCGATGTGGAATTAGAACATAATCCAATTGTAAAAATGGGTTTTTGGCCTGGCGGTGATAGAGATGGCAATCCGTTTGTAACTTCCGACATAACGCTGAAAGTGGCCGAGTGTCTGCGTTCCAGCATTATCAAATGCTATTATCTTGATGTAAGAAGATTAAAACGCAGGCTTACTTTCAAAGGCATTGATACAATTCTTGCAGACCTGGAAGCAAAACTGTATAAAAACATTTTTATTCCCGGCGAAAGGACGGCACTTAGCAAAGAAGAAATTTTGCAATCATTATTTGAGATAAGAGAGATTATTGTGCACCAGCATAATGGGTTGTTCTTGCACCTGTTGGATAACCTCATTAATAAAGTACAGGTGTTTGGTTTACACTTTGCATCACTTGACATCAGGCAGGACAGTTCGATACATGATATAGCAATAGAAGCCATCATAGAAAAAGAAAACATATTGCCGAAAAATTATGCAGAACTAAACGAAGCAGAAAAAATTTCTTTGCTGACAGCAATTGAAAAAAAGGCAAATATTGCATTGTATGCAGATTTAGCTAAAGACACTTTGCAGTCAATTGAAGTAATTAAAACCATTCAGCAATTCAATGGTGAGCAAGGTTGCAACAGGTACATTATCAGCCATAGCAGCACTGCTTTGAATATAATGGAAGTGTATGGCTTGCTTTTATTAGGAGGTTGGACAAAAGAAAATTTACCCGTTGATATCGTTCCTCTATTTGAAACAATTGAAGATTTAAAAAATGCGCCGAAGGTAATGAGGTCGTTATATGAAAACAAAACTTATTACCGGCATTTACAGCAGCGCAACAAAAATCAAACCATTATGGTTGGTTTTTCAGATGGTACAAAAGATGGCGGCTATTTAATGGCTAACTGGAGTATTTACAAAGCTAAAGAAGAGTTAACGGCTGTTTCCAAAGAATATGGCATTGACGTTATTTTCTTTGACGGGCGTGGTGGCCCGCCTGCAAGAGGCGGTGGTAAAACGCACAAGTTCTATGCATCTATGGGCAATAACATTTCAACCAAAGAAATTCAATTGACTATACAGGGACAAACGGTTAGTTCAAATTTTGGAACAGTGGATTCGGCTCAGTTCAATATTGAACAATTGCTTAATGCCGGCGTTTCGAACGACCTGTTTACTGACAGTAAGAAGCAACTGAGTAGCGGGCAGCAAAAAGCTATTGAAGAATTAGCCAAAATCAGTTTTGATAGTTATAGCCAATTAAAAGCGCATCCACATTTTTTAAGTTATTTATCTGAAGTAAGTCCTTTGCGTTTTTACAGTGAAACCAATATCAGCAGCCGCCCATCAAAACGTGGCGGTTCCTCAAGGTTATTACTAAAAGATTTAAGAGCTATTCCTTTTGTGGGCGCATGGAGCCAGTTGAAGCAAAATGTTCCAGGCTATTACGGTTTGGGAACGGCACTGCAGGCTATAGAGAAAGAAGGAAAGCTGGATGCTATTAAGCACATTTACCAACGGTCGCCTTATTTCAGAACATTGATAGATAACTGCGAAATGGCCATGAAGAAAAACTTTTTTCCATTAACAGCTTATTTGTCCGATCATCCGCAATACGGAGAAATTTGGAACATGATTTATGAAGAGTATGAGCTCACACAAAAATATTTGTTGAAGCTTTCAGGACAAAACGAGTTAATGAGCAATTACCCGGTGGAGCAAATGTCTATTCAAATGCGGGAGAAAATTGTTTTACCCTTAACTACCATTCAGCAATATGCGCTAACCAGGATGCGTGATGAAAAAAAGATAGATGCTAAAGAAAAAGAAAACCTGGAACGATTGGTGGTGCGCAGCTCGTTCGGAATTATTAATGCAGGGAGGAATTCGGTGTGATTTACCTACCCTGCTCAAAATAAATATCAATACAAACGCCCTGCTATAAACAGGGCGTTGATTCAAGCAAGCATTAGCACCCAATTTTACGCAGGTAAAACCTCCCGCACTAAAAAACTTTGGTCTTTTGTTTCTAAAGAAGAACTGCCCATTAAAAATTCGTCCACCTTTTTAGCGCATTCCCGTCCTTCGCTAATAGCCCATACAACCAAAGATTGCCCACGCCGCATATCACCTGCGGAAAATATTTTTGAGATATTCGTTTGATAACTTTTTTCAGAAGCTCTAACGTTACCTCTTTCATCTAAATCAACACCGAGTTCATTCAACAGGCCTTCGTGTTGTGGATGTACAAAGCCCATGGCCAGCAAAGCCAGTTCACAAGGTAGTTCTCTTTCTGTTCCGATGATTTCAGTGAAGCCTGCCGTTTTGCCATCAGGTGTTAATTTCCATTCAAGATCAACCACTTTCAGCGCTTTCAGGTTTCCTTTTGCATCACCAATAAATTCTCTGGTGGCAATAGCCCAATGGCGTTCCGCACCTTCTTCGTGGGAGGAAGTAACTTTTAAAAGCATCGGATAGGTAGGCCAGGGCATGTATGGTGTTCTGCCAGCAGCGGGCTTAGGCAGTAGTTCAAACTGGGTGATGGATTTTGCACCGTGGCGGTTAGATGTGCCAATGCAATCACTGCCCGTGTCGCCGCCGCCAATTACAACAACATTTTTACCGGTTGCAAAAATTTCTTCGTGATAAATGTTACTTTCTGCCGTACCAGCTGGCGTTGTAGAAAGTTCAGCTACTCTTTTATTTTGCTGTTTCAAAAAATTCATGGCGAAATGAACGCCATTCAATTCTCTACCGGCTATGGGCAAATCCCTCGGCACAGTAGAACCGCCTGCCAGCACTACCGCATGAAACTCTCTCAGTATATCGTTGATACGAACGTTGACTCCTACATTGGCATTGCATCTAAAAACAACACCCTCTTCTTCCAGTAAGGCAATGCGACGGTCAACCACCCACTTCTCCAATTTAAAATCGGGAATACCATAACGCAACAAGCCGCCTGGCTTGTCATCCCTTTCAAAAACGGTTACGGAATGACCGGCATAATTTAATTGCGCCGCAGCGGCCAGCCCAGCGGGGCCCGACCCAATCACAGCAACTTTTTTCCCTGATTGGAAACCTGGCTTGTGCGGTTTTACCAAACCTTTTTCAAAAGCAATTTCAATAATATGCTTTTCTATTTCTTCGATGGTAATAGCTGGTTGGTTAATGCCGAGCACACAGGCACTTTCGCAAGGGGCTGGACAAATGCGTCCCGTAAACTCAGGAAAATTATTAGTGAAAGAAAGTGTTTCATACGCTTCTTCCCATGCACCCCGATAAACGGCATCGTTAAATTCAGGAATGAAATTTCCCAGCGGGCAGCCGTTATGACAAAAAGGTACGCCACAGTTCATGCATCGTGCCGACTGCTGATTCAGTTTCTCATCGGTGTGCCGATGCACAAATTCATTATAATCGTTTACACGCTCCTGTACCGGACGCTTTGAAGGAAGCTCCCGGCTGAATTCTAAAAAACCTGTTGTCTTACCCATTGTAAAAGGTTTGTTTTATTTTTTTAGTCAACTGCATTACTATTATCATCACCTGTTGTGTCACTCCCTTGTACGTTCGAAACTCTATTGAACTTAAGTAAAGGAGTGCAAAGTACTTGCAACTCTTTACCCTTTCATTGTGCTCTTAGCATTACTGCTCTTTCATTGCTGAACAGAACGTTGCAGTACAAGAGTGCGACGCAACGATGCTAAATAGTAACAACATAGCTAAGTGCATAATCATGTTAAAGAACTAACTGTTGCGCAAAGAATATTTACATCTTTAAGCAATTTTCTTTTCAGACATTTCTTTTAGCACCTTCGCTTGCAATACTTTCTTATAATCTTTCGGAAATACTTTGATGAAGTTTTTTAATTGATTCTCAAAATCATCCAATACAAATTTGGCCACGGTGCTTCCTGTATGATTGAAATGGTTTTCAATCATAGTTTTCAGTTCATCAACATCGTTTTCTTCCACTGGATCGAGATCTACCATTTCTTTGTTGCACAACGTTTCGAAATTTCCTTTCACATTGTACACATAAGCAATACCGCCACTCATGCCTGCAGCAAAATTTCTTCCTGTATCGCCAAGAATAACCACACGGCCACCGGTCATGTATTCGCAGCCATGATCGCCAATGCTTTCAACAACGGCATGAACGCCTGAGTTGCGAACGCAAAAACGTTCGCCGGCCCTGCCTCTTATATAAGCACTGCCCGAAGTAGCGCCATAAAAAGCTACGTTACCAATGATGATGTTTTCTTCAGGTATGAAATGTGATTGCTTCGGTGGATAAACGATCAATCTTGCGCCGGACAGGCCTTTACCAAAATAATCATTGGCATCACCTTCCAACTCAAGCGTTACACCTTTGGTATTAAAGGCACCGAAGCTTTGTCCTGCTGTGCCGATGAATTTAAAATGAATGGTATCATGAGGCAGTCCTGCAGATTTGTATTTTTTTGAAATTTCATTGGACAGAATCGTTCCAATCGTTCTATCTGTATTAATAATGTTGAATGTTGCTTTGATTTTTTCACCTTTTTCCAAAGCGGTTTTTGCAGTTTCCAGCAATTGCCAATCCAACACATTTGATAAACCATGATCTTGTTCTTCCTGTTTGTATAATCCTGTATACAGCGAGGCTGGTTCTTTGTACAAAACAGGGGAGAGGTCAAGCTTGCTATATTTCCAATGTTTAATATCGCTGCGGGCTTCAAGGTTATCTACTTGTCCCACCATTTCGTTGATGGTTCTAAAGCCCAGTTCGGCCATGATCTCTCTTAGTTCCTGCGTAATGAATTTGAAAAAGTTTACCACATGGTCTGCATCGCCGGTAAAGCGTTTTCTTAATTCTTCATTTTGCGTGGCAATACCAACCGGACAAGTATTCAAATGACACTTGCGCATCATAATACAGCCTTCAACTATTAGTGCAGCAGTGGCAATGCCCCATTCTTCGGCGCCTAATAAAGTGGCAATAGCAATATCACGACCGGTTCTCAATTGGCCATCTGATTGCACCACCACACGGATGCGCAATTTGTTTTTCACCAGCGTTTGATGGGTCTCTGCCAGGCCTAGCTCCCAAGGCAATCCTGCATGCTTGATAGAACTGATAGGAGAGGCTCCGGTACCACCATCATGCCCTGCAATTAAAATCACATCAGCCTTGGCCTTTGCTACACCTGCTGCAATCGTTCCCACGCCTGCTTTAGAAACGAGTTTCACGCTGATACGTGCTGCACGGTTGGCATTCTTCAGATCAAATATTAATTGCGCTAAATCTTCAATGGAATAAATATCATGATGTGGCGGTGGAGAAATGAGACCAACACCCGGTGTAGCGTGTCGTACTTTGCCGATCCATTCATCTACCTTGTGTCCGGGCAGTTGGCCGCCTTCGCCGGGCTTGGCGCCTTGTGCCATTTTAATTTGCAGTTCATCAGCCAGGGTAAGGTAATAGCTTGTTACACCAAAACGAGCTGAAGCCACTTGCTTGATGGCCGATTTCATGGAGTCGCCGGTGGCCAAAGTCTCATAACGAATTTCATCTTCACCACCTTCGCCGGTATTGCTTTTAGCGCCAATGCGGTTCATGGCAATAGCCAAAGTAGAATGTGCTTCGTGTGAAATGGAACCAAAGCTCATGGCGCCTGTGGCAAAACGTTTGTAAATGTTTTCTGCCGGCTCTACTTCATCAATTGAAATAGCAGAACGGTTGCGTTTAAACTCGAACAGGCTGCGTAGCGTACAGGCTTTTTCTGCCTGATCGTTAACGAGTTTAGAATATTTTTTGAAAGTGTTGTAATCATTCATCCTTGTTGAATACTGCAACAAATGAATGGTTTGCGGATTGAACAGGTGAAACTCGCCTTTGCGCTTCCATTCATATATGCCACCAATTGGCAGGCGTTCAACAGGCTGTGTTTTTTTGGAAAAGGCAAAATGATGTTTGGCTAAAACCTCTTTGGCAATTTCATCAATGCCCATGCCTTCGATGCGTGATGTGGCGCCGGTAAAATATTGGTTTACTACATTTTTATTAATGCCAATAATTTCAAAAATCTGTGCACCCTGGTATGATTGCAAAGTGGAAATGCCCATTTTGGAAAACACCTTGAGCAATCCTTCATTCACCGCCTTGACATAATTTTTGGTGAGTTGTTTTTTGTCAAGTTCTGTAGGCAGCTTATTGCTTTCTTTTAGATCGCTAATTGTAGAAAGGGCTAAATATGGGTTGATAGCGGTGGCCCCAAATCCAACGAGGCAGGCGTAATGATGCACTTCCCAAACATCGCCGGCTTCTATCACCAAGCCTACCTGTCCGCGAAGTCCTTTGCGAATGAGATGATGGTGCACTGCTGCGGTAGCCAATAAAGAAGGAATTGGTGCATGTTCCGAATCTATGGCACGATCAGATAAAATCAACACTTCAAAACCATCTTCCACGGCATCCACTGCATATCGGCACAAACGGTCAAGGCCTTTTTTTAATGAACCAGGTTTGCCATCAGCTCTGAAATAAGACTGTAATGTTTTTGCCTGGAAAATACCGGTGTCAATACTCCTGATTTTTTCCAGTTCGTGATTATTTAATACAGGATGTTTCAGCGCAACACTGTGGCAAGACAAAGGATCTTCGCTTAATAAGTTTCCATTGTTGCCAACGAAAGTTGATAAAGACATCACCATTCTCTCGCGAATGGGATCAATGGGTGGATTGGTTACCTGGGCAAATAATTGTTTGAAATAACTACTCAGGTGTTGCGGCTGATCACTTAATACGGCAAGAGGAATATCAGAGCCCATAGAACCAATGGGTTCCTTGCCTTCCAATGCCATCGGTGCCAGAATGGTATCCAAATCTTCCGTTGAATAACCAAAGACCTTTTGATATTTAAAAACCTGCTCGTGGTGTAAATCGGTGAACTGTACACGAGGCTCAGGCAATTCTTCCAGTCGGATCTTGTATTTGTTAAGCCAATCGGCATACGGTTTTTGTGAGCAAATGGTTTGCTTTAATTCTTCATCGCTGATAATTCTACCTTGTTCCAGATCCACCACGAACATTTTTCCCGGCTGCAGCCGGCCTTTTTCTTTAATGATAGCCGGATCAACAGGCAGGGCGCCGGTTTCCGAAGCCATGATCACACGATCGTCGTTAGTAACACAGTAGCGGGAAGGACGTAATCCATTCCTATCCAGCGTGGCACCAATGATTTTTCCATTGGTAAAAGATATAGATGCAGGACCATCCCAGGGCTCCATGAATGAAGCATGAAATTCATAGAAAGACTTTTTTACAGGGTCCATCAGATCATTGTCATCCCATGCTTCAGGAATGAGCATCATCATGACATGAGGTAAAGAACGGCCACACAGTGTGAGCAATTCTATCATGTTGTCCAAACAGGCAGAATCGGATTGTCCTTCAGTAATAATAGGCAATAGCATGTCCATCTCCTCCTTAGTAAAATAAGGAGAGGTGAAATTCCTTTCACTTGTCTTTAACCAGTTTAAATTTCCCTGCAGCGTGTTAATTTCACCGTTATGCGCAATGAAACGAAAAGGTTGCGCCAACTTCCACGATGGAAATGTATTAGTAGCAAAGCGGGAGTGTACCAGCCCAAAAGCAGACACCACCCTTTTATTTCTTAAGTCGGGAAAATATTCACGCACCTGCCTGCTGGTAAGTTGTCCTTTATATACGATGGTTTTATAAGAGAGGGAAGCAACATAAAAACCGACTGCATCTTTCTTTACCGTATTATTTATTGTATGTGAAGCATAATTGCGAAGTAAAAACAATTTGCGTTCAAAATCTTCGGGGTCGGTAATATGATCGGGGCAGGCAACGATCACATGCTCCATTTCTGGTTCTACAGATAAGGCAGTAAAACCAATCGTGTCAGGGTCAACCGGAACTTTTCTGTAAGCCAGAACTTCAAGTCCTAATTTATCTGCACAGCGATTAAAAATGTCGCGGCATTCTTCCTTCAATCTGATGTCTTTTGGGAAAAACAAAACGCCAATGCCATATTTACCAAAAGAGGGAAGGTGTACGCCCAACTTACTGCACTCATCAAAGAAAAATTCGTGTGGAACCTGGATCATGATGCCGGCACCGTCACCCGTATTATGCTCGCAGCCACAAGCACCGCGGTGTTCCATGTTTTCCAAAATAGTCAGTGCAT
>JBQCJM010000048.1:0-2249 GCA_051952715.1 Flavisolibacter sp.
CTGCAGGCTTGCGGGTAATTGGTTTATCAGGGAAAATGCGGATCCAAACATTACCTTCACGTTTCATGTGGCGCGTCATTGCCTGACGGGCTGCCTCAATCTGACGGTCGGTAATCCAATGGCTTTCCAACGCTTTTAAAGCAAAAGAACCAAATGCAATGGTAGTACCTCTTTTAGCATCGCCTTTCATGCGACCTTTCTGCATTTTCCTGTGCTTTGTTCTTTTCGGCTGTAACATATTTAGTTCGATGTTTGAGGCTTGAAATTCGAGGTTGTCTCTTCAATCAAACCAGTTTTATTACGATTAAAACTTTTCTTTTTATTGAGGCGAAACTTATCTTCTTCCACCTTGTCCGCCCGAGCGGCCACCACCTTGTCCACCTGAACGGCCGCCACCGCCACCGCGGTTATATCCACCGCCGCCGCCGCCTCTGCGATCACCACCACGGTCTCTTCCAAAATCTCCACCTCTGTCATCTCTTCTATCTCTTCTATCTCCCATACCTCCGGATTCTTTGCCGCCAACGAAGTTTGGATTCAAATCTCTCTTCGTTAATACTTCACCTTTACAAATCCATACTTTAATACCTATCTTACCATAAACAGTAAGTGCAAATACGTTTGCATAATCGATATCCATACGGAAAGTGTGCAATGGCGTACGGCCTTGTTTGATTTCTTCTGTACGGGCAATTTCAGCACCACCTAAACGGCCGCTTACTTTTACCTTGATACCTTCAGCACCCATACGAAGTGCAGAAGCAATCGCCATTTTGATGGCTCTTTTATAGTTGATACGATTTTCAATTTGACGGGCAATGGTATCAGCAACAATCATGGCATCCAATTCAGGACGACGGATCTCCAAAATGTTGATCTGAACATCTTCCTTACCAGTCAACTTCTTCAACTCTTCTTTAATACGATCTACTTCATTACCACCTTTACCGATGATGATACCTGGTTTTGAAGTGTGAATGGTAACGATGAGTTTACCTAATGTTCTTTCAATAACTATTTTGGCGATGCCACCTTTGTTGATACGGGCATTGAGATAGGTTCTGATTTTGTTGTCTTCGATCAGCTTACCTGCAAAATCTTTTTTGCCACCATACCAGTTAGATTCCCATCCGCGGATGATGCCTAACCTGTTACCAATTGGATTTGCTTTTTGACCCATGTTTATTGGTTAATTATTTTTTTGTACTTGTTTTCTTTGCTGCTGCTTTTTTTGGAGCGGCCTTTTTAGGCGCAGCTTTTTTTGTTTTTGTTTCTACTGCAGGTTCTTCTACAACTTCTGCCACTTGAGCTTTTGGTTGTTTTTGTTTTGCAGCTTTGATGGCTTCAACATCATCAACAATCACAGTTACGTGGTTGCTTCTTTTACGTACGCGGTAACCACGACCCTGAGGTGCAGGACGCATACGTTTTAAGGTTCTTGCTCCATCAACGAAGATGGTTTTGATAACGAGACCAGCCTCGTCGCCACCTTCATTTTTTTGTTTCCAGTTGCTGATAGCACTCAACACCAACTTACGCAAAGGCACTGCAGGATGTTTTGCATTGTGTTCTAAAACAGCCAAAGCCTTTTCTACACGCATGCCACGAACCAGGTCGGCTAACAAGCGCATTTTACGTGGTGATGTTGGATAATTTTTCAGTTTTGCTACTGCTTCCATTTTTATTCTTTTATCGTTTACAGATTAACTGCAAACTGTTTTAGCCTTTTTTACTTGAGTGTCCTTTAAAGTTTCTTGTTGGCGCAAATTCTCCCAATTTGTGTCCTACCATAAATTCGGTAACATACACAGGAATGAATTTGTTTCCGTTATGAACAGCAAATGTGTGTCCTACAAAATCAGGAGTGATCGTTGAACGACGGCTCCAGGTTTTGATCACACCTTTTTTTGCTTTGCCATCATTCATAGCAACAACCTTATCTTCTAAGTGAGCTGCTACGTAAGGACCTTTTTTAATTGAACGAGCCATATCTTAATTACTAATGATTAATTATTGATTATTTAGACAGCTTGCTTCCGTTTTTACGTTGAATGATCAACTTATCACTTCCTTTACCCTTAGTACGTGTTTTTAAACCACGAGAGTATTGACCGGTTCTGCTACGAGGCTGACCACCTGAAGCTTTACCTTCACCACCACCCATTGGGTGATCAACAGGGTTCATTGCCACACCACGGTTGCGTGGACGAATTCCGCGCCACCTGTTGCGACCAGCTTTACCCATTGTT
>JBQCJM010000049.1:0-21723 GCA_051952715.1 Flavisolibacter sp.
GCACCAATCATACGCTGCCTACAAATGGGTTTGCAAGAGCTTATAGTGGCGTAAGTGTAGATAGTTTTGTAAAAAAGATCACGTATCAAAAACTAACGAGAGAAGGGATCTACACAATTGCAAACACCGTGACGGCAATGGCAGAAGCAGAAGGGCTGGATGCACATGCTCATGCAGTGAAGGTTCGGTTGAATGCTCAATAAAATTCAGAACGTACAAGTGAGTGACACAACAGAAGTTAAATAGTAATTACAAAAGCCGGTAACAAAAAATGAGCTTTGATTTAAACAAATTAGTTAGAGGTAATATCAAAAAACTTAAACCCTATTCCTCTGCTCGCAGCGAATTCAGCGGCACTGCTAAAGTGTTTTTGGATGCCAATGAGAACAGTTTTGGTTCGCCATTAACTAAATGGTACAATCGCTATCCCGATCCTTTGCAATGGGAATTAAAAAAGAAAATTGCGTCCGTAAAAAATATTGCACCAGAAAACATGCTGTTGGGTAATGGCAGCGATGAATGCATTGATCTTGTAATTCGGGCTTTTTGCGATCCGCAAAAAGATAATATTGTTATTTGCCCGCCAACTTACGGCATGTACGAAGTGTATGCACACATTAATGATGTGGAAGTAAAAGAAGTTGCTTTGTTGTTCAATTACCAATTGGATCTTGAAGGCATTGAAAACGCTGTTGATGAAAATACCAAGGTTATTTTCTTATGCTCTCCCAATAACCCTACAGGCAATAGTTTGGAAAGAGAAGATATCGAAATGGTGCTGAATAACTTTGAAGGCATTGTAGTGATCGATGAAGCCTACATTAACTATAGCCGCCATCGTTCCTTCCTGTCCGAATTAAAAGATTATCCCAATTTGGTAGTGATGCAAACCTTCTCTAAGGCCTGGGGATTGGCAGCTTTGCGCCTGGGTGTCAATTTTGCTTCCATAGAGGTTATTGATATTTTAAACAAGATCAAACCACCATATAATGTTAACCAGGCTACGCAGGAACTGGCATTGCAGGCATTGGATAACTTGGAAGACGTAAATGCTATGATCAAAGAAACAATAAAGGAGAGAGAAATATTGGTAAAAGAACTGGTGCAATTGTCTTTTGTAGAAAAAATATTTCCATCCGATGCCAATTTTGTTTTAGTAAAAATGAATGATGCTACGGCAACTTATAATTATTTAAAAGAAAAAGGCATTATTGTTCGCAATAGAAGTAATGTGATTTTGTGCGAAGATTGTTTACGTATAACAGTGGGCACACCGCAGCAGGATCAGCAACTGCTTCAAATTTTGAAAGAATATAAAACCAACTAAGCATGGATCAGGCAAACCCACATATAGCAAAAAGAGTTTTGTTCATTGATAGAGATGGAACACTTGTACAGGAAGTGCCACCGTTTTACCAGGTTGATTCTTTTGATAAAGTTGCATTCTATCCGCATGTCTTTAAATACTTGTGCAAAATTGCAGAAGAATTAAATTATGAATTGGTGCTGGTCTCAAACCAGGATGGACTGGGCACAGATAAATTTCCGGAAGAACAATTTTGGCCCCCGCACAACTTGATCATGAGCTCTTTTGCCAACGAAGGCATTATTTTTTCTGAAGAATTGATCGATCGCAGTTTTCCGGAAGAAAATTTGCCAACACGCAAACCGGGTATCGGCATGTTCACCAAATACCTGAACAACCCTGACTACGCTATTGAGCATTCTTATGTTATTGGCGATCGCATTACCGATGTGCAACTAGCTAAGAACCTGGGCTGTAAAGCCATTTGGTTAAAAAATGACCCTTCGCTTGGCGGAAAAGAAGTAAAAGATTCGGAAGCAGCATTAGATGAGGTAACAGCACTTACTACAACAGATTGGAAAGACATTTATGAATTTTTAAAGCTTGGGCAAAGACTTGTAAAACATAACCGTAAAACATCTGAAACAGAGATCAACATTGTATTGAATTTGGATGGAAGCGGTAAAGCCAACATTCAAACAGGTTTAGGTTTTTTTGATCATATGCTTGACCAGATTGCAAGACACGGAATGGTTGATCTAGCCATACAAACAGCAGGCGATTTGCATATTGACGAACACCACACCATTGAAGATACAGGCATTGCCCTGGGAGAAGCTTTCGCGAAAGCATTGGGCAATAAAAAAGGGACAGAACGTTATGGTTTTGCTTTGCCAATGGATGAAGCAAAAGCAAAAGTGCTGATTGATTTTGGCGGCCGCAACTGGATTGTATGGAATGCGCAATTTAGCAGGGAAAAAGTGGGAGATATGCCTACCGAAATGTTCTTTCATTTTTTTAAATCTTTTTCCGACGCTGCAAAATGCAACCTGAATATTGAATGCAAAGGCGAGAACGAACACCATAAAATAGAAGCGATTTTTAAAGCATTTGCCAAAGCCATTAAGATGGCGGTGAAAAGAGATCCATTGAAAAATTATTTGCCTTCTACCAAAGGAGTTTTGTGATAAAACTGTTTGCATCGTTACGATGATCTAGTGCCGTACCTGTTATTAAATAAGAATTTTTTGTTGCCGGCTTTGTAACCCTGATCCACTTCTGTTGCGACGCTCCGTTCAACGATAGCAATGCTATTGAGCTTTTTATTTTCGGCTTAAACACGAAATTAATTGAGATTTTTTTCTAAATGTCCTCTGCATTTTTTGTGCTATCCTTTCTTAAAGCCAGCATCGTGTCCGCCTGCATCTTTGGCACAATTGTTATTACTTTTTAAATATGTGGAATTAAATGGTGAGTTATGAAAACAATAGTTTGTTTACTGGCCGGAGTTCTTCTGACGAGTTTTACAGGTAAAGAAGTGAATAGAGTAGATGGTATTTGGACAGGCGTTTACAAAACAGACAATAGCCGGGAAAAAGTTTTAGTGAGGTTTGAAGATCAAAGCCATATTGAGCTATACAATGGCGACGTAATTGAAAGTAATAAATTCACCGGTACTTACGAGCTCCAGGGAGATAGTGTTTTACAGTTTTCGTATCAAACCGCAGATGGTAAGGAATTTACAATGAAGGGACACATCAACAAAAGGAAAAATTATGTAGATGGTGTTTGGCAAACCAGCGGCAACCTTAGTGGCAGTTTTTACCTCAAAAAAGAAAGGATACAGGAACTGTTTATACAGCCATAAACGTAAGAAACAGACGAGATACTCAAGACAAATATTGCCTTTAGTCTCTTATCTATAAATCACTCCGTTTTTCATTACAAAAACAATATTGCGGATGTCTTTAATAGTCTTTGAAGGATCGCCCTGCACTGCAATAATATCAGCCAGCATTCCTTTTTTAATACTGCCAATTTTATCTGCATAGCCAAATACATTGGCATTCACTAAAGTCGCTGACCTCAACACATCAATGGCATTCATTCCATAATCAACCATCAATTCCATTTCACGCCAGTTTTCTCCATGTGTAAATACTCCTACGTCTCCTCCCATGCAAATGGTAACGCCATTTTTTAATGCTGATTGAAAGCTTTTCCTTTTAGCAATAATGCGTGCAGGCTCAGGGTCAATTCCTTTTTTCCAGCCGTTATATTGTAAAATGGCGTCGCCTGCTGCTAATGTAGGGCACAGTGCTACGCCTTTTTCTTTCATTAATTTAAACACTTCATCATCACCATCATCGCCATGTTCTACCGTTGCTACACCAGCCAAAATAGCACGGCGCATGCCTTCCTTGGTTGAAGAATGTACAGCCACTTTACGGCCGCTGCTTTTGGCAATAGCTACTGCCTGGGCAATTTCTTCCTGCGTAAAGGTAGGTGCAGCTTCCCCATCTTTTCCCCACCTGTAATCTGTGTAAATTTTTACAACGTCTGCACCTTTGCCAATTTGTGTTCTTACTTCTTTTTCCAGTTCATCTGCATTGCCTGCTTCTGCAGCGCCCTGTGGTAAATCAATATCAGGATTGCCGAACTTAGGACCGTATGCGCCTTTGCCTACAATGGCTCGTGTGGCTACAATCATTCTTGGGCCGGGGACTACACCTTTTTCAATGGCATGTTTCAAGCCTACATCATCATACATAGCACCTTCGGTTCCCAGGTCCCGAACGGTGGTAAAACCTGCCATCAGCGTAGCTTTTGCATGTGTTACAGCCCGTGCTGTCCTTTCTGCCCGACTTTCCTTTAGCACCTGGTCATTCCAATTTGTTTCATTGTAAGGGTGTAAAAAAAGATGAGAATGGCCTTCAATTAACCCGGGCAAAAGTGTTGTGCCTTTTAATTCAATAACTCTGGTGTTGGAAGGAAGCTTAAAATTCATGGAGCCTGCAGCTTCTATTTTATTTCCTTTTATCAATACGATCCAATCATTGTGCATTTGTTCGCCATCAAATACCCGGTCGGGTTTAAGCAGGTAAAAACTGTCTGTTTGTGCAAATGTTGTGAACTTTAACAGCAACAAGGAGAACAACAAGTAGGTTTTCATGAAGGAAAGATAAGGAAAGAGGATGTTTGATGAAGATTGGGAATTTGCTAAATTAAGAAAACAACCTGCGAACTTATCAATTAGTAGACTTATCAATTCAATTAACCTTTCAACCAATCAACAATACAGATTTACCTCACTCTTGTCCATACATCTGTTTTCCCAAATAAGGAGATACCTACATAACCACGAACATTAAGCGTTTTGTAATCTTCCATTTTCATATAGGCCTTGTATTCCTTTCCATCAGAGGGATTATAAATATGGCCGCCATTCCACTCACCATCATCATATTCAAAGTCTTTCAGCATCACCAGGCCAATCAGCGGCGCATTTCTTTTATCTGGATTTTCATTTTTGCGGTCTACTTTTGGCTTTCCGTTAGCATCTAATGCATCTCTTAGCCAAACAATTTTACCAAAGTATTTACCATTGTTCTTATAGATCTGAATGTGTCCCTTACCGCTTCCATTTTTCCAAACACCGATAATGGCATCAGCATTATTGGTAGTATCAATGCCTGCTATGCTAAATAAGGTTAACCATAGAATTATCGCTTTCATAAGTTTGTGTTTGATGGGTTTGGTAAAAGCTGTTTCTTACATCAAAAACAACTAAGATTATTCCACTTTAAACTTAAAAAATTGTTTTAACAAGTGAAAGAAGATAGAGGACAAAAATGTATCAATGGCTGCATGGCGTTTTCTTAAATTTTGCGTTATTGCATCAGCACATCATGAAACTCAGTTTTTTTGTTAATGATGGCTTTTGCAAATGGGCAGATAGGCATAATTTTCAAGCCGTGCAAACGGGCAAATTCCACAGCCGTGCTCACCAATTGATAGCCTACATTTTGGCCTCTTAATTCATCACTCACTTCCGTATGCTCAATGATCATGGTTGAAGGCTGTTTTTTCATGTAAAGCAATTCGGCCAACAAGCCACCGTCTTCGCCCTGAACAAAAAGTACTCCTTTTGTGCCGGTTTCCTTATGTTGAATGAGCATAACTGTTTTTTTAAGCTAAAAATTATTTTGTCAAATGCCGTGCCCTTTGCATATTTGCATTGAAATGAAACAATTAATCAATAAACATTGGTGGTGGCATACAAACTCAAACGGGGTTCTGTAAAGCTATTGCTATAGTTTGTTCATCATATTCAGAGCCCCTTATTGGGGCTTTTTTATTGGCTTGATGTGATCATTTACAAATAATTTATCTTAAAATGTTAGTAGAAACGAAAGGAAGTTCAGATCTAAGTCACTCCTTAACAGGGGCAGGAGACAAAAAAATTCTGCTCAGAACCACCGTTAAAAAAATGCTGGCCGACGTGTACACGCCGGTGGGCATTTACCTCCGCTTAAGAGATAGGTTCAGAGATACGATTCTTTTGGAAAGTACCGACAACCACGTAGCCGACAACAGCTATTCCTTTATTGGTATTAATGCTATTGCTGGTATTGAAATCAGGGATAAAAATGTAGTGGAGTTTAAACTGCCCGGTCAAAACCCCGAAAAAGTTTCTTTAAAAAGCAACGAAGATTTAAAGGAACTACTGTGGAATTTTATGCAACGTTTTGAGACCAAAAGTGATGAGACCAAAGCAGCCCGGTTTGCGCAAGGATTGTTTGGCTACTTCACCTTTGACGCTGTACAGTTTTTTGAAACCGTCAGGTTCAAGGATACAAACGATAACAGCAACAAAATACCCGTAGCCCGTTATCGTTTGTATCAATATGTAATTGCCATTAACCATTACAAAGATGAATTGTTGTTGTTGGAAAATAAAGTGACTGGTGTAGAAAGTGAGGCTGAAATAGTAGAATCGCTTATCAATAGCAAAGATGTTCCCGCTTATCCCTTTGCACCGGCTTCTGAAGAAAGTTCTAACTTAAAAGATGAAGAGTACATTGACATTGTAAAAAAAGGCATCCAAAGCTGTTACCGTGGCGATGTATTTCAAATTGTTCTAAGCCGCCGTTTTCAACAGAGTTTCACTGGCGATGAGTTCAACGTGTACCGGGCTTTGCGCCATATCAATCCCTCGCCCTACTTATTCTTTTTTGATTATGGCGATTACAAACTCTTAGGTTCTTCACCCGAAGCGCAATTGATCATTAAAAATGGAAAAGCGGTTGTACATCCCATTGCCGGAACATTTCGTCGCACCGGCGACGATGTGATAGACCAGCAAAGGGCAGAAGAACTGTTAACCGATGCAAAAGAGAACGCAGAGCATGTAATGTTGGTTGATCTGGCAAGAAACGATTTAAGTACTGTTTGCACGAATGTTCACGTAGAGCAGTACCGGCAGATACAGTACTATTCGCATGTAATTCATCTGGTGAGCGAAGTGGTAGGTGATGTGCCCAAAGACTCCAATCCGTTTCAGATTTTATTTAAAACATTTCCGGCTGGTACATTAAGTGGTGCGCCTAAGTACAAGGCCATGCAATTAATCAATGAATACGAACCAACGCCCAGGAGTTATTATGGCGGCGCCATTGGCTTTGTAGGGTTCGATGGCTCATGCAATCATGCTATTATGATCCGCACTATTTTAAGTAAAAGCAATACGCTGATTTACCAGGCCGGAGCTGGTGTAGTGGCGGCGAGCAAACCTGAAAGCGAGCTGCAGGAAGTGAATAACAAATTAAATGCGTTGAAAAGTGCCATTACCATGGCTGCCACCATTAAATAAGCAATAATGAAGATTCTGGTATTCGATAATTATGATTCATTTACCTACAACCTCGTTCATTTGGTGAACAAGATTGTGAACGATAAAGTAGATGTATTTCGCAACGATGAAATTCCATTGGAGAAGGTGGCTGAGTATGATAAAATCATTTTATCGCCGGGTCCGGGTATACCTTCCGAAGCTGGTTTGCTTCTGCCTTTGATTAAAGAATATGCGGCTACAAAATCAGTCCTTGGCGTTTGCCTGGGCCATCAGGCCATTGGCGAAGCTTTTGGTGGGAAATTGGTCAATCTTTCAACCGTGTATCACGGCGTGGCTACGTCGGTTAAAGTTGTGAAACGTAAAACATCAAATGAAGATGTTTCGCCGCAAGACCTTTTTAATGGTTTGCCTGATGAGTTTTCTGTTGGCCGCTACCATAGCTGGATTATAAGTGAGGAAAGTTTTCCGGAGGAATTGGAAATAACTGCAAAAGACGATAATGGCTACATCATGGCTTTGCAGCATAAACAATATGATGTGCAGGGCGTGCAGTTTCATCCTGAAAGCGTATTAACGCCGGACGGAGAAACGGTTTTGAGAAACTGGTTTAGGAAGTGATAGGGGCAATTAGTTAACTCTAAAATCAGACAATGAAAAAAATATTAAAAGCTTTATTCGAACATAAAACTCTTTCACGGCAAGAGGCCAAAGACGTGATGCTAAATATTGCCAAAGGCATTTATAATGAAACAGAACTCACGGCTTTCACTACCGTGTATTTAATGCGCAGCATTACCATTGACGAACTGCAAGGTTTTAGAGAAGGCTTGCTGGAACTGGCTGTGCCGGTGGATTTAGATGGCCATAAAGTAATGGATATTGTAGGAACCGGTGGTGATGGAAAGAACACGTTCAACATTTCAACCCTGGCTTGTTTTGTAGTGGTGGGTGCTGGTAAAAAAATAGCCAAGCACGGTAATTATGGCGCAACTTCGGTAAGCGGAGCATCTAATGTAATGGAAACATTGGGCTATAAGTTCAAAAACAATGTTGACCATTTGAAAAAAGAAATCGAAGAAGCCAACTTTACCTTTCTGCATGCGCCGCTGTTTCATCCGGCTTTAAAAGCAGTGGCAACCATTCGAAAGAATTTAGGTTTTCGCACTTTCTTCAACATGCTGGGGCCTATGGTAAATCCTGCTAATCCTGAATATCAGTTAGTAGGTGTGTATAATTTGGAAATGGCCCGCATCTATAATTATTTGCTGCAGCAAACCGCTAAGCCTTTTACCATCATTCACAGCCTGGATGGTTATGACGAAATTTCGCTGACCAACGATACAAAAGTTATAACCAACTACGGAGAAAAGATTTTATCTGCAGAGGAACTTGGCAAACGTACCGTTTCACCGATTGACATTTACGGAGGCACGACGGTGGAAGAAGCGGCTAAGATCTTTTTGAAAATTTTAAAAGGCGAAGGCAGTTGGGCGCAGAATGCTGTGGTGTTAGCTAATGCTGCCATGGCGCTGCAATGCACCGGCGATTTTACAACTTATGATGATGCTTACAATGCCGCAGTGGAAAGCCTGGAAAGCGAAAAGGCCTACAAGTCATTTCAAAAACTAATCTCTTTGCAGTAATGAATATTTTAGAACAAATTGTTGAATACAAAAAGAAAGAAGTGGCGCGGCGGAAAGAAGAGGTAAGCACACAGGAATTGGAGAAAGGGAGATTTTTCGAACGTCAAACGCTTTCACTTCGTAAATCCATACTGAGTGAAAAAAAGACAGGCATTATTGCAGAGTACAAAAGAAAATCGCCATCGAAAGGAATTATCAATAACAGCGATAGTGTAGAAGCTGTAACAAAGGCGTATACAGCCTATGGCGCTTCCGGAATTTCTGTGTTGACAGATTACCATTTTTTCGGTGGCTCTTTGGACGACCTGATTAGTGCACGAGACAATGGTGTGCCGATGCTGCGCAAGGATTTTATGGTTGACGAATATCAGTTGATAGAGGCAAAGGCTTATGGTGCCGATGTCATTCTTTTAATTGCTGCCTGCCTTTTGCCACAACAGGTAAAAGAGTTGGCGCAGAAGGCAAAGCAACTACAACTGGAAGTGTTGTTGGAATTGCACGACGAAACCGAGCTTGATCATATTTGCGATGCAGTAGACCTGGTCGGTGTGAACAATCGAAATCTGAAAAATTTTGAAGTGGACCTTGAACATTCTGTTCGGTTAGCAGAAAAAATTAATGATAAATTCATCAAGGTTGCAGAAAGCGGTATTAATGATGTGAAAAACATCAACTACCTAAAGCAATTCGGCTTTAAAGGATTTTTAATCGGCGAATATTTTATGAAGCAGGCAAGTCCGATGCAGGCATTTAAAAATTTTGTGTACGAGCTTTAATTGTTATGAAAGTAAAAGTGTGTGGTATAACCAGTTTGGAGCAGATGCAGCACCTGCAGCAAATGGGTGTTGACTATGCCGGACTCATTTTCTATGAAGGCTCAAAACGCTATGCAGCGGATAAGTTAGCTAATCAAAAATCAGAAATCAAAAAATCGAAAATCAAAAAGGCAGGTGTTTTTGTAAATGCAGATTATCCCACCATTTTAAAGGCCATTGAAGATTATGGATTAACAGCTGTGCAATTACATGGTGATGAATCTGATGCATTCTGCTTTCAGCTGATGGATAAAGTACAAGTGATAAAAGTGTTTCGAATAGCAGACGAAAAAAAAATTGATGATTTGGTAGCGCCTTTTCAAAATGTGTGTCATTATTTTTTGTTTGATACAAACACGAAGTTTTACGGAGGAAGCGGAATGCAATTCGATTGGTCAATTTTACAAAATGCAACCATCAGCAAGCCTTTCTTTTTAAGTGGCGGAATTGGATTAGAAGACATTGAGAAAGTAAACGCATTTTATCATCATTATTTATATGCCGTGGATGTAAATAGCCGTTTTGAAACAGCACCCGGCGTTAAGGATATGGAAAGAGTCCGGCAATTTATAAATGCTTTAAACCATGAATAAAGTAAACCTTTTGGAAAAGTTTTCTCTATTCTCTGAACACTGGAGTCCAAAGATCGTTGGAGAGCTAAATGGACAACAAGTAAAGCTGGCAAAGCTTGAAGGAGAATTTATCTGGCACAAGCATGATGAAGAAGATGAACTATTCTTTGTAGTAAAAGGAAGTTTCAATATGGAATTAAGAGACAAGACCGTTGTGCTGAACGAAGGAGAGTTTTTAATTGTTCCTAAAGGTGTTGAGCACAGGCCGGTAGCGATAAACGAAGTATGGATCATGTTGTTTGAGCCGGTAACAACAGTAAATACAGGCAACGTAGTTGATGAAAAAACAAAAATGAATCTGGAAACGCTATAGCTGAATAGTATTACAAAGCGTACAAGTGAGTGACACAACAGAAGCCAAATAGTAATTCAAATGATGACAAAACAAACATATGCCTCTCCTAACGAAAACGGCTACTATGGCCGTTTTGGTGGCGCTTATATTCCAGAAATGCTGCATCGCAATGTAGAAGAGTTGCGAACAAGATATTTAGAGATTATGCACGAAGCTGCATTTCAAAAAGAATATCAGCAGTTATTGCACGACTATGTTGGCCGACCGACGCCACTATATTTTGCGGAGCGTTTAAGTAAAAAGCACAACACAAAAATATTTTTGAAGAGAGAAGATTTATGTCATACCGGTGCCCATAAAGTCAATAATACTGTCGGACAAATTTTACTGGCGCAACGACTTGGTAAAAAAAGAATCATTGCTGAAACAGGAGCTGGTCAACATGGTGTGGCTACGGCAACTGTTTGCGCATTAAAAGGTGTTGAGTGCATTGTATACATGGGTGAAGTAGATATTGAACGCCAGGCGCCGAATGTTGCCCGAATGAAAATGCTCGGTGCAAAGGTGATTCCTGCAAAAAGCGGAAGTAAAACTTTGAAAGACGCTACCAATGAGGCTATCCGGGATTGGATCAATAATCCGAACGACACGCATTATATCATTGGCAGTGTCGTGGGGCCGCATCCTTATCCCGATATGGTGGCCCGGTTTCAAAGTGTTATTTCCAAAGAAGTTCGCTGGCAGTTAAAAGAAAAAACAGGAACAGAATTGCCCACGCATGTAATGGCTTGTGTGGGTGGTGGCTCCAATGCTGCCGGTGCCTTTTATCATTTTATAGAAGAAGCCAATGTGCAGTTGGTAGCTGTAGAAGCCGCAGGACATGGCGTAAATAGCGGTATGAGTGCCGCCACAACACAGTTGGGTAAAGAAGGCGTTTTACATGGCAGCAAAAGTTTGGTGATGCAAACGGAAGACGGCCAGGTAATAGAACCCCACAGTATTTCAGCGGGTTTAGATTATCCAGGCATTGGTCCCTTACATGCACACTTGTTTGACAGTGGAAGGGGAAATTTTTTATCCGCAACCGACGACGAAGCCGTAAAGGCCGCATTTGAAGTAGCAAAACTGGAAGGCATTATCCCGGCGCTGGAAACTGCACACGCATTTGCGGCGTTAAAACAATTGCCATTAACTGAAAAGGACACAGTAGTTATTTGTTTAAGTGGAAGAGGCGATAAAGATTTAGCAACGTACATGAAAGTAATGGAAGAAAAAGGTGTACTTGGCTAAGTGCTGCTATTGGGCTTCTGTTGTGTCACTCACTTGTACGTTCTGTAATGCTATTGAGCAGAGAACGGCCATGACCTAGGAACCATCAATGAATGAATACTTATAAAAAATGAAAAGTACAAACGCAACATATACAGGTTTTGAATTTGAAGTCGATGGTTTTCCGGCCATTGCCATTATCAATGCCGATTTGAAAAACATTCCTGATCGTTCTGCGTATGCCATTTCTGTTTTTATAGAAATTATTCCCGACGCTATCAATGAGTTAGGCCAACCCGAAGAAAAGGAGCATGATTACCTGGTGGAAGTGGAGAAAAAGATGATTGAATACCTGGAAGGACAAACGCAAACGGTGCACGTAGGACACACAACTATTTATCGCAAACGCGAAATTATTTTTTATACTAAAGAGCCTCAGAAGGTAGAGGGCTTCTTAGAATATTTTCTTTCAACCATTGAACGAGAGAACAGCTTCGAGATGGAACAGGATGAGGAATGGAAAAACGTTTCAGCATTTTATGAATTACTATGAGCAGAATAGATGACTTATTTAAAAAGAAAAAGAATAACATACTAAATGTTTACTGCACGGCAGGCTATCCGCAATTGAACAGCACCTTGCCAATCATGAAGGCGCTTGAAAAGTATGGGGCTGACCTTATTGAATTGGGAATGCCTTACAGCGACCCATTGGCTGATGGCCCGGTAATTCAAGCCAGCAGCAGTGTTGCGCTGCATAATGGTATGACCATTTCAACATTGTTTGAGCAACTTAAAGATTTCAGGAATGACATAAATGTTCCTGTTGTTTTAATGGGCTATTTAAATCCGTTGTTGCAATACGGCTTTGAAAAATTTTGTGCAAAGGCTGCTGAAGTAGGTATAGATGGATTGATCATTCCTGATATTCCGATGTACGAATATGAAAAGGAATACAGCGCCATCATAAAAAAATATGGGCTGGATTTTATTTTCCTTGTGACACCCGAAACTTCAGAAGAAAGAATTAAGAAATTAGATAGTTTAAGCAGCGGATTTTTATATGCTGTTTCATCTTCTTCGCTTACCGGTTCTGATAAAGATTTTTCAGCCGTAGAAACTTATTTGCAAAAGCTGCAGCTTCTGAATTTAAAAAATCCTGTGTTGGTGGGATTTGGTATAAAAGATAAAGCTACGTTTGGCACAGCCTGCAGGTATGCAAATGGCGCCATCATTGGAAGTGCTTACATCAAAGCTTTGGACAGAGCAGAAATTATTGAAGAAAAAACAAAATTTTTTTTAGAAGGTATTTTGAAATAGCCAAAAGGCGGAGCGGAAGACGGGACTCGAACCCGCTACCTACAGCTTGGGAAGCTGTCGCTCTACCAGGTGAGCTACTTCCGCTTTTAAATGAAACAGGAGAAAGTTACAATGAATCTTGCAATTATTAAATACAACGCTGGAAATATTCAATCGGTATTAAATGCTTTAGAACGCTTGGGCCTTCAGGCAGAGGTAACCGATAATCCCGAAAAAATAAGGGTGGCCGACAAAGTGATTTTTCCGGGAGTAGGAGAAGCCAGCAGCGCCATGAGAAGCCTGCAGCAGAATGATCTTGATAAAGTGATTAAAGAATTAAAGCAACCGGTTTTAGGAATTTGTGTGGGCATGCAATTACTCTGCACACATTCCGAAGAAAATGATACAACTTGTTTGGGTATTGTTCCGGTGGAAGTGAAAAGGTTTCAGAATAAAAACCTGAAAGTGCCGCAGGTGGGTTGGAATACGATCTACGATCTGCAATCTCCTTTATTTAAAAATATTGCCAATAACAGTTACATCTATAATGTACACAGTTATTATGCAAAAGATAGCCAGTACACTATAGCCAAATGCAACTACGGACTAGAGTACGCTGCTTCCATACAAAAAGACAACTTTTATGGTGTGCAATTTCACACCGAAAAAAGTGCAGAAACAGGAGATAAAATCATTAAAAATTTTCTTGAGTTGATATAATAGTTTTCGAATAATGAATAATGAAATCAGCAAAGGCAATTCGGACCTAAGTTCCCCCTTGAGGGGGACGGGGGGCATGGAAATTATACCTGCCATAGATATAATAGACGGCAAATGTGTGCGGTTAACGCATGGCGATTATGCGCAAAAGAAAATTTATAATGAACATCCTTTGGAAGTAGCGAAAGAGTTTGAAGATGCGGGTATTAAGCGATTGCACCTCGTTGATTTGGATGGTGCGAAAGCCGGGGCAGTAAAAAATTGGAAAGTGTTGGAAAATATTGCGGGTAAGACCTCTTTGGTGATCGATTTTGGCGGCGGCTTAAAAACTGAAAAAGATGTGCGGATTGTTTTTGGTTCCGGCGCTGCACTGGCAACAGTTGGTAGCATTGCAGTGAAAGATGAAACAACATTTATGCAATGGCTGCAGGTGTTTGGTGCGGATAAATTTCTATTGGGTGCCGATGTAAAGAATGAAAAAATTACGGTCGGTGGCTGGCTCGAGCAAACTGATATTTGGATCTATGATTTCATTGAAAAGTATACCAGCAAAGGTATCACGCAAATCTTTTGTACCGATGTATCGAAAGACGGTGCTTTAGAAGGACCTTCTGTTGAGTTGTATAAAAGCATTGTAGAAAAATTTCCAACTCTTTATTTTATTGCCAGTGGCGGCGTAAGCAATATAGATGACTTGTATCGTTTACAGCAAGCCGGCTGTAAAGGCGTCATTATCGGCAAAGCTATTTATGAGGGAAGAATACCATTAAACGAATTGAAAAAACTGAATCAGTAATCATGCTGGCAAAAAGAATTATTCCATGCCTTGATATTAAAGACGGCAGAACTGTTAAAGGCACCAACTTTGTGAACCTGCGTGATGCAGGCGACCCGGCGGAGCTAGCGGCCAACTATACAAGGCAAGGCGCTGATGAATTAGTATTTCTCGACATCACTGCTACGGTTGAAAAAAGAAAAACCCTGGCTGAATTGGTAAAAAGAATTGCTCATACTATCAATATTCCATTTACTGTAGGTGGCGGCATTAAAACCGTAAAAGATGTAAGCGTTTTACTGCAATCGGGGGCTGATAAAATCTCTATCAATACAGCAGCCTACCATGACCCACAAATCATTTCTGATATTGCCAACGCTGCCGGCAGTCAATGCGTGGTGCTGGCCATTGATACCCGGCAGGAAGAAGATGGTGAATGGTATGTGTATTTAAATGGCGGTAGAACCAAAACAGAGACCAAATGTTTTGAGTGGGCTAAGAAAGCAGTTGATTTGGGTGCCGGAGAAATTTTACTTACATCTATGAATCATGATGGTACAAAAGCGGGGTTTGCGTTGGACATAACAAAACAGCTCTCTGACAATTTGCCTATCCCGGTTATCGCATCAGGCGGTGGCGGCACGATGCAACATTTTGGTGATGTGTTTGAAATTGCACATGCCGATGCTGCTTTAGCTGCAAGTGTATTTCATTTTAAGGAAATTGAAATACCGGAGTTGAAGCAGTTTTTGAAAGAAAAAAAAATTACAGTGAGAGTTTAACGCTGTGCTTTTAGCTTCGGGTTATGAGACCCATAATCAGGTAGCTATATTTTGTCACAAGCTCAAAGCCTCTGCTTGTAGCTTGCTCAATTGAATGCTGGACGTACAAGGGTGCGACGCAAGTAAAGCCAAATAGTAGCATTGCAGTTGACTACATAATAAAATACCTTCGCAGTAATGAAAGTGGATTTTAAGAAATATGCCGACGAATTAGTGCCGGCTGTTATTCAGGATTACAATACACAAAAAGTATTGATGCTGGGTTTTATGAACGAAGAGGCGTTGAAAAAAACAGAAGAAACAGGGCTGGTAACCTTTTACAGTCGAAGTAAAAAACGGCTGTGGACAAAAGGCGAGGAGAGTGGCCACCATTTGCAGCTGCGGCAAATTTTATTAGATTGTGATAAAGATACTTTGCTAATTAAAGCTGAACCAAAGGGGGCTGTCTGCCACACCGGTGCCGATACCTGTTGGAGTGAAAAAAATCATAAAGAAGATTTTCTGTACTATTTAGAACATATTATTGACCTGAGGCGAAACGGTGTGGATGAAACCTCGTATGTAAAAAAGCTTTTTGATAAAGGCATTAATAAAATGGCCCAAAAAGTGGGGGAAGAAGCGGTGGAACTGGTCATTGAGGCCAAAGACGTTAATCAGGCGTTATTTTTAAATGAGGCAGCTGATTTATTGTTTCATTATTTAATATTATTGCAAGCAAAAAACTGCTCGTTGTCCGATGTAGTAAAGGTTTTGGAGCAACGGCATCAATCAAAATAAAATGAAAAAACTATTTTTTGCCCTGCTGCTTTTGCCTTCTTTGGTTTTTGCACAAACAAAGGGCTTTACCATAACCGGAAATGTAACAGGCGTAACTGATGGTGTAGTAAAAATTACTTCTACACAAGACGCTAACCAGGTGATTGCCTCTGGTGATATTAAAGGTGGAATCATTACAGTAAAAGGCTCTGTACCTGAACCGGGGTTATTCTGGTTGGTATTAAGCAGTGAACAACCGCAATACATTTATTTAGAAAACAACCCGATTAAGGTTTCCGGTTCTAAAAGTGATATTAAGCATTTAAAGATAGAAGGCTCGGCTTCTCAAAAAGATTTTGATGAATTTCAAACAACTTTTAATCCCCTTATTGGCGAATTAAATGCCGTGGCTGCACAGTTGCAAAAAGAAAGCAATGAAAAAAAACGGGATCAAATGATGACACAGTACGATTCCATTGTTGCTAAAATTAATAAACAAGTAGACAAATTTGTGACGGCGAAAAAATCATCTTACGTATCACCGTTTGTGTTATTTGTTACTGCACAATTGAATTCAAATCCTGCCCAACTGGAAAACTATTATAATTCGTTGGCAGAACCTGTTCGCAATTCCAACATTGGAAAAAGCCTTGCAGAATACATCGCTTACAACAAGGTAGGATCCATAGGAACGCCGGCTTTGGATTTTACACAGAATGATACAGCCGGGAAACCTGTTTCTCTTTCCTCATTCAAAGGTAAATATGTGTTGATCGATTTTTGGGCAAGCTGGTGCAGGCCATGTCGTGCCGAAAATCCAAACGTAGTAAAGGCGTACAATAAATTCAAGGATAAGAATTTTACCATTCTCAGTGTATCACTTGACCAGGAAAAGGATGCGTGGGTAAAAGCCATTGAAAAAGATAAATTAGCATGGACACATGTAAGCGATCTGCAACAATGGAATAATGCCGTAGCACAGATGTACAGGGTACAAAGCATTCCTCAAAACTTTTTGGTTGATCCTAACGGAAACATTGTAGCAAAAGATTTACGTGGACAAGAATTGGAAAAGAAGTTGTGCGAGTTGCTGGGTTGTAATGCTCCCAACCCTTAAAGGAGATTAGCAAAACACAAAGGCTTATCTTTTGACCATAAAAAAAGCTCTTAACGTTTAGAAATGTTGAGAGCTTTTTTTTACAATAATGAGAGCTTAAACCAAATGTTTTGTGCGGTGTTAAACTCCCCTTAGAGATTGGGAGCATTTATATCCTGCCCTTTCTTTAACTTCTCAATGGCATCTGATACAAATTTTTTATTGGGTTCGTTGGGTGCTAATGGCAAGGCCATCGTTGCATATTTAAGTGCATTCTTATAATCGCCATTAGCAGAGTAACCTCTTGTTAATCCCATAACGGTTGTAAACTGATTGGGATTCTTTTTGAAATTCATTTGAAAAATTTCCAAAGCATCCTTTGTTTTTTTCTGTGTTATCAACGAACGGCCATATTGGTGCAGCTCCTGCATGGAAGCCAGCGGTAAATCCTGTTTCATAAGAGCATCGGCTTCGACGGTTCTGCCCAGTCTGTTAAGGATTTCTGCCTTGGTTGCTTGTGGTTGAAATACCCTATCGCCACCGAATATGGGCCCAGATGCTGAGTCAGCCCACTGTAATGCCTGTTCTAAGTTTACGTTATGCTGCAAACACCATTGTGCTGCCTCATCCCAGGCCAGCCAAAAAAAGCCGCGTTCTGATCTTAACTCGTTCCTGAAAGAAGCCAATTGATCTTCTACATAATTGGTTTCTACTTTGAATGGAATCATGAGGTTTTCCCACTCCAAACCAATGGTAGCACCGTTTTCTGTTTGATCTAAAAATTCATATTTCAGCCACTCAACTTTGTTATCGGTTTTCACCGGTTTTACTTTCACACGTAGTACGTCTTCTTTATCATTATAATAAAAGCTGCCCCACGAAGTTGCGTTTTTCGAAAAGATCAATGTGCTTTCGGTAGGATCGTAAGCAATAAAGAAACCATACTTGCCGGCTTTTAAGGGTTGGCCTTCTATAGTGACGTCGTTCGAAAATTCGATGGTGGTATTTTCGTTAGCACCTGCCCGCCAGGGCGCCGCCTTACTGCTGCCAAAGCCAAGGTCAACAAAACCTGCAGGAATCAATTGCCCCCAAATTTTGCCCTCTCTTCCTTTTACACCTGGACGGTCATAATGGATGGTAACATCGGTTAAGCCAATGCGTTCTCCAACAACAGCCTTTTTGTTGCCGCCACTGGGCAAAGACGTTAAAGTGATCTGTGCAAATACAATTGCAGAATAGCATGTAATGCCCAGTAGAAGAAAAATTTTTCTCATAGCAAAAGTTTTATTTCTAAATCTAAAATGAATTTAGATGTGTAGAAAAACTTTTTGACATGAGAAAACAGCGCAAAAAGAAAGGTAAATGGAGGTGATAAATGGTTGGATTATATTGGCAGCAAATTGTTGCTTCATTGTCTTGTTGAGCTTACCTAAATTCTTTAAGGTTGATTTGCGGCGTTGTGAACAATAGCAACTTCAACAAGCTCCTTACATAAGAATCATTAAACTTACCGGCTTTTTTTTAACTCCTGAAATTTCAGATACTTAACAAAATGATAGAAGGTGTTGAATACAGCCCATACAAAACCACGATAACCATTTAAGAAGTTTCTGTCAACCATATAATATTTAAAGAAATTGAAAGGAAGTGCTAGTACAACAAGAGCTTTGCCTTTGGTTGATTTTCTTTCAAGCATCTTTTTTGAACCCAGCGATGAGTACAGGTTGATTTTGGTTAGAAACTGGTTATAGTCGTGATAACTATAATGAAGTATTTTATTTTTTAGTTTTTTTACGGAACCTTTTACAGTAACCTTTTCATGCACCACAGCACCATCCCACCCACCGTGGGCTTTATTAAAGAGACGGATAAGGCTTGATCCGGATTCTTTACCGTATTCGAAAACCTTGTTCATAAAAACAAGATTTCTTGGAACCGTAAAGGCAACGTAGTCAATTTGCGGCTTGCCCAACTCTGCCCTCATTTCATCTATTAAGGGCTCACTTAAAATTTCATCAGCATCAATACATAAGATCCAATTATTCTTTGCTTTTGAAACGCCGAAGTTTTTTTGTTCTCCAAACCCATTAAAAGCACGGAAGAAAACGGTGCAGCCATGCTGTTCGCAAATAGCAACTGTTTTGTCTGTGCTGCCACTGTCAACAATAATTATTTCATTGCACCACCAAAGCTTGGAAAGCGTTTCTGCAATGATAGCTTCTTCATTCAGCGTAATGATAACGGCACTTACATTCGCAGTGCTTACTTCATGGCCGGAAATGGCAAAAGACTTTCTTCTTTGAAGCCTGGTTAAAACATCCGGCTCTGTATTTACTGTCGTGTATTGTACTTGCATGGTTTTTCAGTTGGATGTTTAATTCAAAAACTCAGGCGTATCAAAAGAATAATCAACAATCTTTTTTTCTTTTCTGCCTTTACCATTAAACAACATCGAATAAATAGTTGAAAGGGTAGAGGTAATAGTAAGACCCATTATCTGCATGTCAAGAATAAAGCTGAGGTTTCTTACGTAAAACATATCCCATTTAAAACGATGAGATACATCGTAAAAATCATTCGTTTTACCTCTGTACCCTTTAACTTGTGCCATACCTGTAATGCCAGGCTTTACCAGGGAACGTGAGTTATATTGTTTAATAAGTTTTGAAAATTCTTTGCAGTCCTTGATCATGTGCGGACGTGGTCCAACGATGCTCATATCACCTTTAAGAACATTAAAAAATTGAGGAAACTCGTCCAGGCAGGAAAGGCGTAAGAATTTTCCAATTGCAGTAATACGGGGGTCATTTGCCTGAGCCTGCTTTGTATTGGCCTGTTCATTCACAATCATTGTCCGTAACTTAAAGCAATTGAAAGTTTTACCAAATGCACCTACTCTTTTCTGCACAAAAAACACCGGTCCTTTCGAACTTAGCTTAATAAGAACTGCAAGGATAGGCAGCAGCCATGAAAGAATAAATACAACAACAAACAAAGAGAAGATTACATCGAAAGTGCGTTTAAAAAAAAGATCGGGCTTGTTTCTGCTAACGTCAATTTCTTCTTTTGCGGTGTGGCTTACCTTTAAATAGGATATAGTTCTTTGTATTCCGTAAGCCGGAACATGGCGCTGGTTATGGATATTGTTCATAACGGTTTCGTGTGGTCTTAAATGTTTCTAATAGGTTAGTGCCGAAAAAATGCGCAATAATATATCTATATTTTCAATAATTCAAATCTTGTTTCTATTTCTCCATTTTTATATTATCAATCATTAAGCCAGATAATGACAAGGGCGAATGATAAAACGTGGCATTCAAAAGAAAATTATTTTTTGTACAAAAGGATTTTAGTGTCACCGTTGTTTTTTTAAGGTTTCATAAATGGTTCTGTAATAAAGTTTTGTTAATTGCACAGCTTATTAATTAGCTATGCTTTTTATGAAGGGTAAGAAAAGTTTATCATGATATCACCGGTAAAAAATAAAAACCTGATGCAAACACCTTTATGCGTCTAACTGTAATGTGCAGGACTTTAGTAAAACTTGATTCAATAAAAGAATATCTTTAAGATTATTACATTTGCGCACCAAATTCAGTAACCTACATAGCCACCGCCATGCAAGAGGAAACTAAAGCACATGATAAGCAAGCTGAGGATTACATTTCACTTTCTATTATAAAAAATGCCATACTGGATTTTTTGGGTTTTCTTTTTAGAGGCATAGAGTTAATTAGTTTGTCATTGAGAAGAAATCTTTTCTTATTTTTTTTCTGCTGTCTATTGGGTATGGCATCGGGTTATGTATTTTATTCGCTTCAGCCTAAGTTTTACACGTCCCAAATGACTGTCTATTATAATGATCTTACGAGAAAAGATTATTCTGAGATTATTAGCAACCTTAATACTCTTGCAGCTTCGCAGGCCTATCAGGATCTGGAAAAAGAACTTCATGTTAGCACGGAGGTTGTAAATAACATCAAAGGGTTGCAAGCACTTAAAATAAATGGAGAAACCTTAGACAGAGATACGTCGAGTAAGACAGGACAACCATTTAAAATACAGTTTAAGCTAGATCGGATAGCGGAAACAGAGCCATTGCAAAATGCTTTGCTGAACTATCTAAATAACAATCCGTATTTGAAGTTGATAAAGGAAGGTCAAAAAAAAGTGTATCAGGAGAAACTTGCGTTTATTGAAAAAGAACAACAAAAGCTCGACTCCCTAAAGTCCTTATATAACAATGCAATAGCTTCATCAAAAATGTCGGCAACATTTTATAACAATGCCATGAATCCTGCCGATTTATATGTACAATCAAATAGCCTGGCCAATCAAAAAGAATTTATTGTAAAATGGCTGAACAATGAATCTAATGCGGTTCTATTAATAGACGGGCTAAAAAGGCCGGTTAGTGCAAATACGTTTTCTCTGAAAGCTCTTTTAATGGTGGGCCTTATCTGTGGAATTGCTTTGGGAGT
>JBQCJM010000050.1:0-31989 GCA_051952715.1 Flavisolibacter sp.
TGCCTAACCAGGTTTGGAAGGCTGCATTCAGCGCCGCCTGGTCTGTATAGTCACAAGACTTCACAGTAAGCGCAGACGGAGGTGCCACCACCACTGGCTCTGGCTTGGTCACCGTGAAGGTTGCTGATTTGATCACATCCGCCTCACAAGGACTTTTTGCTGTCCAGGTAACTGTTACTGATCCACCGCAAGCTGGTGGTGCTGCAGTAGCATCATTAGTAACTACTAATGTACATCCACCACTACTTGTTACACGGGCCAACCAATCTGCAAATGCAGCATCAACTTGTGCTTGAGTCAAACAACTTGATACTAGAGTATCCTTTGGTGGATTTAACACTACCGGTGGAGCCGTAATATTATATGTCTGAGTACATGTACTTGCACATCCAAATTCATTTGTAAGAACAAGGGTTAGAGTATAGCTTCCACAAATATTGTTGGCAACTACTGAAACATTTTGAGCATTAGATGCACCAGATATAGTGGCATCTCCAATTATTGACCAATTATATGTATATGTCCCAGGTGGTGCTGGATTAGGTCCACTATATACATTGGTAGAGCCGGGGCATATATTATCCGGACCTGTAATAGAACAAACAGGCAAGTCATGAACCGTTACTGTTATCTGAACAGCATCTCCCGTACAATTATCAGCATTGGTCTCAGCAACGGATACAGTATAGGTACCAGCCTTCAGCCATTTAACGGTTATGGTATTATCAGTGATAGTAAGATTCCAATCCACACCTTCAGTTCCCGGCGTTATTGTCCAGGAATAAGTAGATCCCGGCACTTTGGTAACACCATAATTCTTTGTTTGTCCAATACACACATCGTCATTTCCCGTAAATTGGTATGGCCCCGTCTGGGCAGCAGCAAACTTTGCTAAAAAAGCAAAGAGCAGCATTACGCCCCATTTTATATATCTGTGTGTCGGGTTCATGTTAGTTAGTTTGGTTGCTTTAGCTGTTTGAGTTTTGGTTGGGGCTTTTAAAAGGACATTTTTTTGAAATGATTTAATTGGTTTATATGCCTTATTAAGTAAAAAATTTTTTATCCGGGTAAGTGATAACACCAACAGCCATAACCAATGCAAAAGGGGCAACCAGGAGTTTGAGGCCTGGCTGCCTTTTGACATTGCTGTATGTAAATCGTTTCCCTTTTTCATAAACTGTTAGTTATGGTAGATTGTTGGTGTTGGTTTTGGATTTATCGTTACTTGTGTTGAACAGGTATTACTGTTTCCACATTCATCCACCACTGTCCAAGTAATGGTTGACACGCCTACATCGAAAATGCCACTGGCATCCACTCCTGTTCCACTCCGCGTCGTTGCTCCTGTTATTGAATAAGTAATGGTTAATGCACTATTTGCACTGCAATTATCGCTGGCAGCTAATAGTGGAATAGTGTATGTTTTGCCTGGCACCTCACAAACTGGTGATACTGTCGGACAAGTCACTGTAGGTTTTGTATTGTCGACTTTCCTTGTTATAGCAGGTGATTCACAACCAGAAGAAGCTGCAGTTCCTGCAGCGATAGTTCCACAAGCCGTCGAAGTCACATACCTTACTTTTATTTTGTACCCTGTGCAATTATCTGCAGTGGGTGGCGTATTGGCCCCCCAGGTTGCTCCATCATTAAAACTGTATTGCACATCGAAACCTGAAACAGCAGCCGGAGGTGTTACAATAATAGGCCCACAACCTGAATTAACAACAGGAGACGGCGCTGTTGGAAATATTACTACACTAACTGTATTGGACACACAGGCAGGGCTGACTGTACCAACAGCATTGGTTCCGCAGGCAGTAGCCAAAACATATCTTGCCTGTATGGAGTAACAGCCAGGTGTGCTTGGTATTGTTGGAGAAGCTGACCATGTACCACCATTAATGGAATATTGCACAGAAAAACCATTGACTGCTGTAACAGAAGGCAAAGCAAATGCAGCATTACATGTGTTCGTAGCAGTAAGAACAGGTGCAGCCGGAAATACTATAAAGCTTTTAGTATCCGCACAACCAGGACCACCCGTTGTGTATGTCACAGTAAAGCAACCTGCGCTGGTAGGTGTGAACACACCCGTACTTGAATTGATAGTACCCCCACCACTTCTAGTCCACGTACCACCGGAAGCGCCACCGGTTTGCGTAAAGGTTACAGTTCCACCACCCACACAGGAATTTACTGGCGTAATAACAGGTAATGCCCTTACTGTTACAACCACGTTAGCAGTGCCACCAGGACATCCACCTATTGTGGTAGCAACCTGATAGGTGTAGGTACCGGGAGCAGGTGGAGTTGCTGTAACATTTTGCTGGTTAGTTGCATTCAGATAATAAGGGGATGGAATTCCGGAAGGATTTGTCAATGTCCAATTGTAGGTCAAAGTCGGACCTGGAGGCTGTAAATTCAAACCATCAATAGCCCAGTTACTATTATTGGCGCCTGTATAAGTAAAACGAATCCGTAAATTGGATAAGCCTATATAATTGCTAAGGTCAATGTTCAATGGATCCCAGTTACTAGCTGGATTACCAATATTTAGTGGGCCGTTATATTGTATTAGAGTTTGGTTATAAGTGGCACCTCCGTCAGTTGATATTTCTATCTTACCGCTAGCACCTGCTGCAAAAACCAATGCTTGATAAAATTGGAGAGTGGCCGATGTCATACCAATTGTACTGAAAACCGGAGTTTCCATAGTGGTATTTACTACTCCTGAAGCAATAGCAAATTTCCCTGTAGTCTGCAAATTATTATAGGTTACACCCCCGTTAAATGGAGTTTTAGGGCCATTCGTTTCGCTCCATGGAAACGTACTGGCATTGTCTGCATTGGCAGGAAAATTAATTACTGTCCCATTTTGTGTAATTCGCCATCCGGCAGGATTAGCCTGATTAAAAGTAGCATCAAAATCTGCCCATGTAGGTGCCAAATTACTTGTGGCACCCAGGTTGGCAGACTGTCCGACACATACTTCAGTTGGAGAGGCAGTGGCCGTTGGAGCAGTGGCGGGCACCATACTTACTACGGCATTTGTGGAATAGGCTATTGGACAAGCACCACTTTGAATGACTGCACGAAATATTGTTGTTTGAGGAAGATTAGAATAACTGAATGTTGCAGAAGTATTACTAATTGATGTCCACGTTCCTCCACCATTGGTAGAAGACTCCCACCTGATTATGGTTCCGGATTGACCGGTTAAGGTAATGGTTCCACTATTGGTAGCTCCGCAAACAGTGGTGATAGCTGGAGATAGATTTCCACCTACAGGTGCCGGATCCACTATAATAGTCCCACTTAGCGATTTATTATTACAATTACCCGTTGTAGTTACTGTATAGTTATAAGTCCCTGCAACTGTAGGCGTGTTAGTTATTGTAAATGTGCCAGCACTATAAGTACCAACCATGCCAGGAGGTAACCCTGTTACTGTTGCCCCTGTAGCACCACCACCTACTGTGTATGTAATATTAGTAGGTACAGAGTTCACACATAATCTTTGATCCGCACTGGGGGATGAAAGTGTTAAAATAGAATTTGGATTGACGGTAATGGTACCATTTAATGCAGGATTAAAACAAGGCCCTGTTGAAGTTACTGTAAAGGGATACGAACCAGGCACCGAAGGCGTGCCACTTATGGTAAATACACCATTGTTTAAGATTCCCGTTACTCCTCCAGGCAAACCGGTCACATTCACTCCTGTGGCGCCACCACCTACATGATAGGTAATGGGAGTTATAGATCGGTTAGGACAACCAGGTTGAGTAGCATGATTACGTGTTAAGACAAGTGTTGAATTATCATTCACCAGGATCGTTCCCGTGGCTGAAACATTTGTACAAGGACCTGAAGTGGTAACAGTATAACTAAATGAACCTGCTGCTGTAGGAGTGCCGCTAATAGTGAACACGCCATTGCTATAAATGCCTGTTACACCAGCAGGTAATGCTCCAGCTGTAATTGATGCACCGGTGCCCCCGCCTCCAATGGCATAAGTAATTGGAGTAATGGCATTGCTGATACATTTTGTTTGCCCGTCTGTTCCGGCTGCAGATGACAATGAGATAGTGGAATTTTGGTTTACGGTTAATGTTACCGGTGAAGAAATAGTAGAAGAACAGGTATATCCCGCAGGCCCTGTGATCACAACATCGTAGGTACCGGCATCAGTTGAACTAATATTATTCAGCGTAAGCGTAGCAGATGTTTGCCCGGGTATATTAGTTCCATTCTTTCTCCATTGGTAAGATAACGGATCACCGTTAGCATCTGCAACTACACTAAAGGACACGTTTGAGCCTGAACAAAGCGTCTTTGATACTGGCTGTGTACTTATATTGATCGCTTGGTCAACATTCAATGTTCTTTGTACGGAAGTAACAGGTGCACAAGGTGCTGCTCCGCTTATCACCACATAATAATTCCCATCATCACTTAAAGCTGCCTGGTTAAAATGAAGGTTAGCAGATTGTGCCCCAGTAATATTTGAGGAATTGGAAACAGCTGTTCCACTTGGAGTAGTTCCTTTGAACCATTGATAGGTCAACCCATCACCTATGGCTACAACAGTTAAATCAGCAGCTAGTCCTGCACAGACACTGGTATTAGAAGGTTGTGTGGTTATTACAACTGCTTTTTTGATAGTTACTATGGTATTAGCACTTACCGATCCACAGGGTCCAGAAGGGTCATCTGTGGTATAAGTAAGTGTTACGGAGCCTGCATTAATATCTACAGTACTTGGGGTATAAACTGCTGTGGGGGTATTATTGCTAAATGATCCGCTGCCCGAAGTACTCCAAGTGCCAGCAGTAGCACTTCCACCAATGGAGGCCGCCATGGTTGCTGTACCATTGGAACAGATGGTCTGAGGCAGCCCGGCATTTACTGTAGGTGCTGCATTGACCGTGATGGTCCTTGTAGCGCTTACCGGTCCGCAAGGGCCTGCAGGATCTTCAGTAGTAAGCGTTAAGGTTACTGTACCTGAGAAGTTGGCTGCAGGCGTATAAGTTACTCCGGATGGATTGTTGGTTAGTGCAGTATTACTCAAGGTACCACCTCCTGATGAAATAGACCAGGCAGCATTAGCAGCGCCTGTCATAGAGGCCCCGCTTAATGTAATCGCAGTTGGCGTTGCTGATTGGCAAACCACATCCGGACCTCCGGCATTTACTGTAGGTGCTGCATTGATCGTGATGGTTGTGCTGGCAGTTAAATTTTGACTACAATTCGGTGCAGTAGAATATCCAACACTTACTAAAGTATAGGTAGTGGCTGCACTCAAATTTCCGGTAGTTAAGGTGGCGACGCCTGTGCCATCGACGGTGATAGTTTGATTAGGGCTGGATCCAATTTTGTAGACAACAGTTGTATTAGGGGTAGCTGTAATGGTTACTGTGGTCCCAGTTCCAGCACAAACTGAAGTGGCTGCAGACGTTATACCAGCAACTGGCAAAGGCCTAACAGTTACAATCATCTGGTCTGAGGCAGCCGCACAATTTCCTGTTGGTTTAGGTGTGGTTAGGGTAATGGTAACTGAACCGGAAGTTATGCTTGGTGTAAAAACCGGATCACTTCCATCATTTTTATTTAAACTTCCACTACCAGCTGGAGAGAAAGACCATATATAATCGCCCTTCCTATTCGGATTCAATGCACCACCTACTGTTCCATTCATTACAGCTGTTTGACCCTGGCAAATGACCTGGTCAGGGCCAGCATTGGCCGTTGCGGAATTTCCATTAGTTACAGCCAAAATAGATGCAGTGCTGGCGCCACAGGCATTCACAGCGGTAACTGTAATATTATTGGTACCCACTGCTGCAGATGCGCTTACATTCACAGTAATTTCTTGTGTGCCTGCTCCACTTACTATGGTCCAGCCGGAAGGAACCGTCCAATTATAACTTACCGCCCCGGTAACAGGAGCAATTTCATAGGTCAACCCGTTATTAGGAGGACATAAGGATACCGCACCAAGTATGGCACCAGGAGCAGATGGAATACCTGTTGAAATAGTAACAGGAATACTGGTAATAGCGCTGGTTCCACAAGTATTATTAGCAGTAACAGTAATATTCCCGCTTACTGCAGTTGATGATGTTGAAACGGTTATTAAAGCAGAACCCTGTCCCGACGTGATCGTCCATCCTGTTGGTACTGCCCATGTATAATTGGTAGCGTTGGGAACAGCAGCAATAGAATAGGTTAAGCTATTCTTATTGATACATTGATTGCTATTACCAGTAATCGTTCCAGGAGCTGCAGGTATCCCCGGATTGACAATCACAGGCAGTGTGTTCGCTGAGCTGGTGCCACAGCTATTGGAGGCAGTAACGCTAATATTTCCATTTTGACCTGTGCTGCCTGCTGTAGCTGTTATGGAAGTGGTTCCCTGTCCAGAGGTGATGGTCCAACCGGTTGGCACCGCCCAGGTATAGTTGGTGGCATTAGGTACCGAAGCAATACTGTAAGTGATGCCTGTTGCACCAGGACATACGGCAGCACTACCCGTTATAGCACCCGGTTTAGCTGGAGTGCCTGGGTTTACTACCATAGAAATACCTGCACTCGTTGCTGTTAACGGAGAAGCACAGGCGGCGTTTGAGGTCATTATTACCGTTACCACATCATTGTTATTCAATGTGGTGGTGGTAAATGTGGGGCTATTATTTCCAGCATTTACTCCATTTACCTGCCATTGATAGGCTGGTGTAGCACCGCCATTAGTGGGGGTAGCTGTAAAAGTGACTGATGTTCCAGGACAAATATCATTCGTAGAAGATCCAATACTTACAGCCGGCACCGGAACTGGTTTCACTGTCATGGTCACTGAGCTGCTGGCAGTGGTGGGAGATGCGCAGGCAGCACTGGAAGTTACCGTTACAGAAACTACATCATTATTGTTCAACGTAGAACTGCTAAAGGAAGCGCTATTAGTTCCTGCCGGATTCCCATTTACCTGCCACTGGTAAATAGGCGATGAACCTCCATTGATGGTGGTAGTGGTAAACGTTACCGGTGTGCCAGGACAAATATTGTTTGCTGATGGAGCAATAGTTACAGAAGGAGTAACTAGGTCATTGACAGTCATGGTTACTATGGAGCTGGTAACCGTTGCTGGCAATGGGCAGGTTGCATTTGAGGTCATGATCACCGTAACCTTGTCACCATTTACAAAGGTAGAAGAGCTGTACGTTGGACTATTGGTTCCAACGTTACTGCCATTTACCTGCCATTGGTAAGAAGGATTAGGCCCTCCATTGGTAGGATTGGCAGTAAATGTAACCGGTGTTCCCTGGCAAATGCTGTTACCAGGTGAAGGGCTAATGAAGACAGAAGGTGTAACCGTAGGTATGATCGTAACATCAGTTGTGGCATTCGCACTACAGCCATTTGCATCTGTTACTGTAACAGTATAAGTTCCGCCTGCAGTTGCAGATACATTATTCCTGACAGGATTTTGCTGTGTAGAAGTAAACCCATTGGGCCCCGTCCAACTATAAGACACACCACCATTGGCAGTAAGATTCAAAGTACTGGAAGCGCAAACCGGTGAGTTACTTCCGGCACTGGCTGTAGGCAAAGGATTAATGCTTATAGTTACACTGCCAGTCATAGGTGCCGAACAGAAGGTCGTAGCATTTGTTGCGATTACAGTATAAACACCTGCAGCCGTTTGGTTACCAAAACTGGTAGCTGAACCTGTACCGGCAACAGCACTGCCAACATCCACACCATCTTTTTGAAGCTGGTAATTAACTCCCGATTGAGAATCGCTTAAACCAACAGGTAAGCCTATACCACCGGCACAATAACTGCCTCCGCCGGTAACAGAAAAAGCTGTTGGTAGTGTCTGAACGGTAATGGTTACCGTTTGCTGGCAACCATTGTTGTTAGCGTAGCTAATAGTGGCAGTACCCGGAGCTACGCCTGTTACTACTCCGGTGTTGGATACTGTAGCCACAGAAGTATTGGAAGAAGTCCAGGGATTTGTCAGTGCAGGAGAGCCCGAACCACTAAGTGTGGTAGTTAAGCCCTGGCATACGATAACTGTGCCGGTAATAGTAGGCAGGGGGGTAACCGTAACACTTATTACAGCACTTGAATTATTGCACGAAACAACGTTTGGTTCTAAAATGACCCTGTAATAGATTGTTCCTGCTGTACTGGTAGGAACAACATAATTTGAAGTTGATTTGTTAGCATCTGTAAATGCCGTGGTCCAGTTATTAACTCCATCTGGGCTGGACTCCCATCTGAAATCATATAAGCCTGTCCCCCCAGAAACCGTTGTTCCTAAAGTTAAAGCGTCGCCTTGACAAACATTGGTTACACCAGTAATCGTTACTGTGGGATCAGCAACAATAGTAATTGTTTTTGGTGCCGTAAATACTGTTTGGCCGCAGTCATCTGTCATAGCAGCCCTATAACTATAAACCCCTGGCGTAATTAAATTTTGAGGATTTATAGAGGATGAAGTTGAATCGGTAATATTTGTCCAGGTCCCTCCGTTTGTACTGAGTTGCCATTGGTACGAATACGTTCCGGCACCGGAACCACCTGTAGTTCCCGAAACAACTAAAGGTGCAGGATTATAATTGGAACAACCTGTTATAGCATCTGTATTATGTGAGCCTGCAGTTAGTGGCGGGTTAACAGTAAGGGCAGCTGCATTAGAAGTTACAGAACTACAACCATTGCTCACAATCACTGTATAATTGTCTGCATCACCGACACTAACAGGATTTATTGTATAAGTATCTGTTGTGGCCCCTGAAATATTGTTCCCATTTTTTTGCCATTGGTAATTAAACGGGCCTGTACCACTTGCCACAACCGAAAAGCTGGCAGCACAGCCAATTCCTTTTGTAATGGATTGGGGTTGTGTAGTAATTACCGGCCCCTGAATAATATTGATTGTTACAGTAGCATTACTTCCAGGATCCGTTGACCCGTTGCCATATTGAAACCTTATGAGTTTATATACAAAAGTTCCAGTAACGCCAGTAGGTGCTGTGCTCGTTATGGGGTTCCCATCCTGAGATGTAATTGTTTGTTCTGGCCCGTCGTTAATTGTATAAGTAAATATATAGGGCGCCGCAGCGCCTGAGCCAGTAAATGTAACAACTGGCGCTGTAGCGCTTTGACAAACAGTAGCGCTACCAGAAATACTGGCAGTTTGCGCATTTACATCGAAACAAAAAAGTAAAAGAAAAAAAATAGCAATAAAACAACGTAGTCCCATCTGCAAACGCCTCCCCCCTCCTCTACGGCAGTGTTTAGTTAGCTTATATGTTTTTCTCTGTCCGTGCCTCATTGGCTTTGCCCGGCTTATAAAGGAGTCAATAATGGTTATAAATAGGGTTACGGTATGCACAGGACAGGAAGGGATATTATGGTTTCTTCTTTAGGATCAATTTGAGAACGCAGCGGTAAATTGTAAATGATACAATCAGTACCGACGAAACATTGTAGTTATTAGGTGAGCCTACTATCCAAAGTGTGAGTCAGAAAGATAGTTAATGAATCAAAAAAGATCGGCTTCTATCTGAGTAAAACATTCATCATACGCACCAGTTAAGGTTACCTAATTAGCTTAGGTTATTCAAGAAGTAATGGAGTTTTACGCATTAGGATTTGGTTTTAACATTAGGATTGGATTTACTTTAACAAATAAAAGCTTTTATTCCGTTTTTTCCTAATGTTTATGCAAATTTTTTTTGCTCTAAAATGTTGCCTGTAAATGCTTAACTGCCAGTAGTTTATATAGCATGAAAATGATCGCTTTCATTTAGCCTCGCAACAACCAGGAATTTCAGAATCATTTCCAAAATTTAAGTTCCCTACATTGACCTAAATAGCAGATATTTTAAAACACCTGAAAGAAAAGTTCTGATAAATTGTCAACACTCAAGCCTAAATGGTCAATTGTTCTCGAACCTTGCTAAACCCATCGTAAACTTTGCCCTGCCTACACGATTTTTTTGATTGGTAGTTAAGCTATTTGCTGCATACAAATAGAGATCGATGCCTGAAGTGCTTTTGTCTATCACAGTGTTGGTCATGTGAATTATGGCAGTTGGAGAAGCGTTGTGCAAACCTGCGCCTGCAGGAGCAAATCCTGTTGCCGTGTTATTGAGAAGTGTGCAATTGGTGATATAAAGTTCGTTATTAACAGCAACCGTTCCCCGGCTAATAGCACCACCATTAGTAGCCGTGTTATAATAAAAAGAGCAATTGGCAATATCAGCGCCGGCAACTTTCATTGCACCCCCATCTTTATCTGCTTCGTTCCTTGAAAAAAGACAGTTATTAAAAGCCGGACTAGCATTATCGGCATAAAACGCACCGCCGCTGTTATCATTAAGTGCTTCGTTGCCTGTAAAAATGCAACCGATAAATGTAATGGCCGTATTCCCTTCCGCCAGCACTGCTCCACCATTGCCATTGGCGGCAATGTTATTTTGAAAAGCAGTACTGCGTATAAAAACATCACCGGCATTGGCCACAATATAAATGCCACCGCCTCCGCCATTATTGGCAATATTATTTTCAAGCAGGCAGTCGTTGATGGTGAGTGACGTGGAAACTCCACCCAATGTAATACCGGCACCGGCACTACCTACTCCTGCATAATCGCAATGCTTGATTGTTACACGATTCAACGTGAGGGAAGTAGAACTGCCGTCAATCAAAATGCCGCCGCCAGACCCTTTCCACAAAGTAGGGTCGGCTGTTTCTTTTCCGTTTTGCAATGTGATGTCTTCGATCACCACAACGGCTCCGCCATCAATATAAAAAATGCGATGGGTGGCCACATCCCTTCTTGCATGTGCCTGTAAAAAAGTAACGTCGCGGCCAAGCCCTTTGATGATGATATCTTTTGAAATGGAAATATGGTTTTCAGTGAGTGCACCAACAACATTTACCAGAATTGTGTCGCCGCCGGATGCAGCATTTACTGCGTGTTGAATAGAATTATAACCACAACCGGATGTACAAACAATAAGTTGCCTGCCAATTGACTCTGAAGAAATAAAAAAGAGCATTATAAAAAAAACAAACCGTGTAAAAACGATTTTCATAGATAGGATTATGCCCGAAAAATAATATAAAGGAATTACTACTCACAACATTTTTAAAGCGAATGTTATAAACTAAGGAAATCTTATTACACGTTTCGTAAAAGCACTAAGGAAAACTCCGCGTTGTTCGTTTTTAACAATCAACAACGAATTCATTTTAAGGCTTTCCAATAACCCGATAGATTGACGGTACTCTCTGATTACTTATTTGAAAAAAAGCCTGCAGCAGCAGGCTTCAAAATTTTAGTATGGTCTGGCATCAAGCCCTCTTTTCTTCCATCATACCTTCATTCCATTTGCGAATATGCACTGCTCTTCTTTCAATGCGATTAAGCACTTTCTTTTTTAGACGAACAGGATAAGTTACAGGAAAAGCCAACATTGACAAGATGTTTTCTTTAGTCATTCCAGTTTTAATCTTGGTTGTAAAAACGATCCTCATTTGTGCAACGGCAATATTTTTTTCCACCTCTCCTTCTTCTTTCACTCTACTTAAAGTTTTTAATGCTGCAATGGCTAACAAACCGCCTATAATGAAGAGAAAATTCCAGTTTTGTAAAGCAAGTAAGCGTATTACCGAAGTACCATGTGAACCGTTCCACTGCATATTCCATACAAAGCTGCGGGTAGAAAAAAAGTCGGCTAAAAATCCACCTAACAGAGGCCCTAAAGCCGATACAAAAGCAACGATCATGTTCCTTGCAGAAATATATACAATGGCTTCTCCTTTCGGCGCCAGTTTAATACCGATGTTATTAATAGCAAGATTAATTCCCGATGTAGATATACCAGTTAAAAGATTAATGAAGGCAATTAAAAAAATGGTTACAGCGTGAGATGAAGGCATTGCAACAAACGACCACCCTAATATGCAAAGAATATAAACTGGCGACGCAATGCTAATGATGGTTTTATTGCTAAACTGGTCAGAATATCTTCCCCACATCTTTATAGCAAATATGCCTGCTAATTGACTTAATATACCAAAGCCAATGATGTAAGAAAGGGGTAGGCCAATGGTGTTCATCATATACACTGTAAAAAAAGGCGTAGCCAAATTGAGTGCAAATGACCAGAAAGAATTAAAAACCAAAAGCTTTCTGAAATTGTGATCTTTTACAGGCTTACGGAAAAGCTTCAACAAATTTTCTTTTGCTAAATACGATTGGGGTTCAGATGTACGCGAAAGAATATAAGTACCTAAAACGCCAAATAAACCTCCGGCTATAAACATGAAAGAATATGTGATTAGCTCACTGGCTGGGTAATATTTTTTTACATAATCTAACACTAACGCCAGTAGCAGGCTAAGCACCACGTTTAGTGTTTGTGTTAACCGGCTTCGGTGAGAAAAATAAGTTCCTAATTTATTTTCCGGCACAAGATCTTTCATCCATGAGTTCCAACTGGCACCTGCAACTGAACCAAAAAAATAATGAAAGAATAATAAAAAGATCAACACCTGGATACTGGTACCCGTCGTAAAAATAAAAGGAAGCAGACCAATAACTAAAAGAGGAAAGCGGGCAAAGCCATTAGCTATTACAGCAATAGCTCTGCGATTATTATATTTTTGAACCAGCCATATTGCTACTAATTGAAAAATATTGGTGAAGGTTGGAAGCGCCGCCAATAACCCGATTTGAAAATTAGAAGCGCCTAACTGTACGGCCATGGCCGTTAAAAAAGTTCCGCCTGTAAGCACTGACATAGCTTCGGCAGCGAGGCCATCCTGTATAACTAAATTAAGTCCTCTGTCTATCTGCCGTTGCGACAAATTTTCTGATGGTTTCAAGTTCATGTACGATATTGGATTTGGTGGTTAAGCTTTAAAGGCTTGTTCTGAACATTTAAGAATTGACAACGATCAATTCAATTAGTTTTATTTTAAAACACAAAATTAGAATACATGAAATTGAATAAAAATCCACTCGCCGATAGTTGACGGCAGATGGTCGATTTTAGGAGATCAGATCGTTCTTTGCTTCCCAAAATGGGCATAGCGGCGCTCATCTTGTTATGAAATTTAGTTGTGCTATACGCTTCTAAAAAATAAAGCATCGGACTGTATATATTTTGGTTGACGCATAAGCCTTTCAAGTTGAATTTTTTTTACCAACACAGCTATGATACAATTAACGATCATCCGAACTTATTCACAACAATAAAATCAATAGTTCCTTTAACTCATCACTATTTGTTATGTGCCAAACCACATACTTCCGTTTTAAAAATTAAACTTAGAAACTTGTAGAAGTATTTGCACTTCCTACCACAATAAAACAGCAGAGTCGTGTATCTCAAAAGCAACAGAATCAGCACTTCTGCTTTTTGGTGTGCTTCTTGAAACAAACGTTGGCACTCTATTAATTTTTACAATGAAAGTTTTTACCTGGCACATCCACGGAAGCTATCTTTTTTTTCTTTCGCAGGGAGATTATGAAATCTACATTCCTGTAACCGCCACAAAAAAAGAAGAAGGTTATTATGGCAGGGGCCAAACCTTTCCTTTTGGTGATAATGTGATTGAAGTGCCTGCTGAAGAAATAAGAAACACAGAGTTCGACTGTATACTATTTCAAACAAATAAAAACTACCTGACCGATCAATACGAAATTCTTTCCGAAGAACAAAGAAAGCTGCCCCGCATTTATCTTGAACATGATCCACCGCGACAGCACCCCACGGATACCTTGCACATCATGCAGAACACAGAAATAGCATTTGTACATGTCACATATTTCAACCAACTGATGTGGAATAATGGGCCTGTAAAAACAACTGTTATCGAACACGGCGTGATAGAACCTGACGCATCTTATTCGGGTGAGTTGGAAAAAGGAGTTGTTGTGATAAATAACCTGCCTTCACGTGGAAGATTGTTAGGCTTAGACCTTTTTTTAAAAGCGAGCAAACATGTACCGCTTGATCTTGTTGGCATGGGAACAGGCGAATTGGGAGTTGGAGAAGTGCTACATCCGCAATTGCCAAAATTTATCAGCAGGTATCGCTTCTTTTTTAATCCTATTCGCTGGACAAGTTTGGGTCTTGCTATTTGTGAAGCCATGATGCAGGGATTGCCTATTATAGGCATGGCAACTACAGAGCTATCTGCCGTTATTCAAAATGGAAAGTCGGGTTACATACACACAGATCTTGATTATCTTATTGAAAAAATGCAAATCTTGTTGAAGGATAAAAGTCTGGCTGTTCAATTAGGGCAAGAAGCAAAGCGAACAGCATTGAAGCGTTTTAACATAAGCAGGTTTACGCAAGAATGGAAAGAAGTTTTTGAACGAACAATTAAAAGAGCACAAGACATGAGAACACCTTATGTCAAACTGCTTTGATCTTTTAACCCTTAACTGATTTACATGAAAAAAAGAATTGCATTTATTAGTGAACACGCCTCCCCGTTAGCTGTATTGGGTGGCGTAGATGCAGGAGGACAAAACGTTTACGTGGCCGAGTTGGCAAAATACCTTACCCGCTTAGGCTATACGGTTGATGTTTTTACCCGGTGGGAAAACCCCTTGCTGGAACAAGTGATTCATTGGCTGCCAATGCCGAGTGTGTACATAGCCTGAAATTTGAAGAACAACCTTAAAAAACCGTTCCATTGCCAGATGGGTTTTTGGCATAGATCAGCTTATATATTTCAAAACCGGGATGATATTTTGTATATGCAAAAGCTATTGTATGCCCGGCAATAGTATCATAAAATAAAAAGCCCCTGCAAGAAAACAGGGACTTTTGAAAACTAAACTGCTTATATGAGAAAACTGCAATTAAATCTACTTAATTAATTGCAATGAAAACAAATTTTGCGGCAGATATTATTCGATTTAACAAAAAGAAAATCCTGATTAGCTTTCTTCCAATAATTCGTCATGTGCATCTTTACGAAAAGACAAAAGAATCATTAATACACCAAAAACAAGAAACAGTACCCCGCACCAGCTATTAATACTTTGGCCTTCTCTCACTTTGGAAGCAAGGCTATACACCAATAATAACACGCCTACAATGGAAAAGAACGAGCCGATCACAAAACGCAAGTCAAACAATTTATTCATGGTAATAAACTTTTAATACAGTATTATATTTAAAACAACAGTGATAATCAGTACAATGATGCCCAGCCACAAAGGGTTTTTATACCATACTTTGGCACTGTCCTTTTGCCTTGGCGTGAGGCTATAAACCAAACCTACCAGTTCTTCATTAGGCTTTGGCCTGGTGAATGTGCTGATCAGCGCCGTCATGGCAAAGCAAACAATAAAAGCAATGCCTGCAATAGTGAAGGCCTGGCTGGTGCCTGAATAAAATTCATGAACGTTCGCAATCCATCCTCCTTTGCCTTCTGCCACCGTTAGTCCATGAGTGAGTGCTGCAGACGCTGTACCTGAAAGCAATCCCCAAAAAGCACCATTGGCCGTTGTTCTTTTCCAGAACATACCCAGAAAGAAGGTAGCAAACAAGGGTGCATTTACAAAAGAAAAAACCAGCTGCAACAGATCCATAATGCTGTTAAAGCCTCTTGCCACATAAGCCGTAGCAATGGAAATTAAAATGCCGGCAACGGTAGTTGCCTTACCCACCATCAGGTAATGCTTTTCCGAAGCATGTGGTTTGATGTGCGATTGGTAGATATCATAAGTCCATACCGTATTAAATGCAGTAACGTTGCCTGCCATTCCGCTCATAAAAGAAGCAATGAGGGCAGTGATGCCAAGGCCTAAAACACCGCTTGGATATAGCTTTGAAAGCAGCAGTGGCAGCGTCATGTTATAGTCGATATCACCAGCGGCATTTTTGGGAAGTTCAAAACCGGCAAACTGATTTTGCAAAGCAAGAATGATAATACCCGGAAGAATAACACCGGCAGGCATTATTATTTTTGGCATAGCGGCAATAATGGGTGTTCTTCTTGCCGAATTTAAATTGCGGGAGATCATAGCCCTTTGCACTACCAGGAAATCTGTACACCAATAACCAAAGGCCAGCACAAAACCTAATCCAAATACAAGGCTGAAAGCATCCACTCCCATCGGATTGGTAGAAGCGTTGCTCATGCCTTTCCACAGGTGTAATTTTGCATTATCAACATTATGAATTAGCCCTTGCACCCCGCCGGCCTTGTTAAGGCCAATGTAAACAAGTGGCGCAATGCCTAATACAATCAAAAAGAACTGCAATACTTCATTGTAGACGGCACTGGTCAATCCACCCAAATAAGTATAAATTAATACGATGCCTGCTGCTACCCAAATGCAAACATCAAAGTCCCAACCCAAAAAAGCCTGCATCAGCATGGCCAATGCATACAAAGAGATACCCGATGAGAACACTGTCATCACTGCAAACGTCAGCGCATTAAAAGTTCTTGTTTTTTCATCGAAGCGCAACTTTAAATATTCCGGAACACTACGGGCTTTACTACCATAATAAAAGGGCATCATGTAAATGCCTAAAAACACCATAGCAAAGGCTGCACCCAGCCAGTAAAAATGTGCTGTATATAATCCATATTTGGCACCGCTTGCTGCCATGCCCAACACTTCCTGGGCACCTAAATTAGCTGATATAAAAGCGAGAGAAGTGATCCAAAGCGGAATGCTCCGGTTGCTCATTAAAAAATCATTACTGGTTTTGACACGTTTTTTTAAGAGTAAGCCAATACCGACAACAAAAACGAAATAAAGAACAATAATTGCGTAATCAATCAGGTGGAGAGACATAGAATTTTATATTGTTTGTAATGTTAAGCTAAAATAGGGAATTGTAAAAAGTGTTCAGAATGAAAAAGTCTTTTACCATCAAAACAATGTTTACTGCGTTACGTAAATACAACACTAGTATTGCCGTGTGCTATTGTATTACTTTTCGTCGCCTGTTGCGTCGCACTCTTGTACGTTCGGCAATGCTATTCAACACTTTCATACAACAGGTTCCTAGCAATAAAATTTCTACACGGCTTAATAAAGAACAAGCGTACAATGGTACTCCGATATATATCGAAGTGATAGAAGTTTTATGGCTGCAATACCGCTGACTACATAATTGCAGTTAAGCTTTTCAGCCTATTGTAATCAGTGCTCTCTATTTTTTTCCCGCTTTTTTTGCGAGAGCAACAGGCCTGCTATTACTAAAGCCACACCTATAAATGTGTATACGCTGATGCTATCTTTTGTAAGCCAGGCAGCAAACACAAAGCCAAACAAGGGACAGAGAAACAACCACAGTCCCGCTTTGATGGCATTTGTTTGTAGCAGCCAAAGCCAGAGTTGCACGGCAACAATAGATACAGGTATGGCCAGCCAAAGAACAGATACCCAAAATGTTTTGTCAAAATGGTTTGCTTCACTTTTATAAAAACACAAAGCAACGGGCAACAACAATACGCCGCCTATAAAAGTTTGCCAGCCATTGATAGTGAACAAATGAAGACCACTCCATCCTTTTGCCGAAAAATAAATAGCACCTACTGAATAAGAGAGCATGCTAAATAATAAGATGAGCAAGCCCTGAGTGGTTACAACCGCTTCGGCGAACAAAGGCCATGCAGCACATATGACCCCTGCCGTACAAATGACCAACGCAAGCAGGATTGAAGTGGTTAATTTTTTTTGAAGGAAGAATACGGAAAGAAAACTGATGAACACGGGATTAGTAGCTACAGCTAATGCTCCTATACCTGCAGTTACGGTTTGCATGGCGACAACATAACAACCAAGATAAATGGTGATATTAAGCAACCCATAAACTGCTAACTGCATCCATTCTTTACCAGATGGTAATCGGTGCCTGCTTATCGCATGAGACAGGAACAACATAATGGCAGATGCTACACCAAACCTTACCACTGCAATGATCAACGGCTGGGCGACTGTAAGCCCTATTTTAGTTGCAGTGGATGCTGAAGCCCATAGCATGGCAAATGAAAAGCCTGCTGCAAGCCAGGTAAATTTTGTATTACTTTTTTTTGTGGAAAAGGTTTCAAAAAGATTTTTGTTCACTTTGCTTTTGTTCTGTAGCATGCAAAAGTGCAGAATAGTTTTTATCAAACAGAGGATGTCTACTCGAAACTAATCCGTGAGCAACATTGATTTCATCCAAAGTCTTTGTCATTCGTTATCTAAGAAATGTTCTTTAAAATTTGCGCACAATACCACTCCTGCCTTGGCAAATGAAATGGACCTTTAAACAAATTGCCTTTTGCTGTTTGCGCAATCGTTCCATCACGATGCAGGTAACCAAACCATTCACCATTTTGCTTATCATGAAAATGTTGATACGAATAATCATGTACCATTTTATGCCACTGTGCATATTTTTCATTGCCGGTCATTAAATATGCCAATAGCGTAGCGATGATGACCTCATTATGCGGCCACCAGAATTTCATGTCCTGCCAATATTCCTGCACGGGTTTATTGTACACATCCCTGAAATACAAAATACCGCCGTGTTCTTTATCCCATCCCCGTTCCCACATATAATCAAGCATCTTACAACCCAATGCAATTAAACGTGGATCATTGTTGCGTTGTTTGGCCTCATGCAAAATAAACCAGGCGCCTTCAATGGCATGCCCCGGATTGAGTGTTCGTCCATCAATATGATCAATGATGCTGCCATCCGGCGCCACCTGCTCCATCACACATTGAATATCATCTTTTACAAAATCTCTTTCTATCTCTGCTATCCATTTTGCTATCCATTCATCGCAGTGGTCGTCACCAATGGTTTCTCTTAATTGCTGCGCAGTGTTCATCATAATCATTGGTACGCCAATGCCTTTTGATGGGCGGGTGCCGGCAAATTTGGGTGTTAACTTTTTTTCACCCGTCGCATAAGCAATACATTCACCAAATATCCTTCTTGCATTATCAGCGGCTGCTTCGTCACCACTTGCTTTGGCATAAGCGGCGGCAGCAATTACATAAAACGTTTCAGAAAAAAAATAGCGGCGCTTGCGAATAGGTTTTCCATCTCTTGTTACATGAAAGAACATTTGTCCATCTTCATCAAAGCAACGCCTGTTCAAAAACTCATAACCCAGTTTAGCTCCGTCCAACCACTCCTGCTTTTTCTCAACTGTGTTGTATAGTGTTGATAACAACCAGGTAGCACGGCCCTGAATCCACACGGCTTTGTCGTCGTCAATCAAAGAGCCATTGGCATCACGCATTAATAAAAAACCACCGTGTTCTTTGTCAAAGGAACGGGGAAACCAAAAGGGAACAGTATCGCTCAATAATTGGTTAGAATAAAAATCTTCCAGTGCAATCAAATCTTGTTTTGTGTAGCTCATTTTGCATAATTCTTTACTTACAACTTAAACTTAGAACGTACAACTTCCATCTCTTCACCTCCATTTCACCACCGTAAAAACAATTTCTTTGTAGCCATCTTTTTCATATAGCACACCAATCTTTTTCTTATTTAATTTCACTAAATCGGAGTACGCCGTATAATCACCTTTGCTGCCTTCCACACTTTTATCAATCGCATAAGTTTTAGTCCAGGTCTTTCCATCATCATAACTAATACGTAGGGTAAGATTATCTCTACGTTTTATATCGGCAGCATTGCAAAAAGCAATAATGTTCTTCCCTTTTTTTGAGCCGAGTGTAAGTATGCTTCCCTGGTTCACCGGGTCTATTAAGGTTTCATCAAAATACGTGGTATCCCAGGTAGCACCGCCATCGCCGCTGATTGAAACGATTCGTGCACGAACGTCTCCTTTTTGATTCCTGCTGTTCATCATTAATTTATCGTGACTCAATTCTGTAGCCATTGACTCGTTGCTGCCAGGCATAGCAACCGTTGCGCCCAAATGAAAAGTTTTTCCATGATCATCGGTATAATACCCATGTGCTGCATAATCGGAAAACTGCTTTTGCGGATCACCTGCAGAGTGATTGGCTGCTACAAAAATTCTTCCCTTGTATTTTCCTTTTTGAAATTGCATGGCATGACCGGGTGTATTGGCATAACTTCTCCAGTCTTCTGTAAAATTGTAAGCTGCATTTACCCGTGATTGCCTGGGACGATGTACTTGCGTGGTAATATTAACAGCTTCGCTCCATGTGTGGCCATTGTCGGTTGAAGTTTTATACCATGCTTCACGCAGGCCATTGCCTTTCCGCACCTCGCCTTCGTGGTTATTGCCCGTGTTGTAAAACAAAAAGATTCTTCCTTTTGGGTAAGCAGGGTCGGTGCAATCAACGACGGGTGCAGGATTACCCGCCTGCAAGGAATCGGCATCTACAATAGTTTGTAAAGCTGTCCAGGTATTGCCGCCATCGCTACTGCGTTTCATCACAATGTTGATATCACCAAAATCGCCGGCGCCATTTACACGACCTTCGCAAAAAGCAAGCAGCTGTTTATTGGGCAAACCTATGATAGCAGGAATGCGATAACTTTTATGTCCTTCGGTGCCTGAAACAAAAACAGGAACTTTTTCCTGGCAAAAACCGGAAATAACGCCACAAAAGGCAGCTATACTTACAATCAGTTTCTTCATTGAATAGTTATTTTAAAAGTGGAAGCAGGTAGATTTTCTTCATTTACAAGGTTTGCATCTGTAAAAGGTTTCCATCCGTATAAAACAGAAACCGGCTTTTCATTTTTATCGAGCGGTATAACCACTTTGTTTTTTTGAATGAAAGCATTGGCTTCTCGTTCCTCCCCTTTTTTATTGCGCAACATAAAACCACGTAATGGGTTTCCATCCTCTGTTTTTAATTGTTCGCCTGCGTAGTTAAATGAAACGACTACCTGGTTATTTTGTCTTTGCGCCTTTAGAGGCATAGGCCCGTAAGGCACTATGTTCTTTTGTTTGTAGGAAGAATGCAAAGCCAACCGGGCAAGCCTGTCTCCTACTTCTTTTTTATGCCGGGGATGTACATTGCTTATATCGCCAACATCGCTGCTTACCGCCATGCCGCTGTTGGGAATGGTTTTAAGCAATTGCAATTGACTGTTCCGAAACGCCGTCCATGATGGACGATTGAGTGACGATAACTGGACATAATAAAATGGGAATTCATAACCCCATTGCTTTCTCCAACTCGTTACCAGTTTTGGAAAAACAGTCTCGTGCAATTCAATATTGTGTGCATTGCTTTCTCCCTGGTACCAGATAACGCCTGCAATTGGAAAATTTACAAACTGTTTAATGCCCGCTTCGTAATTATAGCAAGGCTCGTAAGGGTGACGTTGTTTTGAGTACGTACTATTCTTCAAATTTGTATCGGCTCTTTCTCTGACCCAGGGTTGATAAAAATCAGATCTGCGCCAGTTGTATAATTCATCCACTAATTCAGCATCGTGTTCCATAGTGTAGCGGTCAATCCATGATTCTGTATCAGAACCGCCAACGGCCACTTCAATCAATCCAACCGGAACATGCAATTGTTGTTGTAGTCTTTTTGCGAAATAATAAGCCACAGCCGAAAAAGATTTAGCAGCCTGTGAATCACACCTTTGCCATGTGCCTGAAAAATAGTGCAGCTTGTTTACCTTGTCCAGAACTACTGAATCCCAAGCAGTGTTATCTGTTTCGGCAAGCACTTTCATGTTCAACAAACGAAGCATTCTATTGTTTTGAGCCTGCACCAGCTCGTCTTTATCGTTGATTGCAGACCTCAAAGGGAAAGCCATATTACTTTGACCGGAGCAAAGCCACACTTCACCGATTAATATATCATCCAGCACAATGGTTTTATTGGATGATGATATAATTGCTGTAAAAGGGCCGCCGGCCTGCATGGCAGGGAAAGCGGTTTGCCATTTGCCATTTTCGTCTGTTATAACCGTTTGTTTTTTTCCATTGAAAACAACAGCTATCTTTTCATTGGCGTTGGCGGTGCCATAAAACTTTATGGGCTTATTCCTTTGCAATACCATGTGTGATGCAAACACAGTGGGCAATTTCAATTCACCAAAGTCGCCGGTAAGTTTTTGATAAACTGTTTTAGCTAAAATAACAGCACCTTCTTCGTTCGGATGTAGATTATCCGGCAATAATTCGGGGCGGGAATATACTGGTGCATGGAGGTCTATTAAACCGGCTGTATTGGCTTTGGCTATTTGCGGAATTTGTTCCTGTATTTGCCAAAACCAGTCTCTGGTTCCTGATAAAAAACGTGGATGACCATTAAAAATGGGCGTGAGCCTGCAGATAAAAATCTTTACTTGGGGATTTACTTTTCTTATCGTGTCAATGAGCCACGAATAATCGGCAGCAAATTCATCACCGTAGTTGGGCCAGTTGCGTGGATCGGTGTCATTTAAACCTAAATGAATAACAGCAATATCCGGATGAAAGGCCAGTGCTTCTATAAATTCTTTTGTTTTATAGTAAGGGTTATGTCCTTTGCGCAAAAGTGTTGCTCCGCTATGACCAAAATTTTTTACAAAAAATTTTTCGCCCAATAATTTTTGCAGTTGCATAGGGTAAGAAGTGAGTTGTGGACTTTTATGCGTTAAACCATAAGTAACCGAATTGCCGATGCAGGCAATTTTGATAGATGTATTTTGTGCAAACGAAATGAAACTGAATAGACACAAAAAAATGACAGCATAAAGTTTTGTAAATGGCGAACCACATTTTTTGCAAGATTTCATTTCACGCAAAGGCGCAAGCTCACAGTGCCGCTGCAATCCTGCATTCGCTGCGTAAAACTTTGATGATAAGAGTTGGCACCGTTGAAGAGTGCGACGCAACAGGAGCTTCATAGTAGTAATGGAGCTTAGTCCATAAAAATTAAATTTCTTCAATGACGTTTTATTTTTTTTTATGCTGTGCATCAACAAAATCATTCACTTTAGGCCGGAGAAAATAGAGTTGAATAACTAAGGCAACCAATACAATTCCAGACAGCATGGCAAAGCTCTTTCCTAAATTACCGGCGTCAGTTGACTTACCTAAAACATCGGTGATAAAAGCGCCGGCAAACACGCCTACCATATTCATAAGGCCATAAGCTTTTGCACGATTTTTTGCCGAAACAAACTGGCAAAGAATGGGCATGTTGTTGGCGTCGAACATGCCAAAGCCAAAACCGAAACAAAATGCAGCAGCAATAATATTAAACAACGAATGTCCAAAGCCAATTAATAACAGGGAGGGAATGGTTAATCCCAGGCCAATGGCGCTGGTGTACACTCTTCCACGAATATTTTTTTGCACCCACCTATCCGATAAAATGCCGCCAAAAATTACCCCTAAAAATGAAGACGCCGCAATGGTGATAGTGGACAAAGGGCCTGCCTGCGACATATCAATATGCAGTTTGTTGGCAAACAAAGTAGGTAACCAGTTTTTAATACCCCATCCGGGCAAACTGGGAATGGCAAAATAAAATAGAATGACCCAAAATGAAACATTGGTGAACAACAAGCCCAACCCTTTAAACAGTGACGATTTTTCTTTTATCATTACGCCATCTTCAACATGCATTTCGTCGGCAATTTTTTTCTCCCGCAAAAAGAAGATCAGAACAAATGAATAGACAATACCTATAAGGCCAAAATAATGAAAGGTTGTATGCCACGAATAAGCTGCTGCAATGGTGGCACCAAATCCACCAAGGGCCTGCCCCATATAAAGCCCCGTCATGTGAATGCCTATGGCAAGTGAACGGGTTTTGGAAGAATGATAATCGGCAATCAACGACAGTCCTGCAGGAATGTATAAGGCTTCACTTACACCCATGATGGCCCGCAACCAATAGAGCTGATTGAACGTAGTAGCATAACCCATGGCATAGGTAACACCGCTCCAAACAAAAAGACTTACTACAATGAGCCATTTGCGGTTGAACTTATCGGCAACGATGCCAGACACAGGACTCATGAAACCATATATCCACAAGAAAATAGCCATGAGGTAGCCGAAGTTGGCAGCCGATTGCAGTTCCGCAATATCAATTTGCATAGATGGCTTCATGGTGCTAAGCATTTGCCTGTCCATGTAGTTGAGCAGAGCCACTACCCACAACAGTCCTACAACAACCCAGGGATATGTGCCTCTAACCCCTGAAGAGAAATTTAATACGTTTCCTGTTTTCTTGTCATTCATTAAAATAGTTCAGCGTTTTGTTTTGAAAAGGCCTCGAAGTTTAGAAACGTCCGAGGGTTGCCATTAAAATCTGTGGTGTTCGAACGCCAGCTTTGATCTCTCCGCTTGGAATAATTACATCGCCGCCCCACATAACAGCAGTGGTTGTGGCTGGAACATGGAATGGAATGCAGCCGTCTTTCATCCATTTATTTTCTATGGTATTATACAACAATATTTCCTTACTAAACCCGGGATGCGATGCTTGCAGCGCTGCCTTTTGCTGAATGAGTTGTTGCTTTTTTACACTATCTTTTTCAGCATTGATAGCTGTAATCAGCAATTCAGTTTTGTGAAACGTTTCTCCCCTATCGCCACCAAACAAAAGAATAGAATTATTGCCTGTTGCGATGCCTGTACCTGCTGATAATGCATAAGGAAGCGATTTTTTTTCAGTCCATTGATTAGTAGTAAAATCAAACTGAAAAACCGAAGCGTATAAATCACTTGGAGCATTTTCTTTTTTCTGTCTTCCGCCAATCAAATAAATGCAATTATGATGACCATTTGATTGCACCACCATCACAGCATGCGAAACCGACCGGGGAAGTGAAGGCAATTGTTTCCAGCCTCCTTCTATATTATTTAAATCAAGTGACAAAAAGTGATTAGAGACGCCGTGTACTATCTCTCCTCCAGCCAGATAAATCAGTCCGTTTGTGTACGTTATGGATGCATTAGTAACAGCAAAAGGAAGATCAGGAAGATCTTTTATAGCCAGGTCTTTTGCCTTTTCATTCCATAGCAACAACAATACTTTTTTACTGAGGCCCTCTGCGTTTTCGCCGCCAGCACAAACAATGCCTTGCGGTGTGGAACAATTAGCTGCATAGGCTAAGGCAAATGGAAGGTGAAATGTTTGGCCGGTGTAAACGATGCTGTCTTTATTTTTTTGAAAGACATACACATCATCATAATATTTTTTCACACCGCCGAGCCAGGGCATTCCATAAGGAAAATTAGCGCCGCCGCCAACAATCAATACGTTATTATGCACACCCGCTACGGGCCCGGCTATACCCAGAGATGGAAGTCCGTTCGCAACAGGCAGTTCACCCGCTATTCTCCATTGCAAAGCAATAGCCTGCTTCTTTTGTGCCAAAGAAGAGAAAGAAAAAAACATGAGTATAGAAAGAAGAAATGTCGTTAATCGATTCATTTTATTTAGGCGGTAAGCTTTGATGGCAGCCGCGATGAAAAGCTACTGAAATCTAATTGTTCAACGTCTGCTTTGAAGCGTTCTAATTGTTCAGTATTCATATTTTTAACAGGCAGGCGAAACTCGCCACAATCAACACCTATCAATTTCATATATGCTTTACCTGTTGCAATTCCACCATATTTGCCCAGCAGGCGAATCATATCAATTGATTGTTGTTGCAGTTGTTGCGCATTTTTTAAATCACCATTGTTAAACGCTTCTATTAAATTGTAATAAAGCGGCGCTGCATAGTTGAACGTACTACCTACAGCGCCTTTGCTTCCCAGCACCAATGCTGATAACATGTTTTCATCTCTGCCCCACAGCATATCGTACTTACCATTTCGAAAATGCAGGCAGGATAAAAAATCCATAAAATCTTCATGCGTGTATTTGATGCCGGCAAAGTTGGGAACTGTTTCATCTACTGCCTGCAACAGATCGTACATCGAAAAGTTTACACCTGTAAGCACAGGAATGTGGTAATAGTAGAAAGGCATATCTGGCACTACTGCTGCAATTTCTGCACAGGCTTTGGCCAGCATGTCAACATTGGCCGGCTTAAAATAAAAAGGTGCTGTAAAAGAAACTGCATACAAGCCGATTTCTTCGGCATGTTTTGCCAGGTCTTTACAGTCGGAAATACAGGTGCCGCCCAATAGGGTCATTACTTTAAAATCAGGATCGGATTTAGTACACGAGGCCCATGCTTCAGCCACGGCCATTTTTTCCTTAGTGGTCATGGAAACGCCTTCGCCGGTGGAACCGCAAATAAAAGCTCCGGTAACACCATTCGCTTTCAACATTTGGTAATAACCAGGGATAATTGCCAGATTAAGAGAGCCATCTTTTTGCATGGGTGTAAAAGGTGCTGCAATCAGTCCCTGTAAATGTTGGTTAGATGTAGTAGTCATTTTATTGAAATAAGAAAATTAAGAAAAGAAATAAAATCCAGGGACAAGATTATCCCCGGTGATGATTGCTATACTGCTATATGAGAAATTCATTTTGAGAGCTTTTAATATCCCGAGAGCTTTGAACCTCAGGGTACAGAAAACTTAAAATTTAGGATAGCCTGGTGTTTGCTCCAAAGCCCTGTTATTGGTCAATGTATTTCTATCAATCGGCCAAAGTAATTTGTATGATTGTGAAGAAGGCACGGTTGTGTATTTGTACACATAGTTATCGCCCATCCTTCTTAAATCATACCATCTTTTTCCTTCGAAAATAAATTCGAAATAACGTTCCTGCAAAATGGCTTCTTTAGGATCAGCATCAATTGCCTGGTTGGGATAACCAATAGTGGCAGCATCATAATAAGTACCATAAGCCCTTTGTCGTACCGCATTGATTTCCGCTGAAGGATCTTCACCCAAAATTACTTTTGCTTCTGCCAGCATTAAAAGCAAATCGGCATAGCGATAAATGGGAAAATCGTTCGTGTATTGCCTGCTACCTGCAACTTGCTCGCCCTGGTATTTGCTTACAAATGCACCTGCAATCTGATAGTTGCCACCAACTAAATTATATGCCGCTGTAATCGTTGCCCATTTTCTTGAATCCCTATCATCAAATCTTCTAAAAGTTGAGATCATTACTGGTGCTCTTAATAAACCACCCCAGTTATCGGTAGTTACATTAAACTTGCGATTGCCAACTGAATCATAAAAGTTAATGATCAAACCTGTTTGGGGAAAGAAGGTTCCTGCAAATGGTAATTGCGCTTCATCAAGCTTATTGCGGATAGCAAAAATGATCTCGTTGTTGCCTTTGTTATTTGATGCAAATACATTGGCAAATGATGGTAGCAACGATAGGCTTCCCACATTTGTTTGAATGTCGGTCAAAGCATTTTTAGCAACAGTAGCATCGGCACTTCCTCCACCTCTATAACTTGTCCATAAATACACTTCTGCTTTTAACATAAGTGTTGCAGATTTTGACCAATAGCCTTTTTGATTTTTGAAACTGTAATCATTTCCAAATGCCGCGGCAGATTTATCAATGTCGTCCTTAATCAGCTTTAATACTTCATCTTCGCCGGAAGCTGCTTTTGCCAGATTTGAAATATCAAACGAAGTTGTTGGCTCAGTTTGAATGATGGCTTTTCCCCAGCTTCTATACATTTGAAAATAATAGAAAGCTCTCATACCATAAGCAATACCGAGATAGTAATTCTTACTGGCATCGGTAACAGGCACACCTGCGTTTAGTTTACTAATGAGCAAATTGATTTGGTTGATATTGCTGTAAAAGCCACCGTAATTTGATACCCCAGAATTATCTAAATCAAGGTTGTTTGTCCACAAACGTTCGACGCCTTGAGTGGCCTCACCTGTAAATACAGAACTAGAACCCGGGTCTGTGCCAAAAATATCGGCACGCATTTCTCCTAAAGATTGAAAGGCTGATGTACTTCCCCTGAATCTATTGTGAAGACCTGATACAAAAGCATCTACCTGGTCTTGTGTTTGCCAGAAATTAGCATCGCTGATACTACTGACCGGCGCCAAGTCCAATTTTTTAGAACAAGAGCTTATTGCCATTAACACCGACAGGCCAGATATTAATAAGATGATATTCTTTTTCATAATTTATAATCAGTTAGAAATTTTAAAATGATACCTGTACGCCTAAAACAAAAGTGCGTGGTGTGGGATAAGTGCCTGCATAAACACCTGTAACAACACCACTTGATGTCGGTGGTTCAGGTGTTGGACCACTAAACTTGGTAACGTAAAACATATTGTTGGCGCTTACATAGATTCTCGATTGAGAAAGCACTCGTGTTTTAGCCAGCAAAGACCTTGAAAAATCGTAAGACAAAGTGATCTCACGGCAGGCGAGATAATCTCCTTTTTCATAGAAGCGGGAGTTGTTGCTGTTAAGTACAGAGCCTGCGTTATTAATTCTCGTATAATTTTTCTTGCCTAATGGTGCCGCAACCTGGTCGGCATAGTACACTTTAGGAATATCACTGTCGGTGTTAGTTGGTGACCACGCATTTTTCTGCCAATCAATGTAGTTGAATGTACCCTGGTAGTTGCCCAATGTTCTTGCTACAAGATCATTGTAAATTGTATGCCCTAAAGCAAACTCAAAACGGGTGTACAACGTAAAGCTTTTATAGGCAAGGTTGGCATTAAAACCACCCGTCCATTTTGGATTAATATTACCAATATAAACCTGGTCTCTTGAATCAATAGTATCGTTCTTGTCAACATCTAACCAGTTTACATCACCTGGCGTGATTTTACCTGTACCATAAGTTGAATTAGGACCGCTGATTTGGGCCACAAGGTCTACCCTATTGCCGGCAACTTTTGCAATTTCAGCATCATCTTTAAAGATGGATACTTGTTTAAAGGCATAAATGTCACCTAAGGTTCCGCCTTCCTGCAAACCGCCTACCCAGATAACTTTACCAGAGGCCGGATCGTAAATCTGCATGCCCCCTTGCCTGTTCTTTTCATTGCCATTAAAAGGCAGTTGCAATATTTTATTTTTTACAAAAGAAGCATTGGCACCAACATCTAATCTTAAACCATTTGGCTGGTTAAGAATGTTGGCATTTACGGTAAACTCATAACCTTTGTTTTGGAAAGTTCCCAGGTTGGTTCTTACAGATCCGAAGCCTGTGTAGCTGGGTAAAGCGAGATTTGTTAACAGGTCACTTGTTTTTCTGTTGTAATAATCAAAGATGATAGAAACCTTATTATTTAAGATGCCTACGTCCAAACCAACGTCTGTTGTTTTACTTTTTTCCCATCTTAAACTTGAGTTGATAACACCTGTATTTAAAAAGCCTGCAGTACCATTGTATAAACCAACATTACCATAACCGCCTTGCACTTCATACCTGCCCAACCCGGCTACGTTGCCATTTTGCCCGTAGCTTACACGAGGCTTAAAAGTAGAAATTATATTACTGATGCCTGAATTACGGAAGAAAGCTTCATTGTGCACATTCCACCCTGCCGACATCCCGGGGAAGAAACCAATTCTATTATCTTTTGCCAGGCTGGAAACTCCATCTTCTCTAAAAACCAGAGTTAATAAATAACGCTGATCATAGTCGTAGTTTAATCTGCCGAAAGTTGAAATGATTTTATATTCTGACTTTGAAGAATAATTACTACCGGCATTAAAAGTAGTAGCAGCATTTACAGTGGAGATATCATCGGTTGGAGCATTTGACCCTGCAACCTGCATTTCAAGGTGCTTAGTTCCAAAATATTCTGCGCCCAACATTGGGTTGATATGGTGTTTGCCTCCAAAGGTTTTATCGTAATTAATAATAGCATTATACTGCTGTTGAAAATCTCTTCCATTGTAGGCGTAAGAGCCCCTGCTGGTATTGAAAGAAGGGGGAGTAGAGAAAATGTTTGCATAAGACTGGGTTGCTCTTTGAAAACCCTGGTCTATTTGTTCGAATAAATAAGCAGACCCTGAAGCCTTTGCATACAAACCAGGAATGATATCCCATTTCACTGAACCGTTCACTGTAATTCTGTTTACTTCGTCGCTCCTGTCTTGTTTGCCTAACCAATAAAGCGGGTTGCCGTCATTGACACCATTGCCGGGATTAGGTTTTGTTTTGGCTGAATCTAACCATGGATTCATGGTTGGCCATAAAGTAAGATTTCTGTATAAGTTATTTACTTCACTGCCGTTCACACCCAATTGAGATGAAGTAGATAGATTTACGCCTGTGCTTACTTCTACATTAGGTTTTACTTTATAAGATCCATTCAGCACGCCTGAATAACGTTTATAGTTTGAACCTACAATAACGCCGTCTTCTTTGTAATAATCGAAGCTGGCAAAATATTTTCCTTTATCGTTACCACCAACAACATTCACGTAATGATCTTGCGTATGCGTATTTCTGAATACAATATTTTCGATTTCTCCGCTATGATCTTTAAAAATAATTGTTCCGCCGTAGGGGTCACCAACCGTATCCCAACCCATATTCAAAAGATTTGAAGTGGTGGCGTCATAGCTTCTGATATCAAAAACAGCTAAATCGGCAGCGCTTGTTAGCAATCCATATCCTCTTGAGCTATTAACCTGTGCTAAAGTTCTGCCAGAGTTGAAATTACCTAACCTGTTATAGTAGATGAAATCATGCGCATTCAGGTAATTGTAACCATCTCTTCTTTTATTGTAACCGCCTGTAAACTTATAAGAAATCTGGGCTGTGCCTGACTTGCCTTGCTTGGTGGTAATCAGAATAACGCCATTATTGGCTCTTGCACCATAAATAGCAGTAGCAGCGGCATCTTTCAACAACTCGATAGAAGCAATGTCTTCCGACGCAATGTCATTATATGATCTGATGATGCCATCAATTACAACCAAAGGAGCGCCAGGGCTATTGATTGAAGCTCCGCCTCTTAATAAAATTAAGGGTGCTGCACCTGGTTGTCCCGTAGCATTCACAACTTGTAAACCTGAAACGGTTCCCTGTAATGCGCTACCAACGTTTGCACGGGGAGCATTTTCTAAAACCTTTGCGTCCAGTTTTGAAATGGCGCTGGTAACATTTCTCCTGCTTTGCGTACCGTAGCCCACCACCACTATCTCACCTAATTTACCGGCATCCGATTTTAAGGATAGGTCAACTGTTGACGCATTTCCTACCGTTACCTCCTGCGGTGTATAACCAGCATAAGAAAAAACCAACACATCGCCCTGGGCGGCCTCAATGGAAAACTCTCCATTTGAATTTGTTTGTGTTCCAACCGGTTTTCCTTTCACAGTAACACTAACACCGGCAAGAGGCTGATTGTCCTCTGCCGAAAGAATTTTACCCAAAATTTTTTTTGTCTGCGACCAACCCGGCGCAGCAATAAGAAAGCAAGCAAGCAATAGCCAAACTTTCCAAAAAGCAGATTTCATACGAAGCAATTTTAATTAAGGTGAGTATTATGTATGACATAATAAAATTAGAACGTTTTTATGACACCGGCCAAATTTTTTTGAAAAAATTTTTATCTTGTTGAAATAAAGCTGCTTATACCAACAGTATTGTTCGCCGCTGTAAAAAAAGAAATTGATTAGCTTTGAATAAGTATTACATATTATGAACTTACCTGCCATTAAAGAAACGCTTAAATCTGTTGACACCAGTTCCTTAGTTGATAAGGTTGAAGCCAGCCTTGTAGAGCTTTTGCAGGAACGCAAACTGGCTGTAGGCGACGTTATTCCAAAGGAAATTGAACTGGCCGAAACGCTTGGCGTGAGCCGCACAGTAGTGAGAGAGGCTTTGACAAGACTGCGCATTATGGGCCTTATTGAATCGAAAAAGAAAAAAGGTTCTGTCATTACCAGTCCCGACCTGTTTGGCATGATGAGCAAGAGTATGAACCCTCACATACTAGACCAGGAGACCTTGAAAGAAATTTTTGAGATTCGCCTGGTACTTGAGATTGGTATGGCTGATTTAAAATTAAACCCAAAAAAAAAAGAGATAATGAAAGACTACACCCGAATTTAAGTAAAGAAACAACCGCAAACCCAAAAAAAATGTTAAAAAAAAA
>JBQCJM010000051.1:0-10348 GCA_051952715.1 Flavisolibacter sp.
ACTTTTTCTTTACGCAGTGCTCTTAATAACAAATCATTTTTTAGTTGGCTCATAACTTTTGTTTCTAGTTTCTTGTTTATCGTTCATTTACCTCGTTATTCAATATTTCTTGTCCCTTGTCCGATATTTTTTGTACTAAGCTGTATTGCTACTATCACCTTCTGTTGTGTCACTCATTTGTACTTTCTTATCATTACACAGCATCGTGCAATCCTCACTCATAACAGTTGCTGTGCTCAAAATAAAACAGCACCGAAGCCAGCATCATTTCCTGGCTTGGTGATTCGCTTGTAACTATTTTATTGTCGGTAAAATCGGCAATGCTATCAGCAGTAGTTTTGCCAATGGCAAAACAAACAACGCTCTTCTTTAGTTGATTGACAGAAAAAAAACTTTGCGCCGCACTTGGACTAAAAAATAAAACACCATCCACATCATCCTTTGCGGCAATAGGAGTTTCAATCGTATCGTACACCATTACTTCATGCACCGTTACGCCTGCATTTTGTAAGATGGTTGGTAATTCATCTCTTCGCCTGTTGCCACAGAAAAACACAACTTCCTTTACACTATTTTCTATTATTTTTTCAGCAAGGTCTTTTCCATAATCTGCCGTCGCCAAAATATTTTCCGGATGAATAAAAGCACTCAACACTTCTTTGGTTTTGCCGCCAATACAAAATACTTTCCAGTTGGGAGCAACCCAATTATCTTCTTGCTTCAGATGATATTGAACGGCTTCAACACTATTGGCGCTTGTGAAAATGACCGGATGAAGATGTTGGTTTGATGCCCAGAAATTTACTTCATCTTGTTTTTCTTTTGAAAGAATTGGATGTACAGCAATAGCCTCTTGTTTGATTATTTCAATACCACTTTGTTTCGCTTTTTCAATCAGCGAAGGCTCCAGTTTTTTTGTGCTTAAAACTTTATGCTTCGCCATTGGTGGTTAGTCCTTTATTGCGAATTCGTTCAACAATAACATTGCCGCCTTCCAATAAAATTTCTTTTGCTGCTGTCATTCCCAAATTAGCGGAGTCTGCAAGAGCAATTGTTTTTTTGATTTCGGCTTTTTGCTTTCCATCCGGACTCACCACATTGCCGTTGAAAATCACATCTCCATTCTTTATTTCTGCCAAGGCAGAAATGGGAGTGGAGCAACCACCTAACAATCCACTCAAAAAGTCTCTTTCAATTTTTGTGCATAAAGCGGTTGCCTCATCGTTGAAATGCTGGCAGGCATTAAATGTATAATCATCTTCTTCCCTGCACACAATCATAATGGCACCTTGCGCCGGCGCAGGCAACATCCAATCCAGATCAATTGATCTTTGCGGACGTAAATGAATTCTTTCCAATCCTGCTGCGGCAAACACCGCTCCGTTCCAGTTGTTTTCTTCCAGCTTTCGCAAGCGTGTGTTCACGTTTCCGCGAAGGTTTTCAATTTTATGGTTCGGATAGCGATCCAGCCACTGCGCAACTCTTCTTACACTCCCGGTGGCAATGGTGAATGGTGAATGGTGAGTGTTGAATGGATCTTCCTTATTGACTATTGTCCATTGATTATTGACGAAGCCTAATTGCGCAAGGTCTTTTTCATTCTTATAAACAAAAATGTCTTTGTGCGAAGCTCTTTTTAAAACTGACGCTTGTTGTATTCCCTGTGCCAATTGCACCGGCACATCTTTCATGGAATGAACAGCAATATCAATGCGATCATTCAGCAAAGCAGCGTCTAAAGTTTTTGTAAATACACCCGTTACGCCTAATGCATACAAAGGTGTCACAGTATCCACATCGCCTTCGCTTTTCATGTACACCAGCTCAGACGCAACGCCTTGTTTTTTCAACAGGTCCTGCACTAATGTAGCCTGCCACACAGCTAACTGGCTGTCACGTGTTCCAATTCGTAAAACTTTTTGCATTAATTTTTTGCGTTGATAAAATCGTTCAGCGCTGCAAGGTACTGACAACCGCGTTGGTTTTGAATCTTCACCTTCCCGGCAGTTTCGTTCAATACACGTTGTATATACACTTCTAATTTTTTGGGGCAGGTGGTTGTGGTATATAAATGCTCGTGGTAACTTACGAGTTCCTTTAATTTTATTTTTAAGTCCTTCAACATGGGCACATGCTTGCGCATTTCGCACCATTCGCTGAACTCATCCATCACTTCTACTATAATGGCCTTTGCTTGAGGCACTTCCGCCAAACGCATTTTCAGTGTTTCATCTTTCAACTTAGAAAGTTCATCCACATTTACCAACTGCACATTGGATAATTGTTGCGCCGCAGCCTCCACATTATATGGAATAGAAAGGTCGATGATCAATTTTTCATTTTGACCTTCCAAATGTTCTTTTAAAATAGTGGGCTCGGGAGAATTGGTAGCTACTAAAATGATATCGGCTTTGGCAATTTCTGATCTTAGATTTTCTATTGAGGCTTGCTGCAGTCCTAACTCACCTGCAAGCTCTTTTGCTTTTTCCGGCGAACGATTGATTAAAGTAATGTTTCTTGTTTCCAGGTAATCAACCATGTTTTTACACGTATTGCGGCCAATTTTACCAACGCCTAATAATAAGATGCTTTTGTCAGAAGGCTTGGTTACTTTATTGCGTATGTATTGCACGGCAGCAAAAGAAACGGAAACCGTTCCACCACTTAACGCTGTATTGTTCTTAATTAATTTGGAAGATTGTAGAACACAGTTGATTAGCCTCTCCGTAAAAGCCCCAACAAATCCGTGTTCTTTTGAAAATTTAACGGCTGTTTTTAGCTGGCCTACAATTTCATAATCTCCCAAAATTTGCGAATCTAACCCGGCACCCACATTAAAAACATGCTCAATTGCTTCTGCACCGTTTTTAATATACGCCGACTGCTTAAAGGTTTCTACACTACCTACCGTTTGAGAACACAACAACTCTACTAACTGATGACTGCAATAGCCAAAACCATAGATCTCGGTGCGATTGCAGGTAGAAAGCACAAAAATCTCATTTAAACCTTGCGCCAATGCACTTTCTAAAATGGCAGTATATTGTTCGGCGCCAATAGCAAATTGGCCACGAACAGAAGCGTCCGATTTTTTATAATTAATTCCTGCTACGTAAAAATTTGATATGTTCTTGAAATACTGAGCGTTCATTTCTTCATCAACATTCACAGCGCAAAAGTAGTTTTACAAGTTTCAATAATCTAAAATGAATGTCATTGATCTGTCATTTCAGCGCCTGATTTTCATCAGCTTGCACAATGAGGAACACCAATTGGCAATATGACTGTATCAATTGAAAGCTTTAATTGCAGCGAAGTTAAGTCCCAATTGAAATAAGCGGTTGTAGGTAGAATTATGTTTTTGCTTTGATCTGTCTTATTATTTTTGATGTTTTTATGAAGCGAGCAATTGTCCTCATGAACCTGGGTTCACCCGATTCTACCGAAGTAAAAGATGTCAGGCGATATCTTGACGAATTTTTAATGGATGAACGGGTGATCGACAAGCCCTGGTTGTTCCGGGCCTTGCTGGTAAAAGGCATTATCGTTCCTTTCAGGGCGCCGAAATCGGCGGAAGCATATAAATCTATTTGGACAAAAGAAGGCTCACCGCTTATTGTCATTTCAGAACAGTTGCGTGACGCTTTGCAAAAAGAAATGAATGAGCCTGTGGCCATTGCCATGCGTTATGGCAACCCTTCGCCTAAAGCTGCTTTTGATGAACTGCTTCAAAAAAATCCTGACCTGGAAGAAGTGATCGCAGTGCCTATGTATCCGCAATATGCCATGAGCAGCTACGAAACCGCGGTGGAATATGCTAAAGAAGAATATAAAAAAGGCGGATATAGGTTTAAACTTACTACCATAAAGCCTTACTACAATAACGAAGACTATTTAAATGCGCTGTGCGAAAGTATAAGGCCCTATTTGAAAAATGAGTATGATCAAATTTTGTTCTCGTATCATGGTGTTCCGGAAAGACATATTTATAAAGGAGACGTAACTGGACATCATTGCCTGAAAGTGCCGAACTGTTGCGAGGTGCCTTCAGAAGCGCATCAATATTGTTATCGCCATCAATGCTGGACTACTACAAAGCTGGTGGTAGAACGATTACAAATTCCAAAAGAAAAATGGAGTTTTTCTTTTCAATCACGTTTGGGAAGAGATCCCTGGCTGCAGCCCTATACAGCAGTACGTTTGGCCGAATTGCCAAAAGAAGGTGTTAAGAAACTGCTGGTAGTGTGCCCTGCCTTTGTAAGCGATTGCCTGGAAACACTGGAAGAAATTGCAATAGAAGGAAAAGAAATTTTTCTGCACAATGGCGGCGAACAATTTGAAATGATTCCCTGTTTGAATGTACATCCATTATGGATAGGAGCTATTGCTAAATGGGTGAGGGAGATCAGTATTGAGTGATCAGTAATGAAGGGGACGTTTACAGCGTGGTGTTATCTTTAATAGAAAAACCATGTTTTTGCAGTTAGCACATACTAAAACGCCTGTTTTTGAGCAGTCTAAGAAACTTACCTTGGGATGCTACAGGATTACAAAAGATTTTCCAATAGAAGAACGGTTTGCTATGATTCAGCAGATAAGAAGAGCAGCACTTTCTGTGCATCTTAATATTGCAGAAGGTTGCTCCAGAAAATCGGAAACAGAGAGAAAATGTTTCTTTGAAATTTCAAGAGGATTGGTTATCGAAGTAGATACAGCCATAGATATTGCTCACGAGTTGAGTTATAAAACAAAAGAAGAATTACAACAATTGGGAATGTATCTTATAAGCACATTCAAACAACTAACAGGATTGATAGGATAAGAACCCTGCGACTTTAAGCAATTCATTACTCATTATTCATTATTCATTCATGTACGATTACATAAAAGCCCTGCATATCATCTTCGTTGTTACCTGGTTTGCTGGTATGTTTTATATAGTACGCTTATTTATTTACAATGCGGAAGCTGCTCAGAAAAAAGAACCGGAGAAAAGTATTCTGCAAAAACAGTTTTCTGTAATGATCAAAAGATTGTGGTTTGGCATTACATGGCCATCAGCAATTTTAACGCTGATGCTTGGGCCCTTGGTAATGATGAAAGGCTATTGGTATAAAACACTTTTTAATGAAACAGGGCGGTGGCTTTTGGTGAAGCTTTGTTTCGTTATACTTTTATATGCTTATCATTTTTCTTTGCACACCATTTATAAGCAACAAATGAACGGCGTGTTTAAATTCAGTTCGCAAAAGCTGCGTGTGTGGAATGAAGTGGCTACTATTTTTTTAGTGGCTATTGTCATGCTCGCCACCGTAAAGCAGGCTGTTAGTTTTGTCTGGGGCCTGGTTGGATTGATTGGATTGGTTATCGTTTTGATGAGTGCTATAAAGATTTATAAAGCATTGCGAAAGTGAAGGAAATCCTGTGTGCCCCTATTGCTGCGGCATTATTTGTTTACCCATGACAATAGGGTCAATAGGCATTCCTTTGTATGGCACGTTAAACCGTTATCGCTTTGTCTTTTGTTTTGATGGAAGCGATTTTCTTTTTCCTTGTTCTGTTCATCCACATAATAGTTCCCGTAATAGGAAAGCTAACGCCAAACAAACACACAATAAAGGCGATGATCTTCGACGGCATGTCCCAAATGCTCCCGGTATGCACGGGTTTAAAAGTGGAACGTACTTTGGCGCCCAAACTTCTCTCTTCAAATGCAAGTTGGCCCAGCACAACACCGGAATATTGATCGACATACACAGCATCGGTGGCTGACTCATGTAAAGCATTTTTGTTTAGCACTGCAACAGTAACAGCTTCCACAGAATCTTTTGGCATAGAAAGCGAATAAAAATCTGCATTGGGATACACTGTTTTAGCTGTGGCAAGCGCCTCATCAAACGAAATAGTCTTAGTGTTTGATATATAAATCGATTGCGGAGGCGGTGGATTTTTTAGCGGCGAATTAGTCATCGTGTAAATGCCTTTATTAAACCACTCGAAGCTCCATGCCAGCCCTGTAAAAGCAATGATGAATAAAAATAATGCACTGTAAAAACCAAATACAATATGCAGATCGTGGTTGAGCCGCTTCCAGCCTGCATTGCTTTTAATTTTTATTCGTTGTTGTAAGATTTTTTTTGTTTTAGGCCACCAAAGAATAATACCTGTGGTAATAACAAAAAGAAAAATCAAAGTGGAAACACCAACAATGTATTTGCCAGCGCCTTTGTTGCCGCCCAGCAGCCAGCGATGCAAGGCAAATACGTTGTAAAAAAACGTTTCCTTGTAATTGTATTTTTCTAAAATTTTTCCATTGTACGGATCGATGAAAATGGTATAACCGGCCTGCCGATCTGCAGGCTTTGTTTCTTTTTTCGAGGCAAAGCTTACATTGATCTCTGCCGACCGCAAAGCATCTTCATATACTTTTATGCCATTGATCTTTGCAGGAGGAAAACTATCTTTTACAAACTGTGTTAACTGCACTGTAGGCAGTTTGTTATTTCCTTCGTTTACAAAATATCTTTCTTTATAAAAAGACATTTGAAGGTCTTTCTCAAAAACCAAAATAGCTCCTGTAAGGCAGGCTGTTAGTATCACTAATCCGGCTGCAAGGCTGAGGTACAAATGAATGCGGCGAAAAAAAAGCTTCATGGGTTGACAATAAAAAATAAAAAGAGACAAAGCAAAATGCTTTGCCTCTTTAAACAGGGTTATTTAAAATCTATACGAAACAGTGGCTGCAAATTGCCGGGGTGGAATAGGATTGATACTGTAGTTTTCGTGAACATAATAATTCAACGTGTTGGTAACATTGGAAACTTTAGCCAGCACACTGATCTTTTTATACGTGTAACCTGCTGTTACATCGATTGTGCTATAGCCTGCAACCGGAATTTGCCTGGAGTAGGGTTGCGCTTGGGCAACCGTATTGTTCCATCCTCCAATGCGTTTGCCCATATAAACAGCCGTAGCACCTATTTTGAAGCCTCTTAATGCGTACTTGGTAAACGTATAAAATATGCTGGCATTTGCTGTATGTGCCGGATTGTTGACCAGTCTTTCACCTTCTATAAAGTTGCCTTTTGCCGAATCGGTTTTAGTGTAGCGCATATAGTTATAGCTATATCCGGCTAAAAGAGAAAGACCCGGAAGGGGATGGCTTGCCAGATCTATTTCTACACCATCACTGGTGGTTTGTCCTGATAGCATTTTAATAGAAGTATTGCTGTTTTCAAGTCCATCTTTATCATAAGGCGCTGTTTGTGCAAGGTTGTTGTTGACGATACGGTAAACAGTTACATTGGCAGATAATCTTCCCTGGAAGAAATCATTTTTAATACATAATTCATATTGATCAATAACAGAAGGATCAAGCGGATTGCCATAAATATCCTGTCCAGTGTTTACGTTAAATGAACTGGCATAGCTGGCGAATAAAGAAGTGGTTTGTGTGGGTTTGTACACCAGGCCTAGTCTTGGCGAAAACGCTTTGTCGCTGCGTGTTTCGCCTGTTGTGGTAACACCGGTTGAAAGCGTTGTAGAATCAATGCCTGCTGTTTTCACATACGACCATCTTATGCCCGCCAATACATTGAACTTAGGGGAAACCTTCAGCAAGTCCTGCACATAAGCGCCAAAGCGGTTGATAGGGGCTTCCCTCTTTCTAATGGCAGTAGCTTCCGGTATGTCGGTGCGCTGCGGGTATTTATTGAAGTCAAAAATATTGATCTTATCATAAATTTTATCGCCAAAACCTGCGTCGGGAAAACTGTAATCATAATTGCTGGTGATCGACCTGTCGGCATCAACACCTGTCAACAAAATATGTTCAACAGATTTTGTTTTGAACTTACCAGTTAGGTTGACCTGCGCTGCATAATAATTTTCTCCGGAGTTTATTTTGCCCAAAGGTCTTGCCCAATCTCCGTTAGCATCGGCTTGTATTCTTTCGGTAGAAAAATAATCCCGTGTATAATATTGATAAGAAGCAGCAGCATCCAATGTCCATGCTTTGTTGAACCGGTGTTTGAAAGAAGTGCTTGCGGTGGTTTGCTGTGTCGTATTATAACTCCATATGGCTCCTAAAAATGTTGAGCGGGGCAAATGGGGAATTTTGGTATTACCGACAGAACCAATGCCAAAATCCGGCGTAAACTCGTGTCTTAAATAATCGCCTTGCACAAGCAATTCGCTCCTCTCTCCCAATTTAAACAGCAAAGAAGGATTGACATAATAACGTTTGGAGCTAACAACGTTGCGGTAGCTGTTCGCACTTTCAAATGTTCCGTTTACACGATAAGCGATAGTGGAACCGGCAGGACCATAAACGTCAAAGCTTGGTTTATAAAGATCGTAGCTGCCGATGCGCATAGCTACTTCGCCGCCAAAATCGAATTTGGGTTTTTTGGTTACCATATTCACTACGCCGCCCGGCGCCACCTGTCCATATAAAATGGCGGCGCTACCTTTAAGCACTTCTACTTTTTCCAAAGCGCTGACTTCAGGCATTACACCTGAGTTCACCCGGAAACCGTCTTTGAATAAGTTAGTACTCGATAAACTGTAGCCACGGGCACCAAATCCTTCCTGCACATTACCACGGTTATTAGTGGCGTATACGCCATTTACGTTCCTGATAATATCGCTTAAGCGTAAAGCCTGTTGCTCACGAATGGTATTTTGCCCGATTGTACTTACGCTTTGAGGCAGATCCATCGGGTCAATGGCCACTTTGCCAATAGATACAGGTTTCTCATTCAGGCTTTTTCTTGCCGAGATAATTACATTGGCCAGTTGCCTGGCGTCTTCCTCAAGTGAAATGGCAACAGTGGTTTCTTTATCTTTTTTTACTTCCACTGTTTTTTCGATCTTCTTCAACCCTACCATAGATATTTCCAAAGTATAAACGCCTTCTTTTACATTTTTAATAATAAAAATGCCGTTTTCATCTGTGGTAGTAAACTTATTAGTGCCTTTAACCGCAACGGTTACAAAAGCGGCAGGATGATCATCTGTTGTAGTAATATGTCCGGAAATAATTCCATTGGAAATCTCTTCAGCAAAAGAGTTTAATTGAGCTGTAAATGAAAATTCTGTTTGGGCAAATCCGTTTAAACTAAAAGCCAGGAGCGGTAAAACACAAATTTTTCTCACGGTTCAAATTTTTTGCAAAGAGAAGGGACGACATCTTTTGTAAAATGCCGGATTGGGAAAAACAGGTTACGGAAGCAGGAAAACTGTGGAGCCGTCAATCTCAATTGACACTGCAGGATGAAGGAAATCTCCTTTGATAAACCCGGATTCGGATGGAAACTTTCACCATTTCTCCTGCCTAAAGAAAATCCGGCGTCTGATTCTCCAACTAATGCCAGGGCCACACATGCCATCAGCAATGCGCTTTCTTTCCTACCTTTGCAGCCATTTTTTAAATTAAGTGAAAAGCCCTTATGGCCAGTCGTTATAAAGAGTTTAAGCATTTGAATTTGCCTGCCATAGAAAAAGAAGTGTTACAACGGTGGGATCAGGAAAATGCGTTTCAGAAAAGTATTGAGATCAGGGATGGCGCCCAGCCTTTTGTGTTTTACGAAGGCCCGCCCAGCGCCAATGGTATGCCTGGTATTCACCACGTTATTTCCAGAACGTTGAAAGACCTGGTTTGCCGCTATAAAACCATGCAGGGTTTTAAAGTACAGCGCAAAGGGGGTTGGGACACGCATGGTCTCCCTATTGAATTGGGTGTAGAAAAAGAATTAGGTATCACCAAAGAAGATATTGGCAAAAAAATTTCTATTGCCGAGTATAATCAAAAATGTCGCGAAGCGGTGCTCCGCTATAAGGATAAATGGGATGAGCTAACCACCAAAATGGGCTATTGGGTTGACCTGCAGCATCCTTACATCACGTTTAAAAACGAATACATCGAAACACTTTGGTGGTGCCTGAAAGAGTTGTATAAAAAAGGACTGCTGTATAAAAGTGTCTCTATTCAGCCTTATTCACCTGCTGCCGGTACCGGCTTAAGCTCACATGAATTGAACCAGCCGGGCACTTATAAAAATGTAAAAGATACCAGTGCAGTAGCAATGTTTAAGGCAAAAAAAAACGAGCAATCCGAATTTCTTTTTGATGGTGGTACAGAAGAGGTTTTCTTTTTAGCATGGACCACAACGCCCTGGACGCTGCCTTCTAATTTGGGATTAACTGTAGGGCCAAACATTGACTATGTTTTAGTTGAAACATTCAATCCATATACACACCTTCCTGTAAATGTTGTGCTGGCTAAAGCATTGTTAGGCAAATATTTTAAGCCAGAGGGAGAGAACGGAGATTTTGACAATTATAATGA